>NZ_JBFUKM010000002.1:0-521613 GCF_056400825.1 Allobosea sp. P4_H5 | reverse complement strand
CTGGCCGGACTGCTCGGCCTCGCCCTTGACCTGGGTGGTGGCATGGCTGGCCTGACGCGCGCCCTCGGCGGTCTGGCGCACGGTCGCGGTCAGCTGGTCGAGCGCCGTCGCAGTCTCCTCGACCGAGGAGGCCTGCTGCTCGGTGCGGCTGGCGAGATCGTCGGCGGCCTGGCTGATCTCGCCGGCGCCCGCCTTCATGCTCTCCGTATTGGTCGCGATCTGACGCATCGTCTCTTCGAGATGCGCCATCGCCGCGTTGAAGTCGTTCTTCAGCTTGGCGTATTCGGCGCTGAAGGAAGCCTCGATCCGGTAGGTCAGGTCGCCCTCGGTCAAATGCTCAAGACCGGCGCCGAGCGCGTCGACGACAACCGCCTGCTTCTTCGCCTCTTCACCGCGCTGCGCCTCGTTGAGGCTGCGCTGCGTGTCGGCCGCGCGGCGCTGCTCGCCGGCATCGGCTTCGGCCTGGGCCTTCTCGGTCTCGACCTGCTGCTTCATCAGCGCTGCGTCGCGGAAGACGACGAGGGCGCGCGCCATGCTGCCGACCTCGTCCTGGCGGTCCTGATAGGCGATCGGCGCCTTGAGATCGCCGGCTGCCAGCGTGCTCATATTGCCGGAGACGGTACGCAGCATCCCGGAGGCGCGGCGGCTCAACACGACGACAAGGCCGAGCAACAGCAGTGCCAGCGGCACCAGCACCACGGCGACGTCCTTGATCATGCCGTAGAAGGCCACGTCGACGGCATGGACATGCATGCCGGTGCCGATCGCCCACTGCCATTTCGGCACGCCGGCCACATAGGAGATCTTCAGCGAGGGATCCTTGTCGCCGATCTTCACCCACATGTAGTCGGCGAAACCGGCGCCCTTCAGCCGCGCCGTGTCGGTCAGTTCCTTGACGAAGAGCTTACCGGTCGGGTCCTTGAGCGCCGACATGTCGGTGCCGACCAGCTTCGGGCTGGCATGGGCGATGTTCGTGCCGTCATAGCGGATCACGAAGAAGTAGTTGCCGTCGTCGAAGCGGGCGTTGGCGATGGCGTCGAGCGCGAGTTTCTGCGCGTCGGCGTCCTTGAGCTCGCCCTTCTCCACCTTCGCCACATAGGCGCTCACCGTGGAGGCGGCGGCCTCGACCGCGTTCTTCACCTCGGCCCGCTTGAGATCGAGCATGTCGATCCGGGCCTGATTGAGCGTCACCGCGACGCTTGCAATCGTGACGACGGCGGCCAGGATGGCGACCAGCCCGAACGAACGGCTGATCGACAGCCCGGTAAGCTTCTTCAACACCGACATAGATCGCCCCTCGCGAACGTGATTCTTCACATTCGCCGGAACTGGCTAATGCCCGCTTAACACTGTCACTTTTTTGCCACAATCAGCAGTTGCTGGTCACAACCTCTGATTGCCGTCAGATCGCTGGAGCGTAGTCGTCGCTCTCTTCTCCGCGCATGCGCTCGCGCCGCGGCGTGCGCCGCACGCCCGAGCAGAGCGAGCGGGCCAAGCCGCGCAGCGGCGCCGTCAGCCGGTGGACGTCCTCGACGCGCGCCATGATCTGCCCGGCCGTCTTCAGCTCGCGGTCGAGCTTGGCCATGGTGCGCGACAGCTCCGGTTCGTCATCCTCCAGCCAGGTGTCGAGCACGCGCGCCATCAGCAGCGTCGCGCCGCGGACGCGGACGGAGCCGAGATCGTCCTCGGTCGGGATGCCGGCCGAGGCCAGCAGATAGCGCCAGGAATTCACCGAGTTGCGCCCGAGCGCGGCGAGCGCCAGGGGCTGGCGCCGCAGATGCGGCATCAGCGCCTTCAACCCGGGCTTGTAGGGCGCGAGCGCATCGAGCCGGCGCATCACCAGGTCGAAGACGCGCTCCTTGTAGGATTCCTCGATGAGGTCGTCGGAATTCCCGGCCAGCACGGCATCGTCGAGGATGCGGCCGAGCCCGCCGAGGATGGCGAGCTTTGAGGGGAAAAGATTACGCAACTCGGCGAGGCTGATCCCGGCCTCGCGGGCGATTGCCGGCAGTTCGATCTCGTCCCAGCTCTGCATCGCCGCCAGCCGGAACAGGGCATCGACCACGGTGCGGCGCGGATCTGGCTTTGCGGCGGGCTTCTCGGCTTCGGGGGAAACGGGTTTGCGCGCCATCGACGTCTCTCCTGTCGTGAGCAGATGAAGAGAAGCTAGGGCGTGACCCGGGCGGTTGAAAGGCCACCTCAGCCCGAAAGCTCCTCAGCGCGGCGTTTGGCGGCAGCGACGGCGCGTCGCATCAACGGCGCCAGGCCGTTATCGGCCATCAGCACTTCGAGCGCGGCCGCGGTCGTGCCGCCCGGCGAGGTCACGTTCTGGCGCAAGGTCGCCGGCGGCAGCGGCGACTGGAACAGCATCTCGCCGGCGCCCTCGACCGTCGCCCGCGCCAGGCGCTCGGCGATATCGGCCGGCAGGCCTGCCGCGACACCGGCAGCCGCAAGGCACTCGACCATGTTGAAGACATAGGCCGGCCCCGAGCCCGAGACGGCGGTGACGGCGTCGATCAGCCCCTCGTCGCCGAGCCATTCGACCTTGCCGACGCCGGCGAGCAGCGCATCGGCCAATTGCCGCTGCGCCTCGCTGACACCCTTGCCCGCCGCGGCGGCGGTGACGCCGCGGCGGACCGAGGCCGGCAGGTTCGGCATGGCGCGCACGATCGCATTCGCATTGGGCAGGCGGGCCGAGAGATCGCCGAGCGTCTTGCCGGCGAGAATCGAGATCAGCAGCGTCTTCGGGCCGATCAGCGCCTGCACGGCAGGGGCAGCGGTATCGAGCATTTGCGGCTTGGTCGCCAGCACCACCACCTCGGCGGGGGCAGGCGCGGCAGGGTTGACGCTCATGCCATGGGCGGCGGCAAGGGCCTGCATCTCGTCGGAGATATGCGGGTCGAGCAGTGTGACACCCGCACCGTTCACGCCGATGCTGAGCCAGCCCTCCAGCATGGCGCCGCCCATCTTGCCGGCACCGACGAGGGTGAGGGTCTCAGGAAGCGGGCTGGCCATGGCGTGTCTCCGGTCGATGCGCGGTTGCGCATGGACCTGAACCGCCAAGCAAGGCCCGGTCAAGCCCGGGCCAGCTGGCTTTCACGCCTCGCCGACCGTCTCCAGCAGCGCGCCCTCGAGCGCCTCGCGGGCGTTCTTCCCGGCCCAGACCACGAACTGGAAGGCCTGGTAGTAGCGTTCGCAGGCGTCGATCGCCGCCTTGATCAGGCCTGCGGCCTGCTCTTCTGTCGGCTCGGCTCCGCCCGAGAGCAGCAGCGCGTGGCGGTACATCACCACGTTCTCGCGGCTCCAAAGGTCGAAATGCCCGAGCCAGAGCTGCTCGTTGACCAGGCTGACGAGGTTCATCACCTCGTTGCGCCGCCGGTCCGGCACCCTGAGGTCGAAGGCACAGGCGATGTGCAGCGACTCGACTTCCGCGAGCCAGGTGATCGCGACATGGTAGTCGGCCCAGCCACCAGTGACGGAGACAGAGAGCTCGTCGTCGCTGTCGCGATCGAAGCTCCAGTCGTTCAGTGCGGCGAGGCGTTCGACGAGATCGAGCGGGTTGGAGGGGCGTTCGGTTTCAGCGTCCAGATCAAGGTCCATCATGCCCAGGGTCCAACAGCCGGCACTGGCCCTGACGGCAGGTGCGGCCTGTTCAAGAACGGGAACACGGCGACTGGAAAAGCGTAAGGCACGCAACCCGACCAGAAGATCACCAGAGCCGGATCCGATCAGATTGGATCAATCTGATCGGTAAATCCGTCTCTAACTTAAGATAGAGAACGCTTTTCCGATCACCTTGCGGTGCAAGCTGACCGGAGCGTGCTCTAGCGCGATCTTCGCTTCATCGGCCGGCTCTCAAGTAGAGCCTACCGACGAATCACCTCTCTTCATCGACGATAGCTCAGGCGAGTCAGGAGCCCTAACAGAACCTGCGCGGTTCTGATCGAGCCCGTCGGCACCCGGTACGCGATGCAAGCTCTGCGGATTCGACGCCGGTCTCAATCCCTTAGCGGGACTGTCCACAACGCGAAGCTGTTGGCTGGCCGCTGGCCAAACTTGACAGAGGAGTTACTTCGACTCGGACTTGGCCTCGAGCGCCGCCAGTCGCGCCGCGAGCTTGTCGTTCTCCTCGCGCGCCAGCAGCGCCATCTCGCGCACCGCCTCGAATTCCTCGCGCGTCACCACGTCGAGATCGCGCAGCAGCCGCTCGATCTGGGTCTTGACCACGGTCTCGACCTCGCGGCGCACGCCCTGCGCCGCGCCGGCGGCATCGGTCGCCAGCCGAGCGATGTCGTCGAGGATACGGTTGGACGTGCTGACCATCGGAGCTCTCCGGCAGGCGCTCCATGCGCCCTCGCGGGAGATATGGCGAAGGAGCGCCGGGAGCGCAATCACCGCGGCGCCACCGCCTCGTTTCGCCTCGCCACTGCCCTGTCTGGACCTTCAGGATGGTTGCGCTTACAACGAGCGCCGCAGGGAAGACCAGCAATCCAAGCCCGAACAAAGGGCGGGAGGCGTCATGTCGGTACGTTTTAACGGCCTCGTCCTGGGGCCGCTCGCCGCGCTTGCGCTCGCAGGCTGCCAGGAAACCACCACCGCGACCGCGCCGCGACCGCGCGTCGATGCGCCGGGCGTTCCGGTCTCGGTCCAAAGCATCTCGGGCGCGCCTGACCAGGTGACGGCGCATTTCGCCGGCCTGCTCGGCGAAGCTGCGGCCGAGCGCAAGATGGAGATCGTCCCCGGCGACAAGCCGGCCCGATTCCGGGTGCGCGGCTACCTCACGGCCCAGCCGACCGAGGACGGCCAGACCGCGCTCGCCTTCGTCTGGGACGTCTATGACGAGAGCAAGAAGCGCGCCCAGCGCGTCCAGGGCGAGAGCCTCGGCCGCCGCGGCGGCGGCGGTGATCCCTGGGCCGGCATCGACCAGACCATCGTCGCCAAGGCCGCGTCCGAATCGGCCGACGCGATCGCAAGCTTCCTGACGACCGCACCGATTCCGGAGCCGAAACCGGACGCCAAGAGCAAGACCCGCACCGCCCAGGCGGATACGGAGAAGAAGCGCTAGGCGCCGGGCTCACGTAGAACCGCACCGTCTTTCCGGGGCAGGCCGCCAGGCCTGAACCCGGAATGACGAAGCGGTTCCGGAGCAAGCCTTCTTCGCTTTCCCGCGAAACGTGCGCCCCGCCCCGCTGCAGTGCAGCATTTGCATGGGGATGCCGCACCTCTTCGGTCGACTCGGCGTCATCACGCTGTTATGAGCCCTTCGAAACTGGACCGCCCCCCCGCTCGGGCGGCTCGCCTTTATCTGCGTTTCGGGTGCACCCGGCATGGCCTCCTCCTTCAAAGTCGTCGCCGGCAATTCCAATCGCCCGCTCGCCGAAGCCATCTGCGGCCATCTCGACGTCCCGCTCGCCCGGGCCCAGGTCCGGCGCTTCGCCGACATGGAGATCTTCGTCGAGATCCAGGAGAACGTCCGCGGCCAGGATGTCTTCATCATCCAGTCGACCTCGTTCCCGACCAACGACCACCTGATGGAGCTGCTGATCATCACCGATGCGCTGCGCCGCTCCTCGGCCAGGCGCATCACGGCGGTGATCCCCTATTTCGGCTATGCGCGGCAGGACCGGCGCGCCTCCGGCCGCACCCCGATCTCGGCCAAGCTCGTCGCCAACCTGATCGCCCATGCCGGCGTCGACCGCGTGCTGACGCTCGACCTGCATGCCGGCCAGATCCAGGGCTTCTTCGACATCCCGACCGACAACCTGTTCGGCGCCCCGCTGATGGCGCGCGACATCAAGGACCGGCTCGAGTGGAAGAACGCCATGGTCGTCTCGCCTGATGTCGGCGGCGTGGTGCGCGCCCGCGCGCTCGCCAAGCGCATCGACGCGCCGCTCGCCATCGTCGACAAGCGTCGCGACCGGCCGGGCGAGTCCGAGGTGATGAACATCATCGGCACGGTCGAGGGCCGCTCCTGCATCCTGCTCGATGACATCGTCGATTCCGGCGGCACGCTGGTGAACGCGGCCGAGGCCCTGCTCGCCCAGGGCGCTCGCGAGGTCTACGCCTACATCACCCATGGCGTGCTCTCCGGCGGCGCCGTGGCGCGCATCGCCTCCTCCAAGCTCAAGGAACTGGTGATCACCGATTCGATCATGCCGACCGAAGCGGTGAAGGTGGCGCGCAACATCCGCGTCATCTCCATCGCCGGGCTGATGGGCGAGGCGATCGAGCGCACCGCGAGCGAGTCGAGCGTCTCCAGCCTGTTCGATTGAGGGGAGACACGCGATGGCGGCCATCTCGGCCGGCGCGGACCGGGCCCTCGTCCTCTTCTCCGGCGGCCAGGATTCCACCGTTGCCCTGGCTTGGGCGCTGGAGCGCTTCGCCGCCGTCGAGACCGTCGGCTTCGACTACGGCCAGCGCCATCGCGTGGAATTGGAGTGTCGCGAGACGATCAGGGCCAGGCTGCCCGGCCTCGCACCGGCCTACGCCGACCGGCTCGGGCCGGACCATCTGCTCGACCTGAAAACCCTCGGTGCGATCTCCGACACCGCGCTGACCAGCGAGAGCGAAATCGCCTTCGCAGAGACCGGCCTGCCGACCACCTTCGTGCCCGGCCGCAACCTGATCTTCCTGAGCTTCGCCGCGGCGCTGGCCTATCGCCGCGATTGCAAGCACATCGTGCTCGGCGTCTGCGAGACCGATTATTCCGGCTATCCCGACTGCCGCGACGACACGATCAAGGCGATGCAGGTCGCGCTCGGGCTCGGGCTCGACCGAAGGCTCGTGCTGCATACGCCGCTGATGTGGCGCGACAAGGCCCAGACCTTCGCCCTGGCGAAGGAGCTCGGCGGCGAGCCCTTGCTCGAACTGGTGGTCGAGGACACGCATAGCTGCTATCTCGGCGACCGCAGCAAGCGCCATCCCTGGGGCTATGGCTGCGGCCATTGCCCGGCATGCGACTTGCGAGCCAGGGGCTTTGCGGCTTATGAGGCCGCGCCGGACGACAGCGGACCCAACCATGACGATTGATCGGCAGCGCCAGATCGAGGGCTACGTCGCCCTCGCCCTCTTCACCCTGACCATCCCGCTCGCCAACTGGATGATCGGGAATGTCGGCACAGTCTGCGTGCCCGACGGCCCCTGCCTCGTGCCCGTCGCGCCCGGCATCAAGGCGCCGAGCGGCGTGCTGATGGTCGGGCTCGCGCTCGTCCTGCGCGACATCGTCCAGCGACGCCTGGGCTCGTTCGCCGGCCTCGGCGCGATCGCGATCGGCACGCTGATCTCCGCGATGCTGGCGCCGCCGGCCATCGTGCTGGCCTCGACCACGGCGTTCCTGTTGTCGGAGCTCGCCGATTTCTCGGTTTATACCCCGCTGCAGCGCCGCCATTTCGTCGCGGCCATCGCGGCCTCCAGCGTGCTCGGCCTCGTCGTCGACAGCCTGGTCTTCCTCTGGCTCGCCTTCGGCAGCCTCGATTTCCTGACCGGACAGATCATCGGCAAGGCCTGGATGGTGCTTCTGGCGTTGCCGCTGATGCATCTGCTGCGCCGGCGCGACGAGCGGATCGGGCTCTCTCCCGCCTGAGGACGGGAAAGCCGACAATTCGACCTAAGCGGGAAACGGCGGTTTCATGCCCCTGCGGCATGATGGCTCTTCACGTCCCGCCGAGTATCCCGATGCGCCGTCACGATTCCGTCGAGCGTCTGCAATCCCTGCAACACGCCATTCTGGAATCGATCGCGCGCGGTGAGGAACTGGCCGCGATCATGGCCACGCTGTGTAAGCGGGTCGAAGCGCTCGCTCCCGGCGTCGTCTGCTCGGTCGTCACCATCGACGACGATTTCCGGCTGCGGCCGCTCGCAGCGCCGAGCCTGCCGCAATCCTATGGCGAAGCGATCAACGGCATCCCGATCGGCCCTCGCGTCGGCTCCTGCGGCACCGCGATCTACCGCAAGAGCCCGGTCGAGGTGACCGACATCGCCAATGACTCGCTCTGGGACGGCTATGGCGCACTCGTGCTGCCGCTCGGCCTGCACGCCTGCTGGTCGAGCCCGATCGCCGCACGCGACGGCCGCGTCGTCGGCAGCTTCGCCTTCTATTATCGCGAGCCGCGCGGTGCGACACCATTCGAGCGCCGGATCGTCGAGACTTGCGTGCATCTCTGCGCCATCGCGATCGAGCATGAGGAGGTGAACGCCCGCAATCACCGCCTCGCCTATTTCGACACGCTGACCGGCCTGCCGAACCGGGCCCGCTTCAACGAGGCGATCGCCCAGGCGACACGGCGGCCCTCGTCGCGCTTCGGCCTCATCCTGATCGACATCGACCATCTCAAGGCGGTCAACGACACCATGGGGCATCCCGTTGGCGACCGGCTGATCGAGGCGGTCGGCGCGCGGCTCGCCGCGGTGGCGCCCGAGGGAATGGCGTTCAGAATCGGCGGCGACGAATTCGCTGTCCTCGTCCCCGGCTGCGACAAGGCCGGGCAGCTGCGCGGCGTCGCCGGCGCCATCCTCGCCGCGATGCATCAGCCGATCGACTGCGAGGGAACCAGCATCGTCCCCAGCGTCACCATCGGCGGGGCCATCGCCGGGGAAGACGGCGCCGACAGTGTCACCTTACGCCAGAATGCCGATTTCGCGCTCTACCACGCCAAGGAGACGCGGCGCGGCGGCTATGTCCGCTTCAAGAGCGGCCTGCGGACCTCGATGACCCGGCGGATCCAGACGATCCGCAGCGTAGGCGACGCGCTCAGTGCCGGCCGCCTGATCCCCTACTACCAGCCGATCATCCGGCTCGACACCGGCGAGATCAGGGGCATGGAGGCACTGGCGCGCTTACGTCTCGACGACGGGCGTGTGGTGGCCGCCGGCGAGTTCCAGGACGCCCTGCTCGATCCCAAGCTCGCCCATCGCATCTCCAACCAGATGCTCCCTGCGATCGCCGCCGACATGGCGCATTGGCGGCGCGAGGGCCTGCCGATTCCCTTCGTCGGGCTCAACGTCACCTCCGCCGACTTCCAGAAGGGCGATCTCGTCCAGCGCATCGTCAGGGCGTTCGAGCGGGCGCAGGTGCCGCTCGAGCACCTGGTCGTCGAGATCACCGAGCAGGTGATCATGGGCGGGCGCCGCGACGGGGTTGCGCGGACCATGGAAGCCCTGCGCGAGCGCGGCATCCTGGTCGCGCTCGACGATTTCGGCACCGGCTTCGCCTCGCTCACCCACCTGCTCGATTTTCCGGTCGACACGATCAAGATCGACAAGTCCTTCGTCGCCGGCATCGAGGGCGGAACCAGGAACGGCGCGATCGTCGAGGCGCTGATCGGCGTCGCCAGCCGGCTCGGCATGCGGATCGTGGCCGAGGGCATCGAGACCGACGGCCAGGCCCGGCGCCTGGCCGCAATGGGCTGCCGCCTCGGCCAGGGCTATCATTATTCGCGGCCGATGCCGGCCGAGGCGGTGCCCGCCTTCGTCGGCAGTTTCAGCCGGGCGGCGTCGGGGTCACTGCCGCGCCCGGCCGCCAGCGCCGCCTGAAATCCGGCTCCGGACTTGAGATTGTCCCCGGTTTCGCCTATGAGCCTGCCTGCGCCCCACTGACACCCTTGGAGGCAGGGGCGCGAACCGCAATGGCCGCCGGCAGGCGGCCATGTCTTTTGAAGAACTAAGGATCAAACACATGACCGCCTTGAAGCAAATTCAGGCTTCGGCGCGCGCCCAGGTCGGCAAGGGGGCCGCCCGGGAAGTTCGTCGCCAGGGCCTCACTCCCGCCGTGATCTATGGCGCGGGCGAAACGCCCGTCGCCATCGCGCTCGATGCCAACAAGACCCGCCAGATGATCTATGCTGGTCACTTCCTGACCACGCTGTTCGAGATCGACGTCGACGGCAAGAAGACGCGCGTCATCCCGCGCGACTACCAGCTCGACCCGGTCAAGGATTTCCCGATCCACGTCGACTTCCTGCGCGTCGCCGCCGGCCAGACCATCAAGGTCGAGGTTCCCGTGCACGTCGTCGGCCAGGAGCAGTCGCCGGGCCTGAAGGGCGGCGGCGCCCTGCAGATCGTCGAGCACTCGCTCGAGATCGAAGTCGCTCCCGAGAGCATCCCCGAGTTCATCGAGGTTTCGGTCGCCGGCCTTGCGGTTGGTGACACCCTGCATGCCGACGCGGTCAAGCTCCCGGCCGGCGTGACGCTGACGGCGCGCGACAATCCGACGCTCGTTACCATCGTGCCCCCGACCGTCGAGGCGGAAGCCCCGGCTGCGGCCGAGGCCGAGGCCCCCAAGGCCTGAGCCGGTCTTTCGTCAGCTTGACGAAACCAACGGACGGCCGGGCATGCCCGGCCGTTTTGCTTTTGACCACGGGTTAGCGGACATCGAACGATGCTGATCTTCGCCGGCCTCGGCAATCCCGGCCAACGCTATGCCCGCAACCGCCACAATATCGGCTTCATGGCGGTCGCGGCGATCGCTCGCGCCTGCAACGCCTCGCCCTGGCGCGCCCGTTTCCAAGCTTACGCCTGCGAGGCGACGATCGGTGGCGAGAAGGCCCTGCTGCTGCTGCCGCAGACCTATATGAACGAGTCCGGCCGCGCGATCGGCGAAGCCGCGCGCTTCTTCAAGGTCGCGCCCGCCGACGTCATCGTCTTCCATGACGAGCTCGACCTGGCCCCCGCCAAGCTGCGCGTGAAGCTCGGCGGCGGCAATGCCGGCCATAACGGCCTGCGCTCGACCACCGCGGCGATCGGAAACGACTATCGCCGGGTCCGGATGGGCATCGGCCATCCCGGCGACAAGGCACTGGTCCACGCCTATGTGCTCAACGATTTCGGCAAGGCCGAGGAGCCTTGGGTCGAGGACCTCTGCATCGCCTGCGCCGACAATGCCGCGCAGCTCGCCGGCCATGACGATGCCGGCTTTCAGAACAAGGTCCATCTCTTCATGGACGCCCGCGGCCATGGCGCGGTGAAGCGCCTCGGCGAGAAGGCATCTGATTAGAACTCGGCTCTCACAGCGGCAGCTGGGCGCCGGCCCTGGCGATCGTCACCCGGCTGCTCGACAGGCTGCCATCGGCCTGCCGGCTCGCGGTCAGCGCCACCTGCGCCCCGGCGACGAGATCGGCAGCCTGCGCCGGCGCGGCCATGATGATGTTGGCCTCGGGCGTGATCGCGATCGTCTGCTCGCCGCCCGGATAGGTCAGCGTGACGCTGCCGCCGTCGACACGCGAGACCGTCTCGGCCACCGTCGCGTTGGTCATCGTCGAATCCGGCAGGACGGCCCAGGGCTTATGCCCCTCGCCCGTACCGCGCATCGCCTCGGGGAAGATGAAGACCTGCACGGCGGTCAGCCCGCCGGCGGATTGCGGGCGCGCGCCGACACCGATGAAGCTGCCCTTCTTGATATCGGCCATCCCAGCCTTGACCACGGCGCCGACCGAATAATTAGGTGCGAGAGCGACCGTCGTCGCGCCGTCCTGCGTCTTAACCGTGAGCGATTGGCCTTCGAGACGCTCGACCGTGCCGCGTATGCGCGTCTGCGGCGTCTGCGCCTGTATGCCCGTGGCGAGGACCGTGACGAGGCCGATCAGGGCGAGCGAGGCAAGGCGCATGGGGCAGCTCCGGCAGCCGATCTGTTTCTGTAGCGCTCCTCTCGTGCGCGCACGGCAGAGGCGCCGCCATGCACGTTCGCGTGAGCCGCGCCGCGACCCGCCATCTTGTCTTTTGCTGCTCTGCCCCCAATAAGGCCCGGGAGAACCGAGAAATCTTTCCGCGGTGGCCGCAGCCGCCCCGCGATGCACTGGACGGGCGAGCATGGGCTTCAAATGCGGTATCGTCGGCCTGCCGAATGTCGGCAAGTCGACCCTCTTCAACGCGCTGACGCAGACGGCGGCGGCGCAGGCGGCGAACTATCCGTTCTGCACCATCGAGCCGAATGTCGGCGACGTCGCCGTGCCTGATGAGCGGCTGGAAAAGCTCGCTGCAATCGCCGGCTCGAAGGAGATCATCCCGACCCGGCTGACCTTCGTCGATATCGCTGGGCTCGTGCGCGGCGCCTCCAAGGGCGAAGGCCTCGGCAATCAGTTCCTCGCCAATATCCGTGAATGCGACGCCATCGCCCATGTCGTGCGCTGCTTCGAGGATGGCGACATCACCCATGTCGAGGGCAAGGTCTCGCCCGTCAACGATATCGAGATCATCGAGACCGAGCTGATGCTCGCCGATCTCGAAAGCCTCGAGAAGCGCGTCCTGCCGCTGGAGAAGAAGGCCAAGTCCGGCGACAAGGAGGCCAAGGAAGCCGCCGACCTGATGAACCGCTGCCTCGTGCTGCTGCGCGAGGGCAAGCCGGCCCGCCTCGTCCAGGTCGCGGCCGACGAGCGCAAGGCGTTCGAGATGCTCGGCCTGCTCTCCTCCAAGCCGGTGCTCTATGTCTGCAATGTCGAGGAAGCCAGCGCCGACAAGGGCAACGGTTTCTCCGAGCAGGTCAAGGCGCGCGCCGCCGAGGAAGGCGCGGTCTCCGTCGTGGTCTCCGCCAAGATCGAGAGCGAGATCGCGGTGCTGCCGGTCGCCGACCAGAAGGATTATCTCGAAGCCGTCGGCCTCGACGAGCCGGGCCTCAACCGCGTGATCCGCGCCGGCTACGCCCTGCTCAACCTCGTCACCTATTTCACCGTGGGCCCGAAGGAGGCCCGCGCCTGGACGATCGAGAACGGCACCAAGGGCCCCGCTGCAGCCGGCGTGATCCATACCGATTTCGAGAAGGGCTATATCCGCGCCGAGACGATCGCCTACCCGGATTACATCGCCAACAAGGGCGAAGCTGGAGCGCGCGAGGCCGGCAAATTCCGCCTCGAAGGCAAGGAATACGTCGTCGCCGATGGCGACGTGCTGCATTTCCGCTTCGCCAATTGAGCTCGCACCGCCGGAGCGGAAACCGCTCCGGCGTCATGTGCGGTGAGCATTCGGAGTTTGCGCGTTTTCCACTCGATCACCGGCGGTCTCCCGCGCAGGATACGCGCCTGATCAACGAGATGGACTAGCGATGCTCTACTTCGAGGACTTCGTCCCGGGCTCGGTCAACGAGTACGGCTCGCTTCCCGTCTCGCAGGACGACATCCTCGCTTTCGCAAGGCGGTTCGACGCGCAGGACTTCCACATCGATCCCGACAAGGCCAAGGCGAGCTTCGTCGGCTCGCTGATCGGCTCCGGTTGGCACAGCTGCGCCCTGCTGATGCGGCTCGCCGCCGAGGCCTTCTTCCTCGACACCACCTCGATGGGCTCGCCGGGTGTCGAGGAGGTCAAGTGGCTGCGCCCGGTCAAGCCCGGCGACACGCTGCGCCTGCGCTGGACGATCGCCGAGACCAAGGAATCGCGCTCGCGACCGGAGATGGGGCTGGTGAAGTTCCGCTTCGAGCTCATCAACCAGCGCGGCGAGCCGGTGGTCGAGCAGACCAACTGGGTGATGTTCGGCCGCCGCGGTTCGGGTTTCGAGGCCGTCCCCGGCGACTGGCTGGCACATCCCGCCAGCTATCAGGCACCGCAGCTGACCACCGCGGTCGAGCCGCCCACGCAGCCGACCGCCCCTCCCCGCTATTACGACGAGCTCGTGATCGGCGACAGCTACGAACTCGGCAGCCTCGTCTTCACGCCGCAGGAGATCGTCGCCTTCGCCCGCTCCTTCGATCCGCAGCCCTTCCACATGGACGAGGAGGCAGCGCGCAGGAGCTCATTCGGCAGCCTCTGCGCCTCCGGCTGGCACACGGCGGCGGGCTGGATGGCGGCTATGGTCAGCCACCGCCGCCGGCAGGAGGCCATGCTCGCGCCGGCCGCGGCCCCAAGGCTCGGCCCCTCGCCCGGCTTCAAGAACCTGCGCTGGCTGAAACCGGTCTATGCCGGCGACCGCATCACCTATCACTCGGCCGTCGCCGACAAGCGCCCGAGCTTCTCGCGGCCGGACTGGGGCCTGTTCTTCCACCACAACACCGGCGTCAACCAGAAGGGCGAGACGGTGCTGAGTTTCGATGGCTGCGTCTTCATCGAACGCAAGCCGGCCTGAGGCCGGCGCGCGGCTGCCACAGCGGTCCCGGCAGATCAGGCCTTCGCAGCAGATGCCGCGCGATGAAGGAAATCGCGGAAACTCTCCGGCGCGCGGCCCGTAAGGACGGAAAAGTCGTCGGAGACCCCGCTGTAGCGGCCCTCGGCGATCGACGCGCACAAGGTGGAGAAGGCGCAAGGCCAGGGATCGTCGAGTTGCGCCGATGCCAAGGCCCGGTATTCGTCGAGGGAGCAGGGACGATAGCTGACCGGCCCGGCGACCGTTGCGCCATAAGCGGCGGCCATCTCGCCGAAGCCCAGCGCTGGATTTCCGGTGAGCGCATGGATGCTGGCGGTCTTGTCGGGATCGGCCGCGACCGCCGCCACAGCGGCCGCTACGTCATCTCGTGAGATTGGTGCGACCCGGCCGTCCTCTGCGGGCAGCGCCAGCTCCCCCGGCGCCCGACTGGAAGAAAGCCAGTGATCGAGAATGAACTCGCAATACAGGCTGCATCGGAGGATGGTCGTGGGCACGCCGCAAGCTGCAAGGCGGCGCTCCGCATCGCGATAGACAGGCGCGAAGTAGAACGGCGACCGATCGTCGACATCGACGATGCTGGTGAAAACGATATGCCTTGCGCCCGCTGCAGCGGCCGCCTCGATGGCGTTGGCGTGATGGCGCATCACCGCGTTCGCGTCGCCGTCGCTCGATATCAGGACAACCTCATCGATACCCGCGAAAGCGCCCCTCAGGGCGGAGGCATCTTCGTAGTCGGCAACGCGCAGCGTGAGCCCCGGCGGCAGGCGTTCGGCAGCAGTTCGAGGGTCCCGGACCATCGCGACCACATCGTGGCCGAGCGACAGGAGTCTGCCGACGACCGCGCCGCCCACATGGCCGGTGGCTCCCGTGACCAGGATCATATGCGGCTCCAGGATCCCATGGATCGCGCAGCTTGGATTGCGCCGCTCTATCCGGCAATGCGCCGGGAAACCGCTGCCGCCGGCGGGCTCGCCAGCTCGATGCGGTCGCGGCCGTTGCGCTTGGCGGCGTAGAGCGCCTCGTCGGCATTGGCATGGAGGCTGGTGCCGTCCAGCGGCCCCTTCCCGGCGCACAGGCCGATCGAGACGGTCACGCCGGTCAATTCGTCATGAAGCAGGCGCCAGGGCACGCGCCGCAAAGCCCGGCGGATGGTCGTCGCCACCTCCTTCGCAGCCTCGATCGACGTGTCGCCGAGCAGGACGCCGAATTCCTCGCCGCCGATCCGGGCGACCAGCGCCGAAGCCTGGGTGACCTGGGCCGCGATGACTTCAGCGATGGCCTTGAGGCAGGCATCGCCGACGAGATGGCCGAAGCGGTCGTTGATCGTCTTGAAGTGGTCGACGTCGATCATCATCAGCGCCAGCGGCTCCGGCCGGGCGGCGGCATCGGCGAGGCGGGTGACGAAACGGCGGCGATTGGCGAGGCCGGTCAGGCCGTCGGTTTCCGCCAGCTCCGCCAGCGCCGCATTGGCCCGCCGCAGCGCCTCCTGCGCTTCCAGCAGCTCCATCTGCTGGCGCTTGGCGACAGTGATGTCGGCATGGGTGAAGAAGCTGACGCCACCCTTGCTATGTCGCGCGATCAGCCGGAGCCAGCGCTGGCCCGGCAATTCGATCTCGAAGGGCACGCCGTCATAACGCAGGCCGTTGCTGATCGCCGCGCGCCAGGCGCCCATGGGCGAGGCGCCGCGCCAGCACCAGGCGATGATCTCGTCCAGCGTACGGCCGACCACAGGGGTGCCGCTGGGCAGGTCGTAAAGCCGCCGGAAGGCGTTGTTGGCGGCGATCACCCGCTGCTTCGCATCGAGGATCGTGGCGCCGTCGGGGATGAAGCGCAGCGCGTCCATGACCGGCAACACCAATTCGGGGGCCGCCTCGGAAGGGGTCTCGACATCGAGCGTCTGCCAGAGCCGCACGCGGCCGCCATCCGGAGCCCGCAGCGAGGAGGCGCGCAGCTTGCGGCCGTTGTGGATGAATTCGAAGGGCTGCGTCTGGTTCTCGTGGCGCGTCACGCCTTCGGCGACGTGCCGCGCGATCTCCGGCATCTCCTCAGGCGAGAGCCGAAGCCGATAGAAGCGCTGGAGATTGTCGGCATAGGGCTCGCCGACATAGATCTCGCCCACGTCCTCGGGGAATATCTGCAGGAAGGTCTGGTTCCAGCACAGCGCCCGCATCTGCTCATCGTATTCGCAAACGCCGATACCGAGGGCGTCAAGCGAGTCGAGCAGATAGCGCGAGAGCTTCATCCGGCCCCCTATAGAGGAGAGCCGTTAACAACCGGTGAGATCGGCCCCTAAGATCAACCGACCTTGCCGTAACCTGCGAACTTCGCTGAGACGCGCACCATCTCGGCCGCATCGAGGATGACCGGCTCGAGCCCCGAGGCGAGCAGGTCGAGATACTGCGCGGCGAGGTTCTCGACCTCGGCGACGATGGTTTGCGCCCCCGCCAGGCTCGCGCCCAGCGCGATCACGCCGTGATTGGCGAGCAGCACCGCCTTGCGTCCCTCCAGCGCCCTGACCGCATTCTCCGCCAGCTCCGGCGAGCCGAAGGTGGCGTAGTCGGCGCAGCGGACATCGGAGCCGCCGCAGAGCGCGATCATGTAGTGGAAGGCCGGAATGCTGCGTCGCGCACAGGACAGCGCCGTGGCGCGCGGCGAATGGGTGTGGACGATCGCCTGCGCATCCGGTCGCGCCTTGTAGATCGCGACATGGAACGGCCATTCGGACGAGGGCTTGCGGCTGCCGTCGAGGACCGTCCCGTCGAGCGCGAGATGGATCAGGTCCTGCGGCCTCGTCTTCGCATAAGGCAGGCCGGATGGCGTGATCAGCAGCCCATCATCGAAGCGCGCGGAGACATTGCCCGATTTCGACGGGCAGAAGCCGGCGCGGTCGATCGCCTGCGCGACCTCGACGATCTCCTGCCGCAACGCCGCTTCGGTCATGCCGCCTGTCCCTGTGCAATATCTGGAAAGAGCCGGCGCAGGCCCTCAAGGCTCGCCGGCGCAATGCCACGCTCGGTGATCAAGCCGGTGACGAGCCGCGCCGGCGTCACGTCGAAAGCCGGGTTGCAGGCCGCGCTGCCCGGCGCCGCGACCTGGAAGAAGCCGGTGCGGCCATCTTCGCTTTGGCCGAACAGATGCGTGACCTCGCGCTGGCTGCGCTCCTCGATCGGGATCTCCTTCAGCCCGTCCTGCAGCGTCCAGTCGATCGTCGGCGAGGGCAGCGCCACATAGAACGGCACGCCATTGTCCTTCGCCGCCAGCGCCTTGAGATAGGTGCCGATCTTGTTGGCGACGTCGCCGGTCGCGGTCGTCCGGTCGGTGCCGACGATCACCATGTCGATCTTTCCATGCTGCATCAGATGGCCGCCGGCATTGTCGACGATCACCGCATGCGGCACCCCATGGCTGCCGAGTTCATAGGCTGTCAGCGCCGCGCCCTGATTGCGCGGCCGCGTCTCGTCGACCCAGACATGGACGGGAATGCCGGCATCGTGAGCCAGATAGATCGGCGCCAGCGCGGTGCCCCAGTCGACGGTGGCGAGCCAGCCGGCATTGCAATGAGTGAGGATGTTGACCGGCTCACCCGTGGGCTTCTTCGCCGCGATCTCGCGGACGACGCCAAGGCCATGCTCGCCGATGGCATGGCAGAGCGCGACATCCTCGTCGCAGATCGCTCCCGCCTCGGCATAGGCCGCAGCAACCCGCTCGGCCTGCGGCAGGTCGACCAGGCGCCGACGCATCCGCGCCAGCGCCCAGTGCAGGTTGACCGCCGTCGGCCGGGTCGCGCCCAGCAGCGCAAGCGCCTGTTCGAGCGCAGCATCGGAGGCATCGACCCGCAGCGCGAGCGCGACACCATAGGCCGCAGTCGCGCCGATGAGGGGGGCGCCGCGTACCGTCATGTGGCGGATCGCATGCGCCGCCTCGTCGGCGGTCGCCAGCCTCACCACCTCGAAATGGAAGGGCAGCCGCGTCTGGTCGATGACAACAACGCCCCAGCCGTCCTGGTCGAGCCAGATGGTGCGGTAATGCCGCCCTTGGATCTTCATGGCCTCAATGCCCCGCGAAGGAGACTAGCGTGCGCACCGGCACGCCGAGCCGCCTGATCTTGTCGGCGCCGCCGAGATCCGGCAGGTCGATGATGAAGCAGGCGGCGACCACTTCCGCCCCGAGCGAGGAGAGCAGCTTCACCGCCGCCTCGGCCGTACCGCCGGTGGCGACGAGGTCGTCGACCAGCAGCACCCGCTCGCCGCGCGAGAGCGCATCCTTGTGCACCTCGATCTCGTCAGCGCCATATTCGAGCGAATAGGGCATGCCGACCGTCTCATGCGGCAGCTTGCCCTTCTTGCGCACAGGCACGAAGCCGGCCGAGAGCTGATGCGCCACGGCGCCGCCAAGGATGAAGCCGCGGGCCTCGATCCCCGCGATCTTGGCGATCTTCAGGCCGGCGAAGGGCTGCACCAGCTCGTCGACTGCCCGGCGGAAGGCGCGGGCATCGCCGAGCAGCGTGGTGATGTCGCGGAACTGGATTCCCGGCGCCGGATAGTCGGGGATCGTCCGGATCGCATTCTTCAGATCGGCGAGCGCGCTGCGGTCCATGACAAAATCCATCGGCTGGGGCGGCCCCTCTTAACCCGAGGTGGCCGGTCCGGGAAAGCCGGCGCAGCGTCAGCCCTGCGCCTTCAGCACGCGCCCGGCCACCGCATCGAGCTTGGCCACGAGCTTGAGATCGCGATGCTCCGGCGCCGTGACGATGGCGAAGTCCAACGCGTTGTGCGAGCCGGCCGGGCAGGCCTCGCGCTCGCGCGGGAAATCGGCGGCGAGCCGCGCCACCAGCCGGCGCGCCTTGTCGGCATTGGCGTGCAGCACCGCGATCACGGAGGCGACATCGACCGCGCCATGCTCCTCGTGCCAGCAATCATAGTCGGTCACCATCGCGACGGTGGCGTAGGTGATCTCGGCCTCGCGGGCGAGCTTGGCTTCCGGCATCGCCGTCATGCCGATCAGGTCGTAGCCGAGGCCCTTGTAGGTCAGCGATTCCGCCAGCGTCGAGAATTGCGGGCCTTCCATGGTGACGAGCGTGCCGCCCCGGACGAAAGGCAGATCCTCCGCCGTCGCCGCAGCGACAATCCGCTCCTGCAAGGCCGGGCCGACCGGATGCGCCACGGAGACATGCGCGACGCAGCCCTTGCCGAAGAAGGAGCTGGCGCGGCCGGCCGTGCGATCGACGAACTGGTCGACCAGCACGAACAGGCCGGGATAGAGCTCGGCCTTGTAGGAGCCGCAGGCCGAGAGCGAGACGAGGTCGGTCACCCCTGCCCGCTTCAGCACGTCGATGTTGGCGCGGTAGTTGATCTCCGAAGGAGGGATCGCATGGCCGCGGCCATGGCGCGGCAGGAAGACGATCTTCGTCTCTCCCATCCGCCCGATCCTGAGCACGTCGGACGGCTCGCCCCATGGGCTCTCGATCCGCTCCTCGCGCAGATCGGTCAGGCCCGGCAGGTCGTAGATGCCGGAGCCGCCGATGATGCCCAGAACCGCTTCAGCCATGTCGGGTCTCCGATGATTGCCGGATAAGGATCGAGATTCGTGACAGCCGTAACACGGCGGCACGCGATCGAATGCAGCCCACAAACGAAAAGGGCCCCGTCACCGGGGCCCTTTCCAACTCAGATCTCGCTCAGTGCGCCGAGGCGTGGTCGGGCAGGCGCGACCAGATCTTCTTCTTGGTGAAGTAGAGCAGGCCGGCGAAGAGCGCGAGGAAGATCATCACCTGGAAGCCCATGCGCTTGCGCGCCTCGAGATGCGGCTCCGCCATCCAGACCATGAAGGCGGCGACGTCCTTGGAGTACTGCTCGACCGTCTCCGGCACCGGTGACTTGCCGTCCGCGCCCTTCGGATATTCGACCTGGCCGTCGCTCAGCGGCTTCGGCATCGCGATCAGGTGGCCGGGCATGTAGTTGTTGTAGTTCTGCCCCGGCAGCAGCTTCACATCGGCCGGCGGCTCGGCATAGCCGGTCAGGAGCGCGACGATGTAGTCCGGCCCCTGCTCCTGATACTGGGTGAAGATGTCGAAGATGAAGGTGGGGAAGCCGCGCGTATAGGTGCGCGCCTTGGCGAGCATGTCGATCGGCGGCGGATAGGCGCCGCCATTGGCGGCGCGGGCCGCCTGCTCGTTCGCGAACGGCGCCGGGAAAGCGTCGGCCGCACGGCCGGGACGCTCGAACATCTCGCCCGTGTCGTTCGGGCCATCCTTGATGTTCGTATAGCTCGCGGCAAGCGCCGCGACCTGCGACGGGGTGAAGCCCGGGCCGCCCGGCTGCGCCAGGTTGCGGAACCGGATCAGGCTCATCGCATGGCAGTTGGCGCAGACTTCCTTGGCGACCTTGAAGCCGCGCTGCAGCTGCGCCTGGTCGAACTTGCCGAACGGGCCCGAGAACGACCAGTGCTGCGCCGCCGGCTTCGGGCCGCCTTCGGCGGCCAGGACCGGCGAGGCGACGGCGATGGCAAGGCCAGTGACGAGACCGGCGAGCGACAGGCGGAGGGACATCTTGCTCATGGTCTCGTTCAGCCCTTGGCCTGCGGTGCCGAGGCGGTGGCGTGGCCGAGGCGTGCGCCCGAACCGCCGAGCACCGAGTCGGCGATGGAGGTCGGCAGCGGGGCCGGCCGTTCGAAGATGCCGATCAGCGCCAGCGCCACGAAGAAGCCGAAATACAGCACCGTCAGGATGCGCGAGATCGTGACATAGGGCTCGTCGGCCGGCATGGCGCCGAGATAGCCGAGGCCGATGCAGACCAGCACGAACATCCAGAAGAACTGGCGCGCGATCGGCCGGTAGGTCATCGACTTGACCTTGGAGGTGTCGATCCAGGGCAGGAAGGCGAGGATCACGATCGCGCCGCCCATGGCGAGCACGCCGCCGAGCTTGTCGGGAATGGCGCGCAGGATCGCGTAGAACGGCAGGAAGTACCATTCCGGCACGATGTGGGCAGGCGTCGAAGCCGGGTTGGCCGGGATGTAGTTGTCGGCGTGGCCCATGAAGTTCGGCTGGTAGAAGACGAACCAGGCGAAGACCAACATGAAGCAGACCATGCCGAACAGGTCCTTGATGGTCGCGTAGGGCGTGAAGGGAACGGTGTCCTTCTTGACGTCCTTGACCTCGACGCCGGTCGGGTTGTTCTGGCCGACATGGTGCAGCGCCCAGATGTGCAGCCCGACGACGCCGGCGATCATGAACGGCAGCAGGAAGTGCAGTGAGAAGAAGCGGTTCAGCGTCGGGTTGTCGACCGAGTAGCCGCCCCACAGGAAGGTTACGATCGTCTCGCCGATCACCGGCAGCGCCGAGAACAGGTTGGTGATGACGGTCGCGCCCCAGAAGGACATCTGGCCCCAGGGCAGCACGTAGCCCATGAAGGCCGTGGCCATCATCAAGAGGAAGATGATGACGCCGAGGATCCAGAGCACCTCGCGCGGCGCCTTGTACGAGCCGTAGTACAGGCCGCGGAAGATGTGGATGTAGACCGCCACGAAGAACATCGAGGCGCCGTTGGAGTGCAGGTAGCGCAGCAGCCAGCCGAAGTTCACGTCGCGCATGATGTGCTCGACGGAGTTGAACGCCATGGTCGCGTTCGGCGTGTAGTGCATCGCCAGGATCACACCGGTGATGATCTGCGCCACCAGCATGAAAGCGAGGATGCCGCCGAAGGTCCACAGCAGGTTGAGGTTGCGCGGCACCGGATAGGAAACCGCGGAATCGTGCATCAGCCGCACGATCGGCAGCCGCGCATCGAGCCAGCGCTCGATCCCGGTCTTCGGTTGGTAGGTGCTGTGACCGCTCATGCTCGCCTCAAGCTCTCTCAAATCCGCTCGATGCCGTCCTCGCCTTCAGGAGGCTCAGCCGATCTTGATCTTGGTATCCGCGGTGAACGCGTAGGGCGGCACCGGCAGGTTCAGCGGCGCGGGACCCTTGCGGATGCGGCCGGAGGAATCGTAGTGCGAGCCGTGGCAGGGGCAGAACCAGCCGTCGAACTCGCCCTTGGGCTCGCCGGAGGCGGTGCCCAGCGGCACGCAGCCGAGATGGGTGCAGTTGCCATAGACGATGAGATAGCGCTCGTGGCCCGCCTTGGTGCGCTGCTCGTCGGTCTGCGGATCGCGCAGCGTCGCGACATCGACGGCCTTGGCCTCGTCGATCTCCTTCTTGGTGCGGTTGCGCACGAAGATCAGCTTGCCGCGCCAGAACAGCTTGATCGCCTGGCCTTCCGCGATCGGGGCGAGGTCGAGATCGATCGGAGCGCCGGCAGCGACGACCTGCGCGTCGGGAGCCAGCTGCCCGAGCAGGGGCACGACGACGGCAGCGGTGCCGACGGCAGCGAAAGCGCCGGTCGTCAGCATCAGGAAGTCGCGGCGGGTGGGTTCGGTGCCAGTCGTATCGGTCGCTTGCGCCACGATCCAGTTCCCTGCTCGGCGGCCGGCCTGGCCGGCTGAAACAAATCAAGCGCCCCACAGGGGCGCGGGCGCACAGCCGCCTTGCGGCGGCGCGTCGCCTGCCGCGCTCTTTGGCATGCAGTTTTGACGAAGTCTACTGTCGCGCGTGCCGCAGCCCACTGCATCGCAGCAATGCCGCCGTGCAGTTGGCTCAGGCCGGAATCCGCTCGCTGTCGGCCAATGCGAGGAAGCCGCCGGACTGCCGGGCCCATAGGCGGGCATAGAGCCCGCCGCGCCGCACCAGCTCGTCATGGCTGCCCATGTCGACGATCCGGCCCTTGTCGAGCACGATCAGCCGGTCGAGCGCGGCGATGGTCGAAAGCCGATGCGCGATCGCGATCACAGTCTTTCCTTCCATCAATGTGGAAAGCTGCGCCTGGATTTCGGCCTCGACCTCCGAATCGAGCGCAGAGGTCGCCTCGTCCAGGATCAGGATCGGCGCGTCCTTGAGCAGCACGCGGGCGATCGCGATGCGCTGGCGCTGGCCACCGGAGAGCTTCACGCCGCGCTCGCCGACGCGCGAATCGAAACCCTGGCGCCCGTCCTGGTCGGAAAGGCCAAGGACGAAGTCGTGTGCCGCCGCCCGCTTGGCCGCCGCCGCGATCTCGTCCTGCGTCGCGCCGGTCCGGCCATAGGCGATGTTGTCGCCGATCGAGCGGTGCAGCAGCGAATTGTCCTGCGTCACCATGCCGATCTGGCTGCGCAGCGATTCCTGCGTGACATGGGCGATGTCCTGCCCGTCGACCAGGATGCGGCCCGAATCGAGCGGATAGAGCCGCAGCAGCAAGTTGACCAGCGTCGACTTGCCCGCCCCGGACGGGCCAACCAGCCCGATTTTTTCGCCAGGCCTGATCTCGAGGTCGAGATTCTCGAACAGCCCCAGCGGCTTGCCGTAATTGAAGCGAACATGCTCGAAGCGCACCCCGCCCTGCGCCACCTGGAGCGGCACCGCGTCGGCTGCGTCCGGCAGGTCGTGCGGCTTGGCGATCGTCTCCATGCTTTCCTGCACCGAGCCGATATTCTCGAAAATGCCGCGCACCAGATGGATCAGCCAGCCCGACATCTGGACCAGGCGCAGCACCAGGCCGATCGAGGCCGCGACCGCGCCCGGCGTCATCTCGCTTTGGCTCCACAGATGCAGGCAGAGCCAGGCCGTCGCCACGACCAGCAGGCTGTTCATCGTCTGCAGGATGACGCTGACGCCGGTGATCAGCCGCGACAGGTTGAGGAAGGAAGCGTTCCAGCGCGTCAACGAGTCGCGCACGGCCGAGCGCTCGGCATCGGCACGGGCGAAGAGCTTCACCGTCAGGATGTTCGTGTAGGAATCGACGATGCGCCCGGTCGTGCTCGAGCGGCCAAGCGAATTCGCCTCCGAGCGCTTCTTGGCCCGCGGCACAAAATAGATCAGCAGCGCGACA
The DNA here is from genome assembly GCF_056400825.1 of Allobosea sp. P4_H5. Classification (NCBI taxonomy): domain Bacteria; kingdom Pseudomonadati; phylum Pseudomonadota; class Alphaproteobacteria; order Hyphomicrobiales; family Alloboseaceae; genus Allobosea; species Allobosea sp. P4_H5. The sequence goes on along the minus strand of NZ_JBFUKM010000002.1, from coordinate 497,652 downwards.
TAGGCCGCCAGCCAGACGATCACCGGCAGAGCGAGCCAGAGGCTGGTCGAGCCGAAGAAGCCGATCGCGACCGAGGCGAAGATCAGCGCGTACCAGAGGTCGTCGATGACCTCGATCGTCGCGCCGCGGATCGCCTGCCCGGCCTGGATCACCCGCGACGAGAGCCGGCCGGCGAAATCATTCTGGAAATAGGAGAGCGCGTGGCCGAGCGTGTAGACATGGTTGCGCCAGCGGATCTGGTTGGTGATCTGCGGCACCACCACCTGGTCGACGATGGCGTGGTTGGCGAAATAGATCAGCGGCCGTGCCACGGTCACCACGAGCGCCGCGCCGATCAGCAGCCAGCCATGCTCGCTGAAGACCTGTTCCGGCGAGTTCTTGGTCAAAAGGTCGACGAACCAGCCGACCATCAGGTACATCGCCGCCTCGATGCCGGAGAAGCCGAGGCCGGTCAGCATGATCAGGGCCATCCAGCCCTTCACGCCCTTGATGTGGTGCCACATGAAGCGGAACACGCCGGTCGGCGGCGTCTGCCGCTCGTCGAAGGGCGCGAACACGTCGATGCGGCTTTCAAGGAAACGGAAGAGCGGGGCGAACATGGACTTGAGGAGGCCCTCCTCGGGCAGCTGGCGATAACGACGCTTCGTTATATGGGTCCACTGCCAAATGAAGGCCAGAGCATGGCCGAGCTACCGCTTGACGTGTGCCTTGCGCGGGCAGCATGACGCTCGCCATGCTGCGCCTCGCCCTCTACCAGCCCGACATCCCGCAGAACGCTGGCACCATGATCCGTCTGGCCGCCTGCCTCGGCATCGCCGTCGACATCGTCGAGCCGGCCGCCTTCGACGTCTCCGATCGCAATTTCCGCCGTTCCGGCATGGACTATATCGAGCGGGCGGCGGTGACGCGCCATGATTCCTTCCGCACCTTCGAGGCCTGGCGGCGCGGCGTCGGCCATCGCCTCGTTCTGGCAGAGACCGACGGCGCCTGCGCCCATACCGACTTCGCCTTCCGGCCCGGCGACATCGTCATGGTCGGGCGCGAAAGCGCAGGCGTGCCGCCGGAGGTCTATGCTGCGGCAGAGGAAACCGTGCACATCCCGATGCGCCGCGATTTGCGCTCGCTCAATGTCGCCATGGCCGCGGCGATGGTAGTGGGCGAGGCGCTGCGTCAGCTGCGTGCCTATCCCGCGCCGGCCGACGCCTGACGAAGAGACCACACATGACCGAACAAGCCACGCAACCCGCAGCCGTCGATCCCGCTGTCGTCGAAGCCCTGAAGCCACGCGCCAGCGCCTGGTTCGAGAGCCTGCGCGACCGCATCTGCGCCACCTTCGAGCAGGTCGAGGATGAGGCCGCCGGCCCCTTCCCCCCTGAGACCGACAAGCCCGGCCGCTTCGTCCGCACGCCCTGGCAACGCAGCAACCACGACGGCGCGCCGGGCGGCGGCGGCGTGATGGCGCTGATGTCGGGCCGCGTCTTCGAAAAGGTCGGCGTCCACGTCTCGACCGTGCATGGCAGCTTCGCCCCGGAATTCGCCGCCCAGATTCCGGGCGCGGCCGAGGATCCGCGCTTCCACGCCACCGGCATCTCGCTGATCGCCCATCCCTGGAACCCGCATGCGCCGACCGTGCACATGAACACCCGCTTCGTCGTCACGACCAAGCCCTGGTTCGGCGGTGGCGCCGACCTGACCCCGGTGCTCGACCGCAGGCGCAGCCAGGACGATCCGGATGCGCTCGCCTTCCACACTGCGATGCGAGCGCCTTGCGAAGCCCATGCCGGCGTCGCCGACTACGGGCGTTTCAAGGCCTGGTGCGACGAGTATTTCCACCTGAAGCACCGCAACGAGCCGCGCGGCATCGGCGGCATCTTCTACGACTATGTCTGGACCGGCGATCAGGAGGCCGATCTCGCCTTCACCAGGGCGGTGGGCGAGGCCTTCCTCGACATCTATCCGCGCATCCTGCGCGGCAATCTGGCGACGCCCTGGAGCGAGGCCGAGCGCCATGAGCAGCAGGTCCGCCGCGGCCGCTATGTCGAGTTCAACCTGCTCTATGACCGCGGCACCATCTTCGGCCTGAAGACCGGCGGCAACGTCGCCTCGATCCTGTCCTCGATGCCGCCGACGGTCCGCTGGCCGTGAGGCCTTGGGTCCGCATGCGGCGCGAGCTGGCGATCCTTGTCCCGGCGCCGGTCTGGCCTGCGGGATATCGCCTCGCGCCGTTCGCGACCGCCGACCTGCCGGCGCTTCACGCGTTGCTCACCCTTGGCTACAGCCTCGGCGGCGGTCGCGTCCCTCCGTTCGAGGACTGGCGGGCTGCCCTTCTGGCCGACAGCGGTTTCGATCCAGCATTGGTCTTCGTCGCCCAGGACGCCAGGGGCACCGTCGTCGCGATCTGCCTGTGCTGGAGCTCGGCCTTCATCAAGGACCTGGTGGTCCACCCCTCAGCGCGACGGCTGGGTCTCGGGGAGGCTCTCCTGCGACAGGCCTTCCTCGCCTTCGCCGCCCGCGGCGCCGATGCCGTGGATCTCAAGGTCGAGATCGACAACCCGACCGGCGCAAGACGGCTTTACAAACGCGCGGGGATGAAAGAGGTCGCCTGACCGCCGGGCTGTTCGAAGACCTTCGGGTCAGCCATTCGCTCCCGCCGCGGCCTCGCCCAGCATCCGCAACTGCGCCTCCCGCCCGGCCGGACAGCCGGCCTCGATCCAGGCCTCCCGCGCCGCCTCGAGCACTTGCCCGACCTTCGGACCGGCGCCGACGCCGAGCGCCAGCACATCCTTGCCGGTCGGCAGGAACGGCGGCGTCCGCGCCAGCTCGGCGATCAGCGCCTGGATGTCCGCCGATCTGCCGTCCGCCCCCAGGAGCGCCAGCCCGCCCGCCACCGCGTCGGTTCCGATGCGATGAGCCAGACGACGCAAGCGCGCGATCTCCGGTGGCGTCCCGCTTCCCGACAACGCCTCCAGCGCCGTGGCGATACCGGAAATACGCTCGAACTCCGCATTCGACAGCCGCAGCCGCTCGCGCAGCCTGAGCGCATCCTCGCCGACCGCGACCGCCAATGCCGCCAGCCGGAAGGCGGGATACACGCCCTCCCCCGACCCATCGGCGATCGCAGCGAAGCGCGAGAGGCGGGGCACGCCGCCGATCACCAGCATCAGCAGCCCTGCCCCTGCCATGGCCTGCAAGGTTTCCGCTGCACGCGGCGCAGCGAGCAACTTGCGAAGTTCCGTCCAGACCCGTTCGCGCGACAACCCTTCCAGGCCGGCACGGCCGGCGATGCACGCATCGAGGGCAGTGGGGTCAGGCCCGCCGACGCCGTAGCGGGCGTGGAAGCGGAAGAAGCGTAGGATCCGCAGATAATCCTCGGCGATGCGTTCCCCTGCGGCGCCGATGAAACGGACCCGGCGCATGGCAAGATCGGCTAACCCGTCGGCGTAGTCGTGCAGCATGCCCGCCGCATCGAGTCCGAGTGCGTTGATCGTGAAATCGCGCCTGAGCGCATCCTCGCGGAAGTCGCGACCGAAGGCGACGACGGCGTGGCGGCCATCAGTCTCGACATCGCGCCGTAGTGTCGTGACCTCGAAGGGCGTCCCCTCGATCACGACCGTGACGGTGCCATGCTCGACGCCGGTCGGCACCGCCTTGAAGCCGGCGGCTCGCGCCCGACGCATCGTCTCGTCGGGCAGGCAGGTCGTGGCGACGTCGATATCGGCGACCGGCTCGCCGAGCAACGCATTGCGCACAGCGCCGCCGACGATACGCGCCTCCTCCCCGTCCCGGTTCAGCGCAGCGAGTAACGCGACGACATCGGCAGCCGCGAGCAACCCGGAAAGCCGTTCCCGCTCGACGCCCGTCATCGCTTCGGCCGGTCGTCGAACTCGCCGGGGACCAGTTTGCCGTTCTCGACATGCGGCGGCACGAACGGCCCGGTATGCCGCGGCGCGACGAAGCCGGCATAGATGAAGGAGCCGATGCCGAGCATGAGCCCGACCACAGACAGCCAGAACAGATGGCGGCTCCAGTGCTCGACATCGAACGGATTGCGCCGCCGGACCACGAGATAGCCCGCGAACAGGCAGAAGGGCAGGACGAAGAGCAGGAACTCCTCGATCAGCGAGCGCAGCATCGTGCCTGTCCAATCCGTCCAGTCTCAGCGTCCAGCCAGCCGCTCGTAGAGATTGCGGATCATGCCGGCCGTCGCTCCCCAGATATAGCGATCGCCATGCGGCATCGCATAGTAGGTGCGATAACGCCCACGAAATTCCCGGCCGTGGCGCTGGTGATTGGCCGGATCGAGCAGGAAGGCGAGCGGCGTCTCGAAGGCCTCGTCGACCTCGTGCGGGTTGATCGTAAGCGCCAGCGGCGGCTCGACCAGCCCGACCACCGGCGTGACGCGATAACCGGTACCGGTGAGATAAGCGTCGAGATAGCCGACCGTCCTGACCTTGCCGGGGGACAGGCCCACTTCTTCCTCCGCCTCGCGCAGCGCCGCGACCAAAGGCGAACCGTCGGTCGCGTCGATGCGCCCGCCCGGGAAGGCGATTTGCGCCGAGTGCTTGCGCAACGCCGCGGCGCGCTGCGTCAGGAGCACGGTCGGCTCGCCCGGATGCAGCACGATCGGGATCAGCACGGCCGCCTCGATCGCGCTGGCTTCATCGGGCATGTCGATCGGCTCAGACTGGAGATCGTGATCGCCGCGCGGCCGCGCGATCAGGTCGCCATGGGCCGGCGGCTCGGGCCTCAGCGCGCGCAGCAGCAGCGCTTCGAGATCGTCGCGATTCCCGAACGCCGTGTCGGCAAGCCGCTTGGCAAGATGCTGCATCAGAGTCCCTCGATCTCGCTGGCCGGCGCGACCACGTGGAACACGCCGCCGGCCGCGATGCCGAACTGCGCCTGCCCGTCGATCTCGCTGACCTCGCCAAGCGCCAGCAGATCATAGGTCAGCGCCCGCGTGAGCCGGGCCCAGAGCCCGCGCCGGACATGCACATAGGGCTTCACGCCCTCGTTCGCAGCCCTCTCGAAGCGCAAGATATTGTCAGGCCCCACGTTCACGAGGTCGTCCGTGCGGGTCCGGAAGGCGATGCTGCGCCGATCGCCCTCGCCTTCCACTGCCATCTCGACGGCCTGGAGCGGCGCATCCTCGACCTTGATCCCGACCTTCTCGACCGGGGTCACGAGAAAGTAATCGTCCGCTTCGCGCTTCAGCACCGAGGAGAACAGCTTGACCAGCGCCGGCCGGCCGATCGGCGTGCCCAAATAAAACCAGGTACCGTCCGCAGCGATGCGCATGTCGAGATCGCCGCAGAAGGGCGGATTCCAGCGCTCCACCGGCGGCAGCCCGCGGGCAGGACCGGCGCCGAGCGCGCTCAGCAGGCGGTTCATCGCGCCTGCGGCCTCGTTCGTCCCCTCACCTCGCGCATTCGTCATCGGCATGCCGGTTGCATCGCTCTCTCGCCTTGAACTCTACATAATCGTGAAGCGGACTGTTGTGCACCGCCGCTCTCTGCCCCTTGAGCATGCTTCCCACGAGGGTCACAGTTTGGAATCGGACATGATGGCCGCGCGACGGCGAGGCTGAAGGAGATCGACATGGTGGCGCAAGCCCGTGATGCCAACGCCCCGATCAACCTCGACACCGGCATCGTCGAGGCGGCGGAAGCAGCCCTCGCCGCTATCGGCGCCGCCCGCACCGAGATCGGCCAGGTCATCTTCGGCCAGCAGAAGGTGGTCGACCTCTCCCTGATCACCCTGCTCGCCGGCGGCCATGGCCTGCTCGTCGGCGTGCCCGGCCTCGCCAAGACCAAGCTGGTCGAGGCGATGGGCACGGTGCTCGGCCTCTCGGCCCGGCGCGTCCAGTTCACGCCTGATCTGATGCCATCGGACATCCTCGGCTCCGAAGTGCTCGACGAGAGCGAGGGCGGCAAGCGCCATTTCCGCTTCATCAAGGGGCCCGTCTTCGCCCAGCTGCTGATGGCGGACGAGATCAACCGCGCCTCGCCGCGCACCCAGTCGGCCTTGCTGCAGGCGATGCAGGAACATCACGTCACCGTCGCCGGCGAGCGCCATGACCTGCCCGCCCCCTTCCACGTGCTCGCCACCCAGAACCCGATCGAGCAGGAAGGCACCTATCCGCTGCCGGAAGCCCAGCTCGATCGCTTCCTCCTGGAGATCGACGTCGGCTATCCCGATCGCGAGGCCGAGCGCCGCATCCTGCTGGAGACCACCGGCGCCGCCGAGCACAAGCCGGTGCAGGCAATGACCGCCGAGACACTGATGTCGACGCAGCGACTGGTGCGCCGCCTGCCGGTCGGCGAGGCCGTGGTCGACGCGATCCTCGACCTCGTCCGCTCGGCCCGCCCCGGCGACGGCGAGAAGGCGATCACCGACAAGCTCGCCTGGGGCCCCGGCCCGCGCGCCAGCCAGGCACTGACGCTCGCTTGCCGCGCCCGCGCCCTGGTCGAGGGCCGGCTCGCGCCCTCGATCGATGACGTCGCCGCGCTCGCCGCCCCCGTGCTGAAGCACCGTATCGCCTTGACCTTCGCCGCCCGCGCCGATGGCGAGACCGTCGAAGCTGTCGTCGCCAAGCTGGTGGAGCGTCTGGGTTGAGGGCATTCTGATGCTGCGCACCCGCGTCCTCGGCCAATCCGAGCGCCAGCCGGGCCAGCCGGTCCTCAAGGCGTCGCTCGATCTCGCCACCCGCCTGCCCCGGCTGGTGCTGGAGGCGCGGCGGGTCTCGGCCAGCGTGCACGGCATCCATGGCCGCCGGCGTTCCGGCCCCGGCGAGACCTTCTGGCAGTACCGGCCGCTGGTCACGGGCGAGGCCGCCTCGCGCATCGACTGGCGCCGCTCGGCTCGCGACGGCCATCTCTTCGTCAGAGAGCGCGAATGGGAAGCCTCGCACGCGATCTGGCTCTGGATCGATCGTTCGCCCTCGATGGGCTTTTCCTCCTCCCTCGCTTTGGCGAGCAAGGTCGATCGCGCTTTGATCGCCGGCTTCGCGCTGGCAGAAGCGCTGGTCGAGGCCGGCGAGCGCGTCGGCCATCTCGGCCTGACCCGGCCGATGGCCTCGCGCCGCATCGTCGAATTGCTGGCGCAGGCGATCGTTGCCGACCGCCGCAATGGCGAGGCCGACCTGCCGCCGGAAGAGCCGCTGCCGCGTCTCGCCGACGCGATCCTGATCACCGATGGCCTGACGCCGGCCGCAGCGCTCGCCAAGCGGATCGCCACGCTGGCGAGCAGCGGCGCGAGAGGCCATATCCTGCTGATCGCCGACCCAATCGAGGAGACCTTCCCCTTCACCGGCCAGGCCGAATTGTTCGACCTGGAGGATGGTCTGACGCTGCGGGTCGGCGATGCCGGTAAATGGGGTGAGGATTACCGTGAGCGGCTGCAGGCCCATCGCGACGCCATCCGCGAGGCCTGCCGCCATGCCGGCTGGACGCTGACCCTGCACCGGACCGACCGCCCGGCCAGCGAGGGTGTCCTGCGCATCGCCAGCCTGATCGCCGCCTCGCGCGGCGGCCCGGCGGGTTGAGGGGAGAACGGACGATGCTCTCATCGCTGCCGATCGCCTTCTCCGCGCCACTGGCCCTGATCGCGCTGGCCGTGCTGCCCGTGCTCTGGCTGATCCTGCGGGTCACGCCGCCGCGGCCGAAGCGGATCGACTTCCCGCCGCTGAAGATCGTGCGCGACCTGATCCCGCAGCGGGAGACACCGGCGCATACGCCCTGGTGGCTGCTGGCGCTGCGCATGGCCGTGGCGGCCCTGGCGATCCTTGCTGTCGCCGGCCCGGTCTGGAACCCGGTGCGAGACGCCGCCGCTTTGCGCGGCCCGCTGCTGCTCCTCGTCGACAACGGTTTTGGCGCCGCGACCGACTGGCTGGAACGCCAGGCCATTGCCGAAAGCCGCATCATGGCTGCCGGGCGCGAAGGCCGGCCCGTCGCGGTCGTCGGCCTTGCCGAAGCCCCCACCGAGATAGCCCTGGCCGAGCCACAGGGCGCGCTCGAACGCCTGCGCGCGCTCGGCCTGCAGCCGCATGCGCCAGATCGCAGCGCCCATCTCCAGCGGCTCGAAGCCTTCTGGCGCGCCCAGCCCCAGGCCGAGACGGTCTGGGTCGCGGACGGGCTCGGCATCGGCGGCGGCGATACCGATTTCCTTGCCCGGCTGAAGCAGGAAGCGAGCGCCAGCCGGCTCTCGATCCATGCCGGCCCGGCCGACCAGCGCGCCCTCACCGCACCCGAGAACCTTGCCGGGGCGCTGACCGTCAAGGTGCTGCGCCCGACGACGAATGCCGCCGCGAGCGGCCAGGTCCGCGCGCTCGACTTGAAGGGCCTGCCGCTCGGCGACGCGCCCTTCGTCTTCGGCGGCAACGAGCTTGAAACCACCGCGCGGCTGACCCTGCCGATCGAGGTCCGCAACGCCGTCTCGCGGCTGGAGATCGCCGGCGAGCGCAGCGCCGGCGCCGTCGCTTTGCTCGACGATCGCGCCAAGCGCCGCCGCGTCGGCATTGTTTCCGGCGCCACCGCCGACACCGCCCAGCCGCTGCTCTCGCCGACCTATTACGTCTCGCGCGCCCTCTCGCCCTTCGCCGAGATCCGCGAGCCGCGCGCCGGCTCGACCGACCCGGTCGGCGAGTTGCTGGCGCAGAACCTCTCCGTGCTGATCCTCGCCGATATCGGCGCGCTCGACGGCGACACCGCCGCCAAGGTCTCGGCTTTCGTCGAGCGCGGCGGCGTGCTGCTGCGCTTTGCCGGAGCGCGCCTCGCCGCCTCCTCGGACGAGCTGACGCCGGTGCGCCTGCGCCGCGGCGGCCGCACACTCGGAGGCGGCCTCTCCTGGGAAGCGCCGCGCAAGCTCGCGCCCTTCACCCGCGAGAGCCCGTTCTTCGGCTCGTCCCTGGCCGAGGACGTCCGCGTCACCCGCCAGATCCTGGCCGAGCCAGAGCCCGACCTCGCCCGCAAGACTTGGGCGGCGCTGGAGGACGGCACGCCGGTCGTCACCGGCGAGCGCCGCGGTGACGGCGTCCTCGCCATGGTCCATGTCACCGCCGACACGACATGGTCGAACCTGCCGCTCTCCGGCCTCTTCGTCGAGATGCTGCGCAAGGTCGTCGCCATGTCCGGCACGAGTACCGCCGAGAGCCAGGGCGGCGAGATCAAGGTCGAGACCCTGTCGCCGACGCGCGTGCTCGATGGCCAGGGCGCCTTCCGTTCGCCTCCTGCGACGGCCCAGCCGGTCGCCCGCAACTTCACCGGCCGCGCCACGCTCGCCCATCCGCCCGGCATCTATGGCCCGACCGACGGCGCCATGGCGGTCAACACCCTCGCGCCAGCCGACACGCTGGCGGCGCTCGACCTCGCTGCACTGGGAGCGCCGATGCTGCCGGTCGACCAGCCCGTCGCCCGCGACATCCGCCCGCAACTCCTCGTGCTGGCGCTGCTCCTCCTCGTTGCCGATACGCTGGCCACGCTCTGGCTCGGAGGCCGGATGAACCTCGCCCGCTTCCGCCGTGCGGCGCCCGCTGCGCTGCTCCTCGCTGTTGCCCTCGCCGCCGTCCCCGCTCCGGAAACGGCGCAGGCGCAGCAGCCGGCGCCCCCTGCCCCGCCGGCCGAGCAGCGCCCGCCGGTGCCGCGCGATCTCGTCACCGCCGCGAGCGCGACCCGGCTCGCCTATGTGCTCACCGGCGACAAGGCGGTCGACGACATGTCGAAGGCCGGCATGGCCGGCCTCAACATCGTCCTAGGCGCCCGCACCGCGCTGGAGCCGGGCGAGGCCGCTGGCGTCGACGTCTCCCGCGACGAGCTCGCCCTCTACCCGATCCTCTATTGGCCGGTGGTCTCCGGCCGGCCCATTCCCTCGGCCGAGGCGCTGCGCAAGGTCGAGGCCTATATGAAGGGCGGCGGGCTGGTGATCTTCGATACGCGCGACGCGATGAGCACCCGGCCGGGCGGCGGCACCACGCCCGAAGGCGACCAGCTCCGCCGCATGCTGCAGACGCTCGACATTCCCGAGCTGGAGCCGATTCCGCGCGACCACGTCCTGACCAAGACCTTCTACATCCTCGACGGCTTCATCGGCCGCTATGACACCGGCACGACCTGGGTCGAGGTGCTGCCGCCCGCCAGCGAGGACGGCCGCCGCCCCGCGCGTGCAGGCGACAATGTCTCGCCGATCGTGATCACCTCGAACGATCTCGCCGCCGCCTGGGCCGTCGGGCGGCGCGGCGAGGCGCTCGTACCGATGTCCGGCTCCGATCCGCGCCAGCGCGAGATGGCGCTGCGCGCCGGGGTCAACCTCGTGATGTACGCGCTGACCGGCAACTACAAGGCCGATCAGGTCCATGTCCCGGCCCTGCTCGAACGCCTCGGTCAGTAGCGAAGGAAATCCTGCCCGATGTGGAGCCTGACCTTCGCCCCGCTCGTCCCGCTGCCGCTGCTGATCGGGCTTGCCGTTCTGGCCGCGGTCGCCGCCGGCATGGCGCTGGTGCTGGCCGGACGCAGCGCAATCCTGCGCGCGCTTGCGCTCGCAGTGCTCGCGGTCGCTCTGGCCGACCCCTCGCTCGTCTTCGAGGATCGCGAGCCGGTCAAGGACGTCGTCGCTGTCGTCGTCGACAAGTCGGCCTCGAACCGCCTCGCCGATCGCTCGCAGCAGACGCAGGCCGCCCAGGCTGAGGTCGAGCGGCAATTGCGCGGCATTTCCGGCGTCGAGACGCGGACGATCGAGGTGACCGATCAACAGGGCGCCGGCGACGGCACCCGCCTGTTCGAGGCGCTTGCGTCCGGCCTCGCCGACGTGCCGTCCGAGCGCGTCGCCGGCGCGATCGTGCTCAGCGATGGCCTTGCCCATGACGCCCCAGCCACTGCCGAGGCGCTCGGCCTGCGCGCCCCCTTACATGTGCTGACCACCGGCCGCGAGCGCGAGATCGACCGGCGCATCGTGCTGGTCGATTCGCCACGCTTCGGCATCGTCGGCAAGGAGCAGAACGTCCGCCTGCGCGTCGTCGAGAAGGGCGGCCCGGGCCGGGCCGCAATCACGGTGCGCCGCGATGGCGAGATCATCGCGCGGCGCGAGGCGATCACCGGCGAGATCGTCCAGGTCCCGGTCCGCATCGACCGCGGCGGGCCGAACGTCATCGAGATCGAGGCGGCCCCGCTCGACAACGAGCTGACGCTCGCCAACAACCGCGCGGTCATCACCATCGAAGGCGTCCGCGACAAGCTGCGGGTGCTGCTCGTCTCCGGCGAGCCGCACCCGGGCGAGCGTACCTGGCGCAACCTGCTCAAGGCCGACGCCAATGTCGACCTCGTCCATTTCACCATCCTGCGCCCCCCGGAGAAGCAGGACGGCACGCCGATCAACGAGCTCTCGCTGATCGCCTTCCCGACGCGCGAGCTGTTCCAGGTCAAGATCAAGGATTTCGACCTGATCATCTTCGACCGCTACGCCAACCAGTCGATCCTGCCGCTGGTCTATTTCGACAACATCGTCCGCTATGTCCGCGACGGCGGCGCCCTCTTGATCGCGGCCGGGCCGGAATATTCCGGCGCCCAGTCGCTGGCGCGCACTCCGCTCGGCCAGATCCTGCCGGCGCAGCCGGATGGCAGCGTCTTCGACGAGGCCTATCGCGCAAGAGTCAGCGAGCCCGGCAAACGCCACCCTGTCACGCGCGACCTGCCGGGTTCCGAAGTCGAGCCGCCGCGCTGGGGCGAATGGCTGCGCCTGGTTGGCGCCCGCGCCCGTTCCGGCTCGACCGTGATGACCGGCCCCGGCGATCGCCCGCTATTGCTGCTGGCGCGCGAGCAGAAGGGCCGCGTCGCGCTCTTCCTCTCCGACCATGCCTGGCTCTGGGCCCGCGGCTTCCGCGATGGCGGCCCGCATCTCGACCTGCTGCGCCGGCTCGGCCACTGGCTGATGAAGGAACCGGACCTCGAGGAAGAGGCACTGCGCGCCAGCGCCCGCGGCCGCAACATCGAGATCGAGCGCCAGACGCTCGGCGACAATCCCGTTCCCGCAATCATCACGGGGCCCGATGGCTCGACCCGCACCGTGCCGTTCGAGGCCGGCCGCCCCGGCCTCTTCGTCGCCCGCACCGCGGCGAGCGAGTTCGGCCTGCACAAGATCACCACCGAGAACCTGACCGCCTTCGCCAGCGTCGGCCCGGAAAATCCGCGTGAGCTGATGGAGGTGGTCAGCGACCCCGGCAAGCTGCAGGCCCTTGCCGAGGCGAGCGGCGGCTCCTCGCGCCGGATCGGGCAGGAGAACGGCTCGGGCGTCACCATCCCGCGCATCGTGCCGGTCCGCTCCGGCAGGCAGTTCGCCGGTGCCGACTGGATCGGCCTGCGCATCAGCGATTCAGGCATCGTCCGCGGCGTCTCGATCTCGCCGCTCTTCGTCGGGCTGATAGGCCTTGCCATCCTCTTCGGCGCACTGATCGCCGGCTGGATCGGCGAGAGCGGGCGGAGATTCAAGCGCGAGGCTTGATAAGCACTAACGTCATTCCGGGGCGCTGCGGAGCAGCGAGCCCGGAACCCAGAACCGATGCCCGATATAGCAAAGCCACGTCACCGCAGCACTTCGATAAGCAAGCACATCGGTTCTGGGTTCCGGGCTCAGGCCTGCGGCCTGCCCCGGAAAGACGCGCAACCTCAGCGCAGCGGCGCCACCGCACCCCTGCGCTGCGCCAGTACGCCATCCTTGAGTTCCAGCGCCAGGAAGCGCCCCGGATCGGCCGGGCCGGGCAGGACGAGCTGACCCGGCTTCACCGGCTTGAAGCCGAAGCGGGCGTAATAGGGCGCGTCGCCCACCAGCAGGATCAGCTCGTGGCCGCGCTCGCGTGCTGCCTCGATCGAGGCGTTCATCAGCGCAGCGCCGATACCGCGGCCCTCAAAGGCCGGATCGACGGTCAACGGCCCAAGCATCAGCCCCGGCCCGCCACCGGCCACGACCGGTGTCACCCGAACCGCGCCGACCAGGAAGGTGCCGACATGGCTGGCGAAGGAAAGCGCCGGATCAGGTGGCGCGCCCTCACGCAGACGAAAAGCCGTGCGCGCGAAGCGGCCCGGCCCGAAGGCGCGCTCATGCAGGCGTTCGATCGCCGCGGCGTCGCCCGGCAATTCCTGGCGGATGGTGAGGGGAAGCGAAGTCATGGTCGGGTTCGCGGCATGGCCGAATTCGGCGCAGTTGGCAATGGCTTCAGACCGGCCGCGCCCACAGGTCCTGATGGCCGATGGTCACGGACGCGCCGCGCTTGGCTTCCAGCCAGCTCGCAATCGTCTCCGGGGAGACATGGCCGGTCTCGGTCACGGCGGCGGCGATCCCGGCCGCCAGTTCTCGAACGAGATCGGCATGATCTGAGCCAAGCTGCCACTGGCTTTCGCCGCCAGTGACGGCGCACCCGGCCCTGCGGAAGGCTTGCGCCAGCGCCTCCGTGGCCTCGGGCCCAGCCGCCGGGCCAAAGCCCTTGTCCGTGCGCTGGTGATGATTGAAAGCCGCGAGCATGCGCTGATCCTCGGCATGCGCGGGCTCCCAGCTCTCGCGCCCGTCATAGGTGAGCACGGTGTAGAGCGGCAACTGCATGCTGACGAGCGAAGCGACGAAGCGTTCGAGCCAGCGCACCGAGGCAAGATCGAACAGCGCCGCGGCCGTGACGAGGTCGGGCTGCCAGCCGAGCACCCATTCGAGCTCCTTGGTCAGGTCCGCCTGCCGGAAATCGACCGTCAGCGTCTTGTCATCCTTGCGCAGGACGAGCTCCTCGCCCTGCTCCTGCGCCTCGTCGGCCCATTCTGCGAGCTTCCTGCGTGCGACGGACAGAAGGCGCGGATCGGCGTCGACCAGCGTCCAGTGCTGGCGCACCGGCAGTGCGCTGTAGCTGCCACGCAGGTTCGAGCCGGTGCCGCAGCCGAGATCGATGATCGACAGCGATTGCCGGCCGGCAAAGGTCGAGCCCACGGCCGCCAGCACCTGCGGATTGCGCGCGGCATGGTCGGCCGGTTCGCGCAAGGCGAGCCAATCGGGGGAAAATCCGCTCATGGGGACACCTTCGCACACACTTCGGCGACGATCGTCGCAGTCTGCCGCCAGCGCGGCAATGCACCGGCCGCCTGCCAGGCCGCGTCGGCGCGGCGTCGACGCTCCTGCGCATCATCCAACAACCGTGCCAGCCCAGCACGCAGCGCCGCGACATCGCCCGGCGGCACCTTCAGCGCAGCCTCGTCCGGCGCCGTCTGCGCAGCCGCGCCGCCCGTGGTGCACAGGATCGGCAGGCCGCGCGCCAATGCCTCGGTCAGCACCATGCCATAGCCCTCGAACAGCGAGGGCATGACGAAAAGGTCCGCCTTGGCATAGGCGGCGTCGAGCTCGGCCTGTCCGAAAGCTCCGGCGAGCCTGACCCTTTCCGCCAGCCCGGCGGCGGCGATCTGCGCTTTCAAGGAAGCCGTGGTCGCAGGCGCGCGATCATCGGCACCGACGATGGTGAGACGCCATGGCCTGCCGGCCACTCCCTCCAGTGCCGCGATCAGGACGTCATAACCCTTGCGCGGCACGAGCGAGCCGACGGCAAGCAGCTCGACGGTCTCGCCATCGGAGCCAGTCGCCCTCGCCGCCGGATCGACTCCCGGTTCCGCCACCGTGATCTTCTCCGCCGGGACGGCGAAGTCGGCGACGAGCAGCCGCTTGGTCGTCTCGCTGGTGGCGATGACCGCAGCCGCATAGCGCAAGGCCGCCGTCTCGCGCCTGACAAACTCGGCCGCCTGCGCCGGTAACAGTCCGGTCTCGAGCCCGAGCGGATGATGCACCAGCGCGACAACGCGTCCCGCAAGCCCGGCCGCGATCCCCTCCGGGAAGGCACCATAGGCGAGCCCGTCGATCAGCAGCACGCTGTCATAGGGCTGCGACAGGATCGCTCTGCCAGTCTCTGCCAGATCGGCCTCGCCCGGATTGGGGAAACTCCCCGGCAGCGGCAGATGCCGCGCCGCGACGCCCATCTCGCGCCATTCCGCCAGCAGCCGCCGGTCATAGGCATAGCCACCGGTCGGCAGCGACAGATCACCGGGAATGGCGAAGACGATCTCGCTCACGCGAGCGCGCCCTCATAGCTCGCCCTGGCGAGATCGGTCTCGTGCAGCGTGACGCGGATCTTGGCGAGATCGGCAGCGTCCGCACCGAGCTTGCCGGTGCGGGCCGCCAGCGCCATCGCGTCGAAGATGTATTTGCAGAGGAATTCGGTGGTGGTCAGCACGCCCTCGAACTGCGGCAGCGCATCG
The DNA here is from genome assembly GCF_056400825.1 of Allobosea sp. P4_H5. Classification (NCBI taxonomy): domain Bacteria; kingdom Pseudomonadati; phylum Pseudomonadota; class Alphaproteobacteria; order Hyphomicrobiales; family Alloboseaceae; genus Allobosea; species Allobosea sp. P4_H5. The sequence continues at coordinate 482,386 of NZ_JBFUKM010000002.1, read as the reverse complement.
AGATTCTTGTAGTTCAGCGGCTTCAGCGTCTCGTTCAGCACGGTCAGCGCCGCGCCGATGTCGACCACGACATTCTGGCGGGTCAGGTTCTCGCGGAAGAAGGCGACGTCGACGACGAAGGTCGCGCCGTGCATCGCCTGCGCCGGGCCGAAGAACGGATCGGGCAGCGAGTGGCCGATCATGATGCGATCGCGGACTTCGACGGAAAACATGGGCGGTCTCCTTCAGCGCGCGCAGTCTTGGCGAAGGCCGGGGCACCGCGTCAATAGCGCAGAACCGCCGTCAGCCCCGCGCCGGCGAACAGGGCCGGCAGGCGGGCAGGCGCATCCTTGAACGCGATCTCGTCGGTGATCAGCGCATCGAGCTGGTCATCCGCCAGCAAAGCAAGCGCCGCCTGCATCCGGCGGGCATAGTCGAAGCGCGCCCGTCGCGAGAGAGAGACCTGCCCGACCTGCGAGGAGATGAGCTGCAGCCGACGGGCGTGGAAGGCGCCGCCAAGCGGAGCTGCTACACTGCCCTCGCCATACCAGCTGAGCTCGACGATCCGTGCCTCGAAGCCGGCCGCACCGATCGCGGTCGCGAGGCCGGCGGCGCTCGCACTGGCATGGAAGACGATGTCGGCATTCCGCGGGCAATCGGCCGGCAGCGCGAAGCGGCAGCCCAGCGCCTGCGCAAGCCCGGCGCGGCTCTCGTCGAGATCGACCAGCGTCACCTCCGCCCCCGGCAACCTGGCCGCGATATACGCCGTGAGCAGGCCGAGCACGCCGCCGCCGACCACGACAATGCGATCGGCCGGACCGGAGCCGGCGTCCCAATGCGCGTTGAGCGCGGTTTCCATATTGGCGGCGAGCACGGCGCGCCTTGCCGGAAGCCCCTCAGGCAGCGGGGTCACGCGATCCGCTTGAACGACGAAGCGATCCTGATGCGGATGCAGGCAGAACACCGTCTGGCCGCGCAACTCGGCCGGCCCCGCATCCACCATGCCGACGGCGCAGTAGCCGTATTTCACCGGGAACGGAAAAGCGCCCTGCTGGAGAGGGGCCCGCATGCGCTCATATTCGCTCTCGGGCACGCGCCCCTCGAAGACCAGCCGCTCGGTGCCACGGCTGATGCCGCTCCAGAGCGTGCGCACCAGGCATTCGCCCGGCCTCGGAACCGGCAGTTCTTCCGTGTTCAGGACGCATTCACGCGCGGCGGTATACCAGAGCGCCGTCGCCTGTGCGCTTGCTTCATTTGCAATTGCCGGCTTTACCACGCATCGCCCTCCGCGCCGTTCCCCGCCAGCTTCGTGAGCCCATGACGGAAACCGCCATGAACCAGCGCCCCGCTCCGACCACGTTCCAGGCGGCGGCGCAAGAGGACTTGAGGCTGACGCCGGCCGGGCTGCAGTCGGTTTCGACCCTGCGGGCGCGGCGCTGGCTCGTCGCCGGCGTGAACCTCGTGACGCTCGCCGCCCTGCTCTGGGGCCTCGCCCATGTGCTCTCGGCCGGCGGCTGGAGCCTCGCCGATATCGCGATTTTCATCGCCTTCGTCTTCGGTGCGCCCTGGACCGTGCTCGGTTTCTGGAACGCCGTGATCGGGCTCTGGCTGCTGCATGGCACGCAGGACGGGCTCGATCAGGTCGCGCCCTTCGCCGCCGCCGGCGAGGCGCAGACGCCGCTCGCGATCCGCACCGCCGTGCTGATGACGCTTCGCAACGAGGACCCTGCCCGCGCCTTCCGCCGGCTGGAGATCGTCAAGCAGAGTCTCGACGCCACCGGCGAAGGCGCCTGGTTCGATTATTTCGTCCTCTCCGATACCAACGACCCTGATGTCGCAGCCGCCGAGGCAGAGCTCGCCGCCGCCTTCGCCGCGCGCATCGGCGAGCCGGGCCGCCTGACCTATCGCCGCCGCAGCGACAATGCCGGCTACAAGGCCGGCAATGTCCGCGATTTCTGCGAGCGCTGGGGCGACCGCTATGAGCTGATGCTGCCGCTCGACGCCGATAGCGTCATGTCGGGCGATGCCATCCTCGCCCTCGCCCGGATGATGCAGGCCTATCCGAAGCTCGGCATCCTGCAGAGCCTGGTCGTCGGCATGCCGAGCAAGTCCGCCTTCGCCCGTATCTTCCAGTTCGGCATGCGCCACGGCATGCGGCCCTACACCATGGGCTCGGCCTGGTGGATCGGCGATTGCGGTCCGTTCTGGGGCCACAACGCCATGGTGCGGATCGCGCCCTTCCGCGATCACTGCCATCTCCCGGTCGTCCCCGGCGGGCCGCCGCTCGGCGGGCCTGTGATGAGCCATGACCAGGTCGAGGCGACGCTGATGCGCCGCGCCGGCTACGAGGTCCGCGTACTCCCGGTCGAGGCCGGCAGCTGGGAAGAAAACCCGCCGACCATGCTCGAATTCGCCCGGCGCGACCTGCGCTGGTGCCTCGGCAATCTCCAGTACCTGAAGATCATGAATATCCCCGGCCTGAAGGCAATGAGCCGCTTCCAGCTGGCATGGGCGATCCTGATGTTCATCGGCCTGCCCGCCTGGACGCTGATGATCGCGCTCCTGCCGCTGAAGGTGCTGGAAGACCGAGCAATCGCCGATTACCCGGCCGGCTTCGCCGCCTTCCTCTATGTGCTGTTCTTCGCGATGTACCTGTCGCCAAAGCTCGCCGGCTTCGCCGACATCCTGCTGACCAAAGGCGGCACGAAGCGTTATGGCGGCACCGCCCGCTTCGTCGTCTCCTCGCTGATCGAGATCGTCTTCGCCTTCCTGCAGGGCGCGGTCTCGACCTTCCGGACGACGCTGTTCATGATCGGCCTCGCCTTCGGCAAGGCCAGGATCGGCTGGAACGGCCAGGCGCGCGATGCCCACGCCCTCTCCTTCGCCACGGCCTTCGCTGGCCTCTGGCCGCATCTGCTGTTCGGGCTCTACATCTTCGGCACGCTCGCTCTGCTGTCGCCGACCGTGCTGGTCTGGTCGCTGCCGCTGACCGCCGGCTACATCCTCGCCATCCCCTTCGCCATGCTGACCGCGGCGCCGGTGCTCGGCACCTTCTTCGTTCGTACCGGACTCTGCGGCATCCCCGAGGATTTCGACCCGCCGGCAGAGATGGTCGCCATCCAGGGCGGTCAGGCGCGATGAAACCCGTCGCCTACCCCCGGGGAACCGCCCGGAGCCTGTCGCGCTCGCTGCGCGTCTACCACGGCGACCATGTCCGCAAGGTCGCCATGGATTCGCTCTATGCCCGCTTCCTGCGGCCGGGTGATCTCGCCTTCGACATCGGCGCCCATGTCGGCGACCGCATCTCCTCCTTCCGCCGATTGGGCGCCCGCGTCGTCGCGCTCGAGCCGCAGCCGGGCCCGGCGCGGGCGCTGCGCCTGATCCATGGCCGCGATCCCAAGGTGACGCTGGTCGAGGCCGCCTGCGGCGACAGCGAGGGCAGCGCGACGCTCCGGATCAACAGCGCCAACCCGACGGTCTCCACCCTCTCGGGTGAGTTCGTCGATGCCGCCCATGGCCAGGATGGCTGGCGCGAGCAGGTCTGGGACCGCGAGCTCACCGTGCCTTGCACCACGCTCGACGCGCTGATCGGCGAGCACGGCCTGCCCGCCTTCATCAAGATCGACGTCGAGGGTTTCGAGGCGCATGTCCTCGCCGGCCTCTCGCAGACGCCGCCCGCCCTCTCCTTCGAGTTCACCACGATCCAGCGCGATGTCGCGGAAGCCTGCCTTGCGCGGCTCGCCGCGCTCGGCCCCTATCGCTTCAACGTCGCGCTCGGCGAGAGCCAGGCACTGGTCTTTCCGGAGTTGGTCGATGCGGAGGCCATGCACAGCCATCTCCGCGACCTGCCGCACGAGGCGAACTCCGGCGACGTCTACGCTGTGATGCAAGCCTGACACACGACCTGCACACACGGGCGTAGTCAGAGAATCTCGAAGACCTCGTACTCGACGCCACCCGGACAGCGGCCACCTTTTGCGACGGCGACGATGCCGTTGAGCCAGGCATGCGCCGGTGCGGCGGTTTCGAAGTAGGGCGTCGTGCGCAGATAGTATTCGGAGGCATCGACCGCTTCACCGCGGGCGAGACGCTCGGCTACCACCTGCGACGCCCGCCTGACACCACGATAGGTCATGAGAATAAGGCCGCCGTCGTCGGCGACGAGAAGCAGCCTGACATCCTGCTGGGATGTCCCATCGGCACGGGCGAGCAGGAGGTCGGAGCCAGCCAGCGGCGATACCTCTCCCTTCAGCCGCTCACCGTCGAAGCGCCCGCCTGAGACCGGGAAGATGCGCCGGCCGCCAGCCGGCGTCTGCCCCAACTCCACGGTCGGATGAAGCGAGATGAAGAGCGTAAACAGGTGCTGCGATTGCAGGGCCACGGCAGATCTCCTAGTTTTCGCCCCAACACTGCTCCTGAGCGCTCCGTCGCCAAAACGCGCTTTGCTTGTCGTCAGCACAAGAGAAACTAGCCATGCGGCCCTCCCTGGAGTCTCTGCGGGTCCTGGAAGCCTGCGTCTCGGCCGGCAGCTTCGCGCGCGCGGCCGAACGCCTGTTCCTGACACCGGCAGCCGTCAGCCTGCGCATTCGCACCCTCGAACGCGAACTCGCTCAGCCGCTCTTCGTGCGCGTTGGCCGACGAGTCATCCCGATGGAGGCTGCCTCCAGGCTCGCCAGCCGGGTTCGAGAGGCGTTGACCGACATCAACGAGGCGCTCGACGACTTTCGGGCTGCCCTGCCGCCGCTCAGGGTCACGGCGCCGCCGACATTCGCGTCACGCTGGCTTGCCCAGCGGTTGGCGCGCTATGACGCACCCGGAGTTCTCGGCATCGAACTCGACGTCTCGACGGATATACGTGACCCGGACGCATTCGATGTCGCCATCAGGACGGGCCGCGGCGGATGGGCCGGGCATGAAGAGTACCCGCTCTCTCCCGTGGAAGTGACGCCCATGCTGGCGCCCTCCCTGCTCGGAACGCGGACCCTTTGCGCACCCGGGGCGCTGGCCGAGTTCGAGCTCTTGCCGCACCGCGACTGGGAACGCTGGTTTGCCGAGGCTCAGGGCGAAGTGCCGAGCGGCCTCCGCTTTGCCGCGGTCGACTATCCGACGCATGAGCTGAACGCCAACGCCGCGCTGACCGGCGCCGGCGTGGCGCTGCTGTCGCCCTCATTGTTTCAGCCGCTTTTACGGGCAGGCCTGCTGATCGCGCCTTTCCCCTGTGTGCTGAGCAGGCCGGCCTGGCATTTTGCGCTGATGCGCGCGAACGACCCACGCCCGGCCCCACGGCATTTCTGTGCATGGCTTTGCGAGCAGGCGCGCGGCGTCGCGTAATCCAGACCGCACTTGCCGGCCTGACGACGAGCGCGTCCGGCAGTGTTGCACCGGCTCCGGCGCAGCGGCTCGCCACCGCTGCCGTTCACAGCGCCCCCTGGCCCAGCCAGGCGAGCACGGCAGCCAGCAGCAGGCCGAGCCAACCGGGATGCCGCCCTCTGGTCGCGTAGAGCACGAGGACTGAGCCGGCGAGCGTTGCGATCGCGATGATCCTTATGGACAGGACATGCGCCGGCAAATCGGACGACAGGGCGAACCGGATCAGCAGCGCCGCCAGCCCCCAGCCAAGCACCGAACAGAGGTGCCAGTTCGCCCAGAGGATCCGCAAATGCCGCTCGCGCAGCGGCGCCGGCGTGAGCAATGGCACGATCGTCCCCGCGCGAAGCTGCCGGAAGATCAGGATCTCGCCGATCACGGAATGGGCGATGCCGATCAGGATCATCAGCAGGCCGGAGGCCAGGAGATAGTTCTGCATCAAAGAGCAGTCCCTGCTCGTGAAGCGGAGCGTGCCTCACGCGAGGGCAATGTGAGCTTGCCCGCGTCGATCGCGGAAGCTGCCACGGTGTCGCGCTTTCTTCCCGGCCGCGTCGGCTCTATGACCGGCTCAGCCTGTGTTCATCTTGCGCTGCCCAGGTTGACCACGAACGCAACCGACCAAGGATGACCATGCTCGCTCTCCTTCGCCCGCTCGCCATCTCCGTGACACTTCTGCTGACCGCCTTCGCGGCCCATGCCGCCGGCGACGTCGCCGTCGAGGTCAAGAACGAGTCGGAGCAGGTCGCCTGCGCCGAGAAGGACAACGTCACCATCAAGGCGATCTCGCCGGAGGTCCGGCGCTTCCGCATCGAGGCCGCACACCCGGCCTATATCGCCGGCCTGCTGCGCGACAACTGGGACGCCGACTGGACCGATTGCGACATGAGCGGCGATCCCGTCCACAAGGCGCCGGTGCCGCCGCAGCGCATCACCTTCTACGAGAGCATCGAGTACTGGCTGGTCGGCTACACCTTCGAGAGCTTCTGGCGCCCGGCCGAGACGACCTTCCGGGTCGGCGACCGCGTCGAGAAGGGCCTGCATCTCGTCCAGCTCTGGAAGCTCGGCAAGACCGGCTCCTACGAGGTGCTGGTCGTCTATCCGCAGGACGGCTACTGGCGCGTCCGGCCGCTGCCGCCGCAGCAGCTCTCGGCCGCCGCCTATGGCTCCTCCTTCCTGTTCGGACCGGTCGAGCAGGACGGCGCGCGGCCGGTGGTGAACATCAAGGAGATCGCCTTCGATCCCAAGACGCTCTCCTTCAAGCTCGCCTTCAAGGACGGCTCCTCGGGCACGCTCAAGCTCGACAGCGTCGACGAGAACCGCATGGTGCTCGACGCCGTGCTCGACAAGCCGGTCACTGGCGGCAAGGCCTTCGCCGCGCTGCGCTCGATGTATGTCACCGAGTTCAACAACGACGTCGCCCGCATCGCCATCCGCGAGCCCGGCGCCAAGGGCTGGCGCGAGGAAGCGCTGATGCCCTTCGCCGGCGGCAAGGCGACCGATGTCTGGATGGGCCGCACCACCCATTCGCGCCACAACACCTCCTCGCCCGACATGGTCTTCCGCAGCTTCTCGAAGGACCCAAATCCGCCGGCCAAGCCGGAAGCGAAGAAGTAACTCCTCGCCCGACCACAAGGCGCTCCCTTCTCCCCTTGCGGGAGAAGGTGGCTCGGCGAAGCCGAGACGGATGAGGGGTCGCGCAGGCCTGGAAAGCCCCGGGAAGCATGGCACGGGCTTCCCGGCAATGTCGCGAGACCCCTCATCCCAACCTTCTCCCGCAAGGGGAGAAGGGGCTCCGCGCACCTGTCCCATCTGTCAGCCCCGCTGGAAAGCCGTCGATGGACACCCCCACCATCCTCAGCCTCGCCCTCGGCGCCGCACTCGCCGGCTTCGTGCAGGGCCTCTCCGGCTTCGCCTTCAGCCTCGTCGCCATGTCGGTCTGGGCCTGGACACTCGACCCCAAGCTTGCCGCAGTCATGGCCGTGTTCGGCGGGCTGACCGGCCAGACCATCGCGGCCGTGACCGTGCGCCGCGGCTTCGACTTCGCCCGGCTCTGGCCCTTCCTGCTCGGTGGCCTCGCCGGTATCCCGGTCGGCGTCCTGCTGCTGCCGCTGGTCGAGCCCAATCTGTTCAAGGCAGGGCTCGGCATCCTGCTGGCCGTCTGGTGCCCGATCATGCTGTTCGCACCGCATCTACCGCCGGTCCGCTTCGGCGGGCGCCTGGCCGACGGCGCGATCGGGCTCGGCGGCGGCATCATGGGCGGCTTCGGCGGTTTCACCGGCGTCCTGCCGACGCTGTGGTGCTCACTTCGCCGCATGGACAAGGACACGCAGCGCTCCATCGTCCAGAACTTCAACCTGACCATGCTCGCCGCGACCATGCTCGGCTACGTGCTGGCAGGAAACGTCACGCGCGGGATGTGGCCGGCCTTCGCCATCGTCGCGCCGGCGATGCTGATCCCCTCGCTGCTCGGCGGAAAGCTCTATATCGGCATCAGCGAGCAGGCCTTCCGCCGCATCGTGCTGACCTTGCTGACGCTGTCGGGCATCGCGCTGCTGGCCTCGTCCCTGCCGCGCCTGCTCGGCGGCTGACAGGACGGAACCCACACCCACCTCCACAGGTTATCGATGACGGGCCCGTCCTAACGGGCTAGCCTGCCGCCTCGATCCGACTGACGAGACCGACCAATGCCGCGTTTTGCCGCCAATCTCTCGATGATGTTCAACGAGTGGGAATTCCTCGACCGCTTCAAGGCCGCAGCCGAGGCCGGATTCGAATCGGTCGAGTTCCTGTTCCCTTATGAGCACGCGCCGGAGAAGGTCGGCCTTGCGCTCGCCGGCGGCGAACTCGAGCAAGCGCTGTTCAACCTGCCGCCCGGAGACTGGGCCAAGGGCGAGCGCGGCATGGCCGCCCTGCCCGGCCGCGAGGAGGAGTTCCGCGCTGGCGTCGAGACGGCGCTGGCCTATGTCCACGAGACCGGCGTCAAGCGCCTGCACATGATGGCCGGCCTCACCGATCCGAACGACCCGGCTGCGCAAAAGGCTTATCGCGCCTCGCTCGCCTATGCCGCCGACAAGCTCGGCGAGCACGGCATCGACCTGCTGCTCGAGCCGATCAACGGCAAGGACATGCCGGGCTATTTCCTCAACGATTTCGACCAGGCCGCGGCCTATGTCCGCGAATCCGGCCGGCCCAACGTCAAGCTGCAATTCGACATGTATCATTGCGAGCTGATCCACGGCGATGTCGGGGCAAGGCTGGAAGCGCTCTACCCGCTGGTCGGCCATGTCCAGATCGCCAATGCCGAGGGCCGGCACGAGCCCGACGGCACGCGGCCCGACTATCCCACGCTGTTCGCCCAGCTCGATTCGCTCGGCTATCCCGGCTTCGTCGGCTGCGAGTATCGTCCCCGTGCCGGCACGCTTGAAGGCCTCGGCTGGTTCTCGCCCTGGAAGAAGCACGCGTGAGCGACCCCCGCTTCCCCCATCCCGTTCTCGTCGCCGATATCGGCGGCACCAATTGCCGGCTCTCGCTGGTGCCGACCCCCGGCGCCCTGCACGAGCCGCTGGCCCGGATCAGCACAGGTGCACATCCGACGCCCGAGGCGGCGCTGGGCTCGGTGCTGTCGACGCTGACAGTGAAGCCGCGCTCGGCCATCCTCGCCGTCGCCGGCCCGCTGGACGGGCGCAAGGCCCAGCTCACCAATGCCAGCTGGTATTTCGACGGGCCGGAGCTCGGCCGCGCGCTCGGCTTCGAGCAGGGCTTGCTGGTCAATGATTTCGAGGCGATCGCCGCTTCGCTGGCCGTGCTCAGGGACCGCGATCTGTTCAATCTCGTCCGTGGCCAGCCGGAACCCGAGGGCCCGCGCCTCGTGCTCGGCCCCGGCACCGGCTTCGGCGCCGCCGCCCTCTTGCGGCGCGGCGACACCGGCATGCTGGTGCCGACCGAATCCGGCCATATCGGCATCGGCCCGGAGGATCCGACCGAGGTGAAGCTCTGGCCGGCGCTGGCCGATGGGCTCGCGCGCGTCACGATCGAGGAACTGCTCAGCGGCAGCGGCCTCATCCGCTTTCATCGCGCGGTGATGCGCCAATCCGACGTCGCCGAGCCCGATGTCAGCGCCGCCGACGTGAGCGCGCTGGCGCTCGACGGCAACCCCGGCGCACTGATGGCCGTGATCTGCTTCTGGCGGCTGCTGGCCCGCGTCGCCGGCGATCTCGCGCTCGCCTTCAAGGCGACGGGCGGCGTCTACCTGGCCGGCGGAATCGCGCCGCGCATCCTGCCGCTCGCCGACAAGGCGACGATCCACGCTGTCTTCGCCGGCAAGCCGCCGGTCGAGGATCTCGCCGCTCGCTTCGCGCTCAACGTGATCACCGCCGACGATCCCGCCGAACAGGGACTCGCCGCCATCGCCGCAGCTCCCGGCCGCTTCGGCCTCGACGATCCCGCGCGCTTGTGGTTTGCCTGAGCGCTCCCGCGCTCACCCGCCCCTATTCGAAGACGATTCCTCGCCTTGCCCCAGCTCTACGGCATCCAGGTCCTGCGCGCGCTCGCGGCGCTGATGGTCGCGGTCCATCACGTCCAGGCCGATGCCGGCTTTCTCGCAGCCAGGGCCGGCACCGCCTTCACGCCGTCGCATGCCTTGCCCTGGAGTGCCGGCGTCGACCTGTTCTTCGTCATCTCCGGCTTCATCATGGTGCATTCCTCGGCCGGGTTGTTCGGCAAGCCGGACGGAGCGCGCCTGTTCATCGCCCGCCGCATCGCCCGGATCGTGCCGCTCTACTGGGCCGCGACCACGCTCTTCCTCGTCGTGCTCCTTGCTTCGCCCGCCCTCCTCAATTCCGGCGCGCCCAATCTCCAGCAGATCGCCGCCTCCTATCTGTTCTGGCCGACGGCGAATGCGGCGGGCGAGCTGCAGCCGGTCTATTCGCTCGGCTGGACGCTGAACTACGAGATGCTGTTCTACGTCCTGTTTGGCGCAGCGCTGCTCGCGCCGGGGCGGTTGGTCGTACCGCTCGTGACCGTGGCGCTCGCCGGGTTGGTCGGAGCGCAGGCCCTGGCCGGACCGCTCGCCCTGCCCTTCAGCTTCTGGGGCCAGCCGATCGTGCTCGAATTCGCCGCCGGCATGGCGGTCGGCTTGCTCCGCCAGAACGGCCTCAGGCTCGACGGCCGCCTGCGCTGGCTGATGGTGGCTGCTGGTGTCGGCCTGCTCGCGGCCGCCGCCGGCGACGGCTGGGCCCAGACCTCCTGGGGTGCCGTTTCCCTGCGCGGGCCCGCCGCCTTGCTCCTCGTCACAGCCGCGGCCTGCGGGCGCAACGTCACCGCCCCTTCTGCGCTGGTGCGTTCGCTGGCGGCGCTGGGCGATGCCTCCTATGCGCTCTATCTCGTCCACCCCTTCGCCATGCGGGCGCTGCGCGAGGTCTTCGCGCGCCTCGCTCCGAGTGCGACCGGCCTCTTCATCGTGCTGGCGCTGGTCGCAGCCGTGCTCGCGGCGCTAGCGGTCTATCACTGGTTCGAGCGGCCGATGACGAAGGCGGTACGGCGGGCGTTGCGGGCCTAGGTTACCAGCCCTCCAGAAGCCCTCATCCTGAGGAGCCGCGCAGCGGCGTCTCGAAGGATGCTCCAGGAGGCTCCGGAACCATCTGGACCATCCTTCGAGACGCGGACTAACGTCCGCTCCTCAGGATGAGGGCTGAGGGGGGATATTGGGCTCGATCGCCCTACTTCTTCAGCCGCATCCCCTTCAGCGACTGCCCGACCACGCCACCATCGCGCCGGCGCTCCGGCCGCTTGGCGACGATCGTCTCGACATGCTGTTCCTGCGGAAAATAGCCGCGCTCCAGCACTTCGAGCGTATATTCCTCATAGGTCAGGCCAAGCGCCTCTGCCCGCTCCTGACGCCTGAGCGCGATCTCGCGCGGCTTCTTCCAGGCCTTGCGATGGGCGAAACGCCAGTCAAAAGTGCGGCCGATCTCGCCCTTGTCGGTCGCCGGTTTCCGCTTCTTCTCTTCCAGCGGCGGGCCGCCATTGTCCCCGATGCGGGCGGTTCTGGGCTTGCGCGGGGCCGGCTGTCTCATGGCTCTTATCTCATATGAGATACAAAACGTATCTCATAGTGGATCACGCCGGAGCACCCTGCAAGCCCCGGCAGGATGACAGGCGCGCCACCGCAATAGATCGCCGCGCGCCCGACAGGACACGGTAACGGTGATCTATCGATTTGGTTTCGCATCGGGCCGAAAAGTGGTTTCCACTTTTCGGCCCGATGCGATATCCCGCCCGCCATGGCTCCTTTGCTCCACCTTCGCGACGTCGCGCTCACCTTCGGCGGCCAACCCTTGCTGGAGGGCGCGGAAATCGCCGTCTCGGCCGGCGAGCGGGTCTGCTTGGTCGGCCGCAACGGCTCCGGCAAGTCAACCCTGCTCAAGATCGTGGCTGGGCTGGTCGAGCCCGACAACGCCGAGCGCTTCGTCCAGCCGGGCGCGACTATCCGCTATCTGCCGCAGGAGCCCGACTTCTCCGGCTACAAGACCTCGCTCGCCTATGTCGAGGCGGGCCTGGGTCCCGGCGACGATGCCTATCGTGCGCAATACCTGATCGAGGAACTGGGCCTGACCGGCGAGGAAGACCCCGCCAGCATGTCGGGCGGCGAATCGCGCCGTGCCGCGCTTGCCCGCGTGCTCGCGCCCGAGCCCGATATCCTCTTGCTCGACGAGCCGACCAACCATCTCGACCTGCCGGTGATCGAATGGCTCGAGCAGGAGCTGAAATCGCTGCGCTCGGCCATGGTGCTGATCAGCCACGACCGTCGCTTCCTGAGCTCGCTCTCGCGCGCCACGATCTGGCTCGACCGCGGCGTGACCCGCCGTGTCGAGCGCGGCTTCGGCGAGTTCGAGGCCTGGCGTGACGAGGTGCTGGCGCAGGAGGAACTCGACCGCCACAAGCTCGACCGCAAGATCGCCCGCGAGGAAGACTGGCTGCGCTACGGCGTCAGCGCAAGGCGCACCCGTAACCAGCGCCGGCTCGGTGAGTTGCATGGCCTGCGCGAGCAGCGCCGCACCGCCCGCCACGCCGTCGGCTCGGTCAGGCTGGAAGCGAGCGAGGCGCAGGCTTCCGGCAAGCTGGTGATCGAAGCCGTCGACATCGCCAAGGCCTATGACGGCCGGCCGGTGGTCAAGGATTTCTCGCTGCGCGTCGCCCGCGGCGACTGCATCGGCATCGTCGGCCCCAACGGCGCCGGCAAGACGACGCTGATCAACCTGCTCACCGGCGCGCTGAAGCCCGATTCAGGCAGGGTCAAGCTCGGCGCCACCCTCGAAATGGTGACGCTCGACCAGCGCCGCGAAAGCCTCGACCCGGCGACGCCGCTCGGCGACGCGCTGACTGGCGGCGGCTCGGACCAGGTCATGGTCGGCGGCACGCCGCGCCACGTCATCAGCTACATGAAGGACTTCCTGTTCCAGCCGATCCAGCGCGGCACCGCGGTCGGTGCGCTGTCCGGCGGCGAGCGTGGCCGGCTGATGCTGGCCCGCTCCCTCGCCAAGCCCTCCAACCTCCTCGTGCTCGACGAACCGACCAACGATCTCGACATCGAGACGCTCGACCTGCTGCAGGAATTGCTCGCCGACTATGGCGGCACCGCCCTGCTGGTCAGCCATGACCGCGACTTCCTCGACCGGGTGGTCTCCTCGACCCTGATCTCGGATGGCGACGGCGTCTGGACCGAGTTCGCCGGCGGTTATTCCGACATGCTGGCCCAGCGCGGCCGCGGCGTCGGGGCCAAGGCACGGGCCGTTCCGGTGAAGGGATCGGCAGTGGCGTCAGCGACGCCCGCCCCGACCGCCAGCGCCGCTGCTGCGAAGCGCAAGCTCTCCTTCAACGAGCAGCATGCGCTGAAGACCCTGCCACAGCAGCTCGACAAGCTGCAGGCCGAAGCTGGCAAGCTCAATACGGCGCTGGCCGGCGACCTCTACACCCGCGATCCAAAACTCTTCGCCAAGGCGACGGCGAGGCTCGACGAGGTCACGCGCGAGATCGCGCAGACAGAGGAGCGCTGGCTCGAGCTGGAGATGCTGCGCGAGGAAATCGGGGCGTAAGGCGACAAGCGCTCTCTCCGTCATGCTCGGCCTTGTGCCGAGCATCCACGTCTTGAACGCTGTCCTCGATCGACGAAGACGTGGATGGTCGGGACAAGCCCGACCATGACGACAACGCCAAGCTGCGCGATCCGCCGACCAGCCCATACAATTCCGCTATCCGGCCAATCGCGAAAGCGTATTTATCTCGGCCGCCAAATCGCCCCACAGTCACTCGGCAAAACGCTTTCCGAGGGAACACCATGAGACTCAAGGGCAAGACGGCGCTGATCACCGGCGCAGCGCAGGGCTTTGGCCTCGGCATCGCCGAGATCTTCGTGCGCGAGGGTGCGCGGGTCGCGGTGCTCGACATCAACGGCGACAAGGCCCGCGAGGCCGCCAAGGCGATCGGCCGCAAGGCTTTCGCCGTCGCCTGCGATGTCGGCAAGGCCAAGAGCGTCGATGCGGCCGTGGCCAAGGTGATCAAGCGCTTCGAGCGGCTCGACATCGTCGTCAACAATGCCGGCATCAGCCATCGCAACCAGCCAATGCTGGATGTCACCGAGGCCGAGTTCGACCGCGTCTTCGACGTCAACGTGAAGTCGATCTTCCTGATGGCCAGGGCGACGGTGCCGCATTTCCGCGAGCATGGCGGCGGCGTCATCCTCAATATCGGCTCGACCGCCGGTGTGCGCCCTCGCCCGGGCCTGACCTGGTACAACGGCTCGAAGGGCGCCGCGAACCTGCTCTCCAAATCGATGGCGGTCGAACTCGCGCCGGACAGGATCCGCGTCAACGCCATCGCACCGGTCGCCGGTGAGACGCCGCTGCTCGCGACCTTCATGGGCGAGGACACGCCGGAGAAGCGCAAGGCCTTCACCGCGACGATTCCCTGGGGCCGCTTCTCGACGCCGCAGGACATCGCCAACGCCGCTCTGTTCCTGTGCTCGGACGAGTCCGAGATGGTGACCGGCTCGGTGCTGGCGGTCGACGGCGGCCGCTGCGTCTGACGGCTACGCCGCTATTCCGGGGCAGGCCACAGGCCTGAGCCCGGAACCCAGAACCAATGACGGTGATCGGGGAGGCGACGATAGTGGCGCCTCATCTGGAGAATGGCATCGGTTCTGGGTTCCAGGCTCTTCGCTACGCGAAGCCCCGGAATGACCAAGAGCTCAGACCAGCCCACCGCCCGTCAGCGGCATCGACTGCAGTAGCTTGACCGTGCCGTCGAGATCGAAGGCACGGCGCTCCAGGCTGATGCGAGGGGCCGCCGCAGGCCCCTCGATGCGCAGTAGGTGCCAGCAGGCGAGCTCGGCATGACCGCCGCGCAGGCCAATCGAGGCCGAAGGCACCCCGACGATCGGCACGTCGTGGTCGAGACCCCGCCGCCAGGCCAGCGAGAAGCGATGATTGTGGCCGTGCAGGATGAGCTCCGCCCCGGCCCGGCGCAGCATCGCCTCGAAGGCATCGGCGTCGACCAGTTCACGCGTGCGCCGCGCGCCGCCGACATAGGGCGGATGGTGGATCAGTACGACGCGGATCAGCCCATCGGCCTTGGCTTGCGCCAGCAGCTTCTCGGTGACGGCGATCTGAGCCGAGCCGACGCGCCCGGTCGCCATCAGCGGCATGGTCGGAATGCCGGTGTTCATCCCGATCAGCGCGACCGGGCCGCGCTGGCGATACCAGGGATAGCCGGCCTGCCCGTCATCGCTGGCGCACCAGGGCGCGAGCTCGCGCGCCAGCGCCGACAGTGACGAGCGCGCATAGCAATCGTGATTGCCCGGCACGAAGCTGACGGCGTCGCGCGGTCCGAGCGTGTCGAGGAAGGAGAGCGCCGTCTTGAACTCGGTCGGCAGGCCGATATGGGAGACATCGCCGGTGCAGGCGATGTGGTCGGGCTTTTGCGCCAGGATGTCGGCGACGATCAGCCCGAGGATTTCCATGTCATGGGCATGGCGCCGCTTGCGTCGCCAGTTGACATATCCGGTCGCACGCTTGCCGATCAGCTCGCGCAGCGAGAACTTGGTCAGCGGCCCGAGATGCGGGTCGGAGAGATGCGCGAGCGTGAACACACTCCAGCGCTTGCCTTCAACGCCCGCGCCGCGTCAAGCATGACGGCGGCGGCGGGCGAAGATGACGCAGCCTGAAAGGCTCAGTTGGCCGAGCCCATCAGCTCCGAGACGATGCGCGGATCGGTCAGGGTGACAGCCGGCTTCCAGACGAAGCGGGGCTTGGCGTTCAGACGGGCAGTGATGAAAGCGAGAAGCATGGTAATTTCCCCAGCGGTAACGGTGTGAGCTTGTGACCCCTATTTAAGGCGCGTTTGTGTTATATCGAGAGGGCAAACAGAGTTCCGTTATGCGTCCATTGCATAGACAATTAACCCGGCATCAGGATTTGCCCGCATCGTGAGCAGCGAGGACGGATCCGGCCCGCGCTCCAGCGCATCGGGAATCGAGCTTGTGCCGCGCGGCCTCCGGCGGCTCGCCGGCCGTGCCCTGCATCTTTATTTCCGCCTGCGCCGCGGCATGACGCTCGGCGTTCGCGCCGCTGTGCTGAGCGAGGCTGGCGAGGTCCTTTTGGTACGCCACACCTATACGCCGGGCTGGCATATGCCCGGCGGCGGCGTCGAGCCGGACGAGACGCTTCTCGACGCTCTCGCCAAGGAACTGCGCGAGGAGGCCAATATCGCGCTGACCGGCCCGGCGCTGCTGCACGGGGTCTTTCTCAACCGCCATGTCTCCGTGCGCGACCATGTCGCCGTCTTCATCGTGCGCGCGTTCACGCAGAGCGCGCCGAAGCAGCCGGATCACGAGATCGCCGAGGCGCGCTTCTTCCCGCTTTCGGCCCTGCCGGACAGGACGACGCCGGGCACGCGCCGCCGGCTGGCGGAGATCGACGAAGGAAACGCGCCGCCGACGGAATGGTGAGCCCTATTTCAGCCCCGGCAGCATCCGGCGCAGCACGCCGTCCTTGCGGATGAAATAGTGGAACAGCGCCGCGCCGATATGCGCACAGACCAGCAGCGCCAGCAGGATCGCGAGCCAGCCATGGACTGAAAGCACGCGCTTGGCTGTCTCCTCGTTCGGCGCAGTGAGCGCCGGCAGGTCGAACAGGTTGAACACTGTCAGCGACGGAAACAGCGAGACGCCGATCCAGCCGAGCAGCGGCACGACCAGCAGCAGACCGTAGAGGGCCCAATGCACGAGATGCGAGGCGGCTTTCTGCCACCATTCCAGCGTCGGCTCGTCAGGCGGCGCGCCATGGACCAGCCGGTAGATCAGCCGGCCGGCGCTGAGCCAGAGCACGAGGAAGCCGATCGATTTATGCGTCGAATAGAGTGCGTCGGTCACGCCGTCCCAGATGTCGAGCGTGTTGCCGCGATAGGTCATGGCGAGCCCGAGCGGGATCATCACGAACACCGCCGCGACCGTGATCCAGTGCAGCGCGCGCGCTGTCGGACTGTAGACGGCGCCGCGTCCCGCGCCTGGCGTTACCGGGTCATGCCCCTGCGTCATTTCCCTTACGCGCTCTCGCTCGCCATATCTGGTCACGGTCCGCTGCCACGACCATTCATCTGGTGTTCAATCTCGCGCTTTTATAGGCCAGTCTGCAATCGGCTGCCGATCAGGCGGTTGCGGGTACTGTCTTGGGAACCACGCAGGAACGGATACGTTGTAGGAACGCGGTGTTGCATCGGATGCATCTGTCCAGGCGAGACGCGCGTAACTAGCTCACATTCCTCCGCGCCTTCGGGCGCAATCTGACGGACTTTCCGATGCCTCAGTCGCGTAAGCTCTTCGACCGGCCGGGTGAAACCGATCTGGTCGCCGTCGACCGCGCTCTCGCCGAGTTCCGCGCTGCCCGCCCGGTACTGCTGCGCCAGGGCGAGGAGCTGGCGCTGGCCCTGTCGGCCGAGCTCGCCGAGGCCGATCTCACCGCCCGTCTCGATTCCCTCTCCGTCGGCAAGGCTCGCCTCGTGCTGAGCGCCGCGCGCCTGCGCCGTCTCGGCGCTAAAGGGCGCGCCGAGACCGGTATCCTCGCCATGCCGGCGATTGATCTCTCCCGCATCGAGGCGCTCGCCCTGAAGATTGATGCCCGCGTCGATGCTCCCGTCGGGCCGGCGGGTGCGCTCGACAACGCCGCGCTCGAACTCGCCCGCCTCGCGCTGGTGCTGCCAGCGGTGATCCTCGTCCCGGTCCAGGCCGCGCAGGTCGCCGGCGAGCCGCTGATCGAGGTCACGATCGACGCCGTCAACGGCTACCGCGCCGCGCAGGTCGCGCGCCTTGCCATCGTAGGCCGCGCCCCGGTGCCGCTGGAGGGCGCGCCCGAGACCGAGTTCGTCGTCTTCCGTGGCGGCGAGGGCCTGCGTGACCAGGTCGCAATCATCGTCGGCAAGCCGGACCTGTCGACCGCCGTGCCGGTGCGGCTGCACTCGGCCTGCCTGACCGGCGACCTGTTCGGCTCGCTGAAATGCGATTGCGGCGACCAGCTGCGCGAGACCGTGCAGTGGATGGCAGAGAACGAGGGCGGCATCCTGCTCTATCTCGACCAGGAAGGCCGCGGCAACGGCATCTCCAACAAGATGCGCGCCTACAAGCTGCAGAGCCAGGGCTGGGACACCTATGATGCCGACGAGGTGCTCGGCTTCGATCTCGACCAGCGCCATTTCGACTTCGCCGCCGCGATGCTGAAGCAGCTCGGCGTCTCCAGCGTCACCGCCCTGACCAACAACCCGCTGAAGATCGGGGCGATCAAGGCCGCCGGCCTCGAAGTCGCCGCGACCCAGCGCGTGCTGGGCCGCCCGAATGTCCACAATGTCCGATATCTCGCCTCGAAGCGCGATCGCGCCGGCCACTTCATCGACATGGACGCACTGATGGCGCGTGCCGCGCCCAAGGATTGACCGGCGCGAGCATTGATCGCGCCCCGGACCTGGGGCAGGAAGCCCTGATGTCCGATGCTCCCCTGCCAGATCGGGACCACCACGAGACCGAGCTGCCGCCCGCGCCCTGGCCGACCGCCAGGGTGATGCTGCTGGTCTGCGCCGGCTGGCTCGCTCTGTCCTGGCCCTGGCTCTCCGGCGCGGTCACCGTACCCTGGGACGCCAAGGCGCATTTCCACCCGCAGCTGCAATTCCTCGCCAGCGCCCTGCACAAGGGCCTCTCGCCGTTCTGGACGCCCTTCGTCTTCGCAGGATCGCCGCAGGTCGCCGATCCGCAATCGCTGATCTTCTCGCCGCCTTTCTTCCTGATCGCCCTGCTCAATCCGACGCCGGATTTCCGCTGGAGCGACGGCGCCCTGCTCGGTTCGCTCCTCGCCGGCGCGCTCTGCCTCGTCCTGCTCTTCCGCGATCGCGGCTGGCACCCGGCCGGAGCGGTCGTCTGCGCGCTCTCCTTCGCTTTCGGCGCGGCCGCCGCCTGGCGCATCCAGCATGTCGGGCAGGTGCTGAGCCTGTCCTATTTCGCGGTGACGCTGCTGCTGCTCTCGCGCGCGCTCGAACGCAGCTCCTGGCGCTATGGCTTCGCGGCCGGTGTCGCCGCCGGCTTCATGGTGCTCGGGCGCGACCAGGTCGCGCTGCTCGGCGTCTACGTCCTCGCCGGGCTGGTGCTCGCCGCCATCGCCATGGCCGACAAGCCGCTGGCGGCGCTGCGTGCCAGCCTGATGCCGTTGCTGCTCGGGGTACTTGGCGCCACGCTGGTCGCAACGATCCCGATCCTGCTCACTGCCGTCCTGGCAGAAGAGTCGAACCGGCCGGTGATCGATCTCGCCGGGGCCGGCAAGGGCTCGCTGCATCCCGGATCGCTGCTGACCGGGCTGATCGCCAATCTCTACGGCGCCTCGGGGCCGCTGGAGAATTTCTGGGGTCCGCCCAGCCCGGCCTGGGAGAAGCGCTTCGGCCCGCTCGACCTCTATCTCGCCCGCAATATGGGCGAGCTCTATCTCGGCCTGCTGCCGATCCTGCTCGTCGTCGGTGTCGGCATCGTCCGCGGCGCCCTGCTGCGGCGCGAGATCGTCGCGCTCAGCGCCGCGGCACTGATCGTGCTGGTCTTCGCGCTCGGCCGCTACACGCCGGGCTTTGCCCTGCTCTTCCATCTGCCGGGCATCGATTTCTACCGCCGCCCGGCCGATGCGCTCTTCATCCTCGGCGCGCTGCTTTCGATCCTCGGCGGCTATCTCACCCATCTCGTCCTGACCGATACCGCGCCACGCCCGCGCCGCTGGCAAATCGGGCTCGAGATCCTGCTTCTGCTGGCGGGGTTCGCCGCCGCGATCTGGCTGGCCTGGACGATCGGCCGGCTGCACGTCGCCTTCGTGCCCCTGGTGACAAGCGGGCTCTGCCTGATGCTGGTCGCAGGCGCGCTGGTCGCGGCACGTGGGCTTGCGTTGCAGGGCGCCGGCATGGCTGCGAGCATCATCCTCGCCGCGACAATGGTCGTGGACCTCTCGGTCAACAACGGCCCGAGCGAGTCGACCGCCTTGCCAGCTGGGATGTACGAGGTGCTGCGCGCCGACAGCGACAACGAGACCATCGCGCTGCTGAAGCGCGAGACCGCCCGCACCGCCGGCCCCGACCGGCGCGATCGCATCGAGCTCGCCGGCATCGACTTCCATTGGCCCAATGCCAGTCTGGTGCACGGACTCGACAACACCCTCGGCTACAATCCGCTGCGGCTTGGCCTCTACAGCCAGGTGACAGGCGCCGGCGACCACGTTGCCCTACCGGATCAGCGCACCTTCTCGCCGCTGATGCCGTCCTATCGCTCGCTGCTCGCCGACATGCTCGGCCTGCGCTTCATCGCGACCGGCGTCCCGGTCGAGGAGATCGACAAGCGGCTGAAGCCCGGCGACCTCGTCCAGATCGCGCGGACGAAGGACGCCTATGTCTACGAGAACCCGCGCGCCTTGCCGCGCGTGCTCCTCGTCACCGAAGCGCAAGCTGCCGATTTCGGCGCCATCCTGAAGAGCGGACAATGGCCGGCGAGCTTCGACCCACGCCGCACCGTCCTCTTCGACAAGGCCCCCCCACCGCTGCCGACCGGCCCGGCGCAGGCAGGCAGCGTGCGCATCCGCAATTACGGCACGACCGAGGTGCTGCTGGATGTCGAGGCACCGCGCGGCGGCTTCGTCGTGCTGAACGATGTCTGGCAGCCCTGGTGGCAGGTCGAGGTCGACGGCAAGCCGGCCGAGCTTCTGCGCGCCAACGTCATCTTCCGCGCCGTGCAGGTGTCGCCCGGCCGCTCGACGGTGCGTTTCGTCTTCCGCCCGCTCGATGGCCTCTATCACGCGATCGGCGAGCGGATCCGCAAGGCGAACCCGCCGCCGGTGTGATCAGCCCAGCGCCGCCATCGCCGCGATTGGCAACGGCCGGTGCGCAGCCAGCACACGGGCAAGCCCGTCGGGAACGATAGAGCCATCGCGGATCGTCTCGTCGCGGTGGATGCCGCCAGCGATAAACAGGCTGTCGAAGCCCATCATCTTCGCGCCGGCAAGATCGGTGCGCACGGCATCGCCGATGACGAGCACGCGGGCGGGATCGACGTCGCGCCCTCCCCGCGCCTCGCGGGCAGCCGCGAGCGCGAGGTCATAGGCCGGGCGGTGCGGCTTGCCGGCCCAGGCGACATGGCCGCCGAGCTCCTCATAGATCGTCGCCAGCGCCCCGGCGCAGGGCAGCAGATCATGGCCGACATGGACCACGAGATCGGGATTGCCGCAGATGAACGGTAGCCCCCGCTTGGCGAAGCGCGACAGCAGCGGCCGGTACTGTTCCGGCTGCTCGCGGCGATAATCGTTGAGTTCGGTCGCGACGACGAACTCGGCTTCCTCCTCGCCGACGATTTCGATATCGAAGCCCTCGAACACCGCCCGGTCCTGCGCCCAGCCGATATGGTAGGCCTTGCGCAGATGCGTCTCGGCGATCAGGGCGCGCGTCACGTCGCCCGAGGTCACCAGCCGGTCCCAGGCGGCGCGCGGCACGCGCTTGCCGTCGATCACGTGGGCGACCTGCGCCGACGGGCCCGGCGCGTTCGAGAGCAGCACCACGGTGCCGCCGCCCTCGCGATAGCGCATCAGGGCGTCACAGGCCGGATCAAGCGCCAGCACGCCGTCATGGACGACGCCCCAGACATCGCTGATCAGCACATCGTAGCGGGCGAGCAGCGCGCCCGCTTCCATCAGGACTGGAACGCTCATGCCCGGCCGGCCGCCTCTTGTGTGATACGCGCTTCCACGTCGGCACGGCGTGGCAACGGCGCCACCGCGCCGTAGCCCTGCGTCGACAGCGCCGCCGCGACATTGGCATAGGCGCCGGCAGCGAAGGCATCGCCCGTGCGGATGTATTCGGCGAGGAAGGCACCGTCATAGCAGTCGCCGGCACCGGTCGCGTCGATCGCATCGACCTTGATCGGCACGAAGCGCCGGCGGCTATCCGGCGTCGCGACCAGCGAGCCCTCATGGCCGAGCGTCAGCGCCACGACCTTGGCGCCGAGCTTGAGATAGAAATCGACGATGGCGTCGGGCTGCTCCAGCCCGGTCAGCAGCTTGGCGTCGCCGTCGCCCGGCAGGACGATGTCGGCCATCTCGCAAGCGGCGTGGACGGTCGCCCGCGCCCGCGTCAGCGGCCAGAGCTTGAGCCTGAGGTTGGTGTCATAGGCGGTGAGCACGCCGTTCTCGCGCGCAATCGCGAAGGCTTCGAACACCGCATCGCAGGCGCTCGCCGAGATCGCCTGGCTGATGCCGGAGGCCTGGATCACCTTGGCCGAAGCGATGAGATCCCCAGGCAACTGCGAGGGGCCATAGAGGCTCGCGGCCGAACCGGCGCGCAGATAGGAGAAGACATGGCCCTGCGGGCCGTGGGAGACGAAATAGAGCCCGGTCGGCGCCGAAGGATGCGTCGAGACATGCCTGTCGTCGACGCCTTCTTCAGCCCACGCGGTTCGGAACGTACGGCCCGGCTCATCGTCGCCGAGTGCGCCGACATAGGCGACCTTGGCGCCCTGGCGCGCCGCCGCGATCGCGCAATTGGAGGTGTCGCCGCCAAGGCCGAAACGGTAGGCGCCGGCCTCGCCTCGTGTCGCGTTGAACTCGCCGAGAGGCTCACCGATACAAACGATATCCGTCATCATCCCAACCGAAACCGCCGGCCGCGAAAACGACCGCCTCTTCCCTAGAACATGTTCGACAGAGGTGGAAAGCCCTAGCCGGCAGGAGCCTATTCCGCCGCCTCGCGGCTTTCCGACGCGACCAGCAGCGCATCGGCCAGCCGCACGATCTCCTGGCGCAAGGCCGCTTCGCCGGCAGCCTTGCCGCCATTCTGCTTGCGCAGCGCCGCGAGCTCGCGCTTCAAGCCCGCTCGATCGGCGCGAGCCTGGTCACGAGCGCCCTGTACGGTGCCGATCTCGGCATGCAGCGCCTCGGCCATCTCCTCGCGCTCGCGCAGAGCGGCGCGATGAGCAGCGGCCTCGCCCGCCATCTGCTCCTTCAGGCGGGCCTCGGTCGCAGCGGCGGCCTCGATCCTGCTCTCCAGCGCCTTGATCCTGGCTAACGTCTCAGCCTGCTCGGCGGATGCCTGCGTCATCGCCGCCTCCTGTCTTGCGATCTCGGCGCCGAGCTTGATGGCGTTCGCATCGGCCGTGCGCAGCGCAGCTTCGGCCTCGTTCGCGCGCGTCGAAAGAGCGTCGGCCCGCAATCTCTCGCTGTCACGGTCCAATCTCATGGTGGAGAGATTCGTGCGCGCCTCGGCCAGCGCCGTCTCGGCCGTGGTAAGGCGAGTCGAAAGATCGTCGCGCCCGGCCTCCAGCGTGAGCCTGAGCGTGCCGGCCTCGACCAGGGCGACACGCTGGCGGTCATGTTCGCTGGTGAGCGCCGACAGCGCCTGGTCGCGCTCGGCGAGCGTCGTCCCGGCCTTCTCGTGCAGCGTCCTCAGCTCGGCGAGCTCATGGCTGCGGGCGGCGAGATCGGCCGAGGTGCCGCTGAGCGCCTGGCGGGTCTCGGCAAGCTGGGCCTCCACGGCAGCAAGATCGCTGACGCGGCTCGACAAGGTCGCCTGCGTGGTCTGGTGACCGGCGCTTTCGCTGGCCAATGCCTCGCGCGTCTGCGCCAGCTCCCGCGTCCTCTGTGCAAGCTCGCTCTCGAGCGCCTCGATCCGCTGCCTGCGCTCGCTGAGGTCGGTTTCCAGCCGGCCGATCGTCATGTCGCGCCGGCCGATCTCGTTCATCGCACCGGCTTTGGCGGCAAAGCCGCTCTCGGCCTTCTGTTCCAGCACCCGTTCGCGGACCGCCAGTTCGGCGCGCAGGTGGTCGCGGTCGGCTGCGATCTCGGCGAGCGACAGGGGGAATGCAGCTTCCGCCCGGCGCCGTGCCAGCCTGTCGGCCCTGCGGCTCAGCGCCGGCAAAGCCGCAAGGGCGAGCAGGCTTGCCGACAGGAAGCCGAGCGCAACGAGCATGGCGGCTTCGATCAAGGCGGGGCGGCTCCCATATCTGTGATCAGCCCGAGCTCAGGCTGCCATGCCTTGATAGATAAGGCCAGCAGCCGGCAATTATCAGGTCAGAACGGGTTCCAGGTCGCCTCGGGCGTGAACTTGAGATAGCCGAGGTTGACGCCGAGCCGCCAGCCGACGCCGGTGCGGATCGGCACGACCATGACGCCTCCGGCCGTCAGCGCGGTGAAGCCGAAGCCGCCGACGAAATAGACCGAGCCGTCGACGCCGCCAAAGCGCTGATAGAGCGCGCTGACGCTCGGCAGATTGTAGACCAGCATCATCGTGCGGGCGCCGTCGCCGCCGAAATCGAAGCCGACCGACGGCCCCTGCCAGTATACCTTGCGGTCGCCGGCATTACGGGTGAACAACGTGCCCTCGCCAAAGCGCAAGCCACCGACGAAGGCGCCCGATGCCTCCTGGCCGAGTACATAGCCGTTCGGCTCGCCCCAGCGGCGCACGGCTTCCTCGACCGTCAGAGCAAAGCCGCGCGAGACATTGCCGAAGAACTGGTGGCCGGAGCTGACCAGTTCGTTCTGGGTGAAAGAGCGCTCGGCCGGCTGGGCGGCAGCGGGACCGGCGGCCAGGCCCGCGCCGAGCAGCAGGGCGCTGGCGAGCAGGGTGCGGCGGGTAAAGTTCATCTCATCGTCTCCAGGCAAGCGCCGGGCATTGGGCATTCGGCCTCCTGCCGGGATGGCGTCGACGGCGGATCCGCGCGAATCCACGCGGTCACGGTAACCTCCTGGATACGCCGTATGTGTATCCAAGCGGTGAACTGCGGCGCAGGATGCGCCGTGACGCGACTAACGACCAAGGATTGGTGGGCGATGAAGGCCGCAGCAAGGCATGCCGGGATCGTGATCGCCGGTATCGTGACGGGCTGCGTGTTGCTTCTTGCCGCGCAGACGAGCCGGGCATCGGCACTCCCCACGGGCCTGCCGGAACTCCCCAGTGTTGGCGAAGTCATGCAGCGCGACAACCGCACCGGCCTTGCGCTCTCCGGCTTCGATCCCGTCGCCTATTTCCTGAACGATGCCGCAGTGCCAGGGCTGCCCGGCTACGAACTGCTTCATAACGGCGCGGTCTGGCGCTTTGCCAACGCCGCCAACCGCGATGCCTTCCGCGAGGCGCCGCAGGTCTACACGCCGCGTTTCGGTGGCTTCGACGCCAGCGGCGTAGCGGATGGGCGCGCGGTCGATGCCGATCCGCATCGCTTCGTCGTCATCGGCTCGCAGCTCTATTTCTTCCGCAGCGACGAGAACCGCCGGCGTTTCGTCACCGAAGCTGCCTTGCGGGCGCAGGCCCAGCAGCGCTGGCCGGCCGTCGCGACCTCGATCGCGCGCTGAGTCGGGTCAAGCGCAGCGACAGGTCGCCGCCTTCTCGATTGCGAGCCGGGCCAGGCGCTCGCAGCTCGCCGCGACGAAGGGCGGATTGCGGAAATCCCGCTCGGCATGGCCGTAGCCGGGTTTCTCCCCGTCGAGGGTCAACACGATGCCGCCGGCCGCGGCGAGGATCGCATCACCGGCAGCAATGTCCCATTCCATGGTCGGTCCGCCGCGCACATGCAGATCGGCCTCGCCCGAGGCGATCAGCCCGAACTTCACGGCCGACGACACCGGCGCGCCGTCCCCTTTCGCGACCGCGGCCGCGACGCCGGCGCTGACCGAGTCGCCATGAAAGCGGCTCACCAGCATCAACGGCCCTTCCGCCGGCTCGGCCCGGACATGGACCTGCCGCGCCGCGCCGAGCGGCATCGCCTCGGCATCGAGGTCCTGGGTGAAACTGCGCTCGCCGCCAAACCAGAGCCGGCCGATGGCGGGCGCGGCGATCGCCCCGGCGAGCGGGCATCCGTCCCGGATCACGGCGATGGCGACGCAATAGCTGTCGCCGGAAGCGAGGAATTCACGCGTGCCGTCGAGCGGATCGAGCAGGATGAAGACGGAAGCCGGCGCGACCTCGCCGACGCTCTCCTCGCTGACCACCGGAAAGCCCGGCAGCAGCTCAGCCAGCGCCTGCTTGGCGGCGAGATCTGCGGCAAGGTCGGCGGAGCAGACCGGCGAGCCGTCCGCCTTGAGCTTGACGTCTCGCGCCGCCCGCTTCGCTAGCAGGACGGCGGCCGTGCGCCGCGCCGCCTCGCCGAGGGCGCGCGCGAGCCCGTCCCGGTCGGTCAGGCGTGGATCGTCGTGAGCGATGGCCATCGTTCGAACCAGTCTCGCCGGCGCCGTGTGCCATTCTCTGTTCCATGCCGGGCGGCGCCTCCGGCGATATCACGTCATTAGCTAGTGCATGGTGCGGTAAAGAAAAAGCCGGCTGGCCTTCTGGCAGCCATCTTGCCGGGGCATGTCGGCAGGATACATCCGCATACTCCCGCCCGGGCGCGCCCCCGAAGCTATGGTTAACCAGCTGCAAACCAGCCTGGCGCATGCTCCACCACCGACATGGGGCGCGCGCCGCCCTGATTCTCTTGACCGCAGGACCGGATCATGACCGCCATCTCGCTTGAGCCGCTCGATCTGGCCGCACTTCTCTGCAGCCGCGTCTGCCATGATGTGATCAGCCCGGTCGGCGCGATCGTCAACGCGCTCGAAGTGCTCGAGGAAGACGATCCCTCGATGAAGGACTTCGCGCTCGACCTGATCAAGAAGAGCGCGCGCAATGCCTCGGCCCGGCTGCAATTCGCCCGCCTCGCCTTCGGTGCCGCCGGCTCGGCCGGTGCGATGATCGACCTTGGCGACGCCGGCGCCGTCGCCAACGGCTTCCTCAACGACGAGAAGCTCTCGCTCGACTGGGAGGCGCCGCGCGCCCTGCTGCCGAAGAACCAGGTCAAGCTCGTGCTCAACCTGCTCGTGCTGGCGACGCAGGCGATCCCGCGCGGCGGCAAGATCACCAGCCGCTGCACCGTCACCGGCGAGCAGGGTAGCTTCGCCATCACCGCCACCGGCTCGCATGCGCGCATTCCCGCCCATGTCGAGGAGCTGATCGCCGGCCGTTCGGAGAACGGCGCCATCGACGCCCATGCGGTCCAGCCGGTTTACACCGGCATGGTCGCGCGCGCCGCGGGGATGAAGATCGCCTTCTCGATCGAGGGCGACACGGTCAGCATCAGCGCCGAGCCGGCCTGACGCGTTAGGATAGGCCGTCCCCGCGCCAGGATTCCTTGTGGTTTCCGCTCGCTCTCAACTGATCATAAACCCTTGCGCCGCAATATCCGCGGCAGCATCGGTGGCGTGAGTGAGCGGTCCTTACATGGACGAGTTGCTGCAAGAGTTTCTGGGAGAGACCGGCGAGCACCTCGACATGGTCGATCGGGAGCTCGTCCGCTTCGAGCAGGAGCCGAACAACGGCGACATCCTGCGCAATATCTTCCGGCTCGTCCACACGGTCAAAGGCACCTGCGGCTTCATCGGCCTGCCGCGGCTGGAGGCGCTGACCCATGCGGCCGAATCCGTCATCGGCCAGTTCCGGGACGGCGCGAGCGTTTCCTCCAGCGCCGTCACCGCAATCCTCGAGACGATCGACCGGATCAAGGAGATCATGGCCGAGCTCGCCGAGAAGGGCCAGGAGCCGCCGGGCCATGACGGCCAGCTGATCGACGAGTTGCGCGGCCTGGCGGAACGGGCCAAGCAGGAGCTGGCCAGGCGGCAGCCGCAGGCTTCGCTCGATCCCGTCGCCGCTTATCTCGCCCGCACGGCCGAAACGAGATCGACAGAAGCGGCCATCCCGCCCGCCCCCGGCTCGATCCAGGACGAGATGGACCTGGTTTTCCGAACTGCGCCGAGCCCACTCGACCAGCCCGGCATGGCCCATGGCGAGACCATCCGCGACGCCAGGGCGATCGGCCCGGCGACGCTACGCGTCAATGTCGACACGCTCGAACATCTGATGACCATGGTCTCGGAACTGGTACTGACCCGCAACCAGCTGCTCGAGATCGCCCGCCGGCAGGAGGATGCCGGCCTCAAGGCGCCGCTGCAGCGGCTCTCGCTCATCACCGCCGAACTACAGGACGGCGTGATGAAGACGCGCATGCAGCCGATCGGCAACGCCTGGTCGAAGCTGCCGCGTATCGTCCGCGACCTCTCCACCGATCTCGGCAAGCAAATCGAGCTCGTTCTGGAGGGCGCCGAGACCGAACTCGACCGCCAGCTGCTCGACCTGATCAAGGATCCCCTCATCCACATGGTGCGCAACTGCGCCGACCATGCGATCGAGGAGCCGCAGGAACGCGCCACGCTGGGCAAATCGGCAACCGGCACGATCCGCGTCTCCGCCTATCACGAGGGTGGCTCGGTCACGATCGCGATCTCGGATGACGGCCGCGGCATGGATGTCGCCCGCATTCGCAGCAAGGCGATCCAGCGAGGCCTTGCGACCGAGGCCGAAGCTGAGCGGATGAGCGAGTCGCAGCTGCTGCGCTTCGTCTTCCACCCCGGCTTCTCGACCTCCGATTCCGTCACCGCCATCTCCGGGCGCGGCGTCGGCATGGATGTGGTCAAGGTCAATGTCGACGCGATCGGCGGCATGATCGACATCGCCAGCATCGCCGGCACCGGCACCACGATCACGATCAAGATCCCGCTGACACTCGCGATCGTCTCGGCTCTGATCGTCGCGACCCAGGGGCAGCGCTTCGCCATTCCCCAGGTGGTCGTGCGCGAGCTGGTGCGCGTCAAGGCCAATGGCGAGCACCGCATCGAGCGCATCAACAACGCGCCCGTACTGCGCCTGCGCGAGCGGCTGCTGCCGATCATCGCGCTGGCCGGGGTGATGAACCGGACGACGGACGCGGCCATCGCCGATGACGGCTTCATCGTGGTGACCCAGATCGGCGAGCGCCAGTTCGGCATCCTCGTCGAATCGGTGTTCCACACCGAGGAGATCGTGGTGAAGCCGATGTCGACGCGGCTGCGCCATATCCCGCTGTTCTCGGGCAACACCATCCTGGGCGACGGCGCCGTGGTGCTGATCGTCGATCCCAACGGCGTCGCCCGCCTCGTCGGCGTAGCGGCGGCGCAGGACGAGATCACCTCGGACGATCCCGTCGAGATGGGCTCTCCCGTCGAGCGCACGACGATGCTGGTCTTCCGGGCCGGCAAGGACACGGTGAAGGCCGTGCCGCTCTCCCTCGTCACCCGGCTCGAGGAGGTCGAAGCCGGGCTGTTCGAGAACGGCGGCGGACGCGCGTTGCTCAATTACCGCGGACGGCTCATGCCGGTCGTCCCGGTCGAGGGCTGCGCCCTCCGCCAAACCGGCCTGCAGCCGATGGTGATCTTCTCCGAGGGCGATTTCAGCATGGCGCTGGCGGTCGACGCCATTGTCGACATCGTCGACGAGGTGCTCGACATCGAGATGCTGGCCATGCCCGAGCAGGGGCTGCTCGGCTCGGCGATCATCCGGGGCCGCGCCACCGAGATTCTCGATCTCGCGCACTATTTGCCGAAAGCCAACCCCAACTGGTTGCACCTGCGCCGCGGTGAGGCCGGCTCGCCACGCGTCCTGCTGGTCGAGCCCTCCGAATTCCTGCGCGAGATGCTCGCCCCCGTGCTGAAGGCGGCGGGCCTGCGGGTCATCTACGCCTCGGATTCCGCCATGGCCGCCGGTCTTGCCTCCGGCAGCGCCACGCTCGACGCCGTCGTCATCGACATCGATCGCGACGCCGACGCGGCTTTTGCCCTGGCCGCGCGGCTGCGGGGCGAAGACCGTCACGTCGGCCTGCGCATCATCGGCCTGACAAGCCTGCCGACCCCCGAACTGCATGTGGCCGCGATCCACGCGCAGCTCGACGAGGTCGTCGCCAAGTTCGACCGGCGCGCGCTGATCGCCGAGCTGGCTGAAACCCGTCCCAGACTGAGGCGAGCCGCATGACCGAGCCGCGTGAGGACAGCCCGTCCGATCTTGCCGCCTTCGAGGACTCGCTCGACTACGTCACCGTCACTGTGGGCGGGCAATTGCTCGGCCTGCCGATCGGGCGCGTGCAGGACGTGTTCATCGCCACGCGCATCACCCCGGTGCCGCTGGCCCCGTACGAGATCGTCGGCCTGATCAATCTGCGTGGACGCGTCGTCACCGCGATCTGCATGCGTCGGCGCATGCGCCATGCCGACACCGGCGCCATGCCGAGCGGCACCGAAGAACACGAGCTCACCGCGGTCGGACTCGATCAGGGCGGCGAGGCTTTCGCTCTGATCGTCGACGCCGTCGGCGAGGTGATGCGCCTCAGCCGCGCGACCTTCGAGCAGGTGCCGATCCATCTCGACCGCGCCTGGGCGGCCATCGCCAAGGGCGTCCACCGCCTCGACGATCGTCTCCTGGTCGTCATCGACGTCGACGCCGTCCTCAACATCGAATTGCCGATCGCCGCCTGACGATCCGCCGCCTGGAGCCATGTCATGAAATATTGCCTCGTCGTCGATGACTCCGCGGTCATCCGCAAGGTCGCCCGCCGTATCCTGGAAGGACTGCAGTTCCGCATCGCCGAGGCGGAGGATGGCGCGCGCGCCATCGACGCCTGCAAGGGCGAGATGCCTGACGCGATCCTGCTCGACTGGAACATGCCGATCATGGACGGCTACGACTTCCTGCGGAACCTCCGCCAGATGCCCGGCGGCAAGCGGCCCAAAGTGGTGTTCTGCACCACCGAGAACGACATCGCTCACATCGCCCGCGCCATGCATGCCGGCGCTGACGAGTACATCATGAAACCGTTCGACAAGGAGATAGTCGCTTCGAAGTTCCACCAGGTCGGTCTGCTCTAGAGTCCGAGCTGCATCCGACAGTCCCGCTCTCCCATCGCGTGCCCCATGATCGCCACGCCGCATTTCGCCGACCGGCCAGCAGCGCGCCCGAGCACCGTGGTGATCGCCGACGATTCCGTCGTGGTGCGAGGCCTGTTCGCGCGCTGGCTCGGCGAGAGCGGCCGCTTCCATGTCGTCGGCGTCGCGGGTGATGGCGAGGCCGCCATCGAGCATGCCGGGCGCCACCATCCCGACATCATGGTGCTCGACCTCGACATGCCGGTGCTCGACGGCGTCGAAGCACTGCCGCGAATCGTCAAGGAAAGTCCGCGGACGGCCGTGTTGCTGACGACCACGCTCACCGAGCGCAATGCGCAGCTGGCGCTGCAATGCATGAACATGGGCGCCATCGACGTTCTACCCAAGCCCGACAGCCGCAGCGGCCTGACGCTCTCCCTGGACTTCCGCAGCGAGTTGCTCGGCAAGCTCGGCAGCATCGCTCAGTCCCGTCTCCGCAATGGCGAGGCAGCACCCGACGCAGGCTCAGCCAGCGCAATGCCGAACGGGGTCGCCGATCTGCGCTCGCTGGTCTCGGTGATGCCGCGCTATCTCGTGATCGGCGCCTCGACCGGCGGGCCGCGAGCGGTCGCGCGCGTGCTTGGCGACCTAGGCGAGGCCCTCGCCAGCCTGACCACGCTGATCGTCCAGCACATGCCGCCGCTCTTCACGGCCTCCTTCGCCGACCAGATCGCGCTTCAGCTCGGCGTGCCGACGCGCGAGCCGCATGACGGCGAGCGCCTCGCCCGCGGCACGATCTATGTCGCGCCGGGCGGGCGCCATCTCGGCATCGAGCGCAAGCTCGGCCACATCGTCGCCAGCATCGGCGATGGCCCGCCGGTACACTTCTGCCGCCCGGCGGTCGACGTCCTCTTCGCCGAAGCCGCCCGCCATCTCGGCCCGGCCGCACTCGGCCTGATTATGACCGGCATGGGCAGTGACGGAACCGATGGTGCGACCGCCCTGCGCCGCGCCGGCGGCGCCGTCATCGCCCAGGACGAGCTATCGAGCACGGTCTGGGGCATGCCGGGCTCGGTGGTGCGCGCCGGCCAGGCCAGCGCCGTGCTGCCGCTCGGCGGCATCGGCCCCGCCATCCGCACGCTCGTCGGCGGGAGCCGTCCCGCATGACCGAACTCGACTTCGACTTCCTGCGCGTCCTGCTGCAGCGGCGCTCCGGCCTCTTCCTCAGCATTGAGAAGCGCTATCTGGTCGAGAGCCGCCTTGGCATGCTTTGCCGGCGCCGTGGCATCGCCGGCATTACGGCGCTGGTTGTTCAGCTGCGCACCAGCCCCGCCTCCGACCTCGAGGCCGCCGTCATCGAGGCGATGACGACCAACGAGACCCTGTTCTTCCGCGACCGCATGCCTTTCGACCTGTTCCGCGACGTCGTCCTGCCGGAGAAGCTCGCGGCCAATGCCGAGAGCCGGACGCTACGCATCTGGTGCGCGGCGGTCTCGACCGGCCAGGAAGCTTATTCGCTCGCCATGCTGCTCGACGATGCTGCCGACCGCTTCGCCGGCTGGACGATCGAGATCCTCGGCACCGACATCTCCGTCGAGGTGCTCGACCGGGCGCGCCAGGGGCTCTACAGCCAGTTCGAGGTCCAGCGCGGCCTGCCGATCCAGCTCCTGCTCAAGCATTTCCGGCAGGAGGGCGACAAATGGCGCCTGTCCGAGCGCGTCCGCGACATGGTCAAGCTCAGGCAGCATAACCTGCTCGAGCCGAGCCATCAGCTCGGCCAGTTCGACGTCATCTTCTGCCGCAACGTGCTGATCTACTTCGATGTCCCGACCAAGGCGCGGGTCATGGCGGCGCTCGCCGAGCGGCTGGCCCGAAACGGCGCCTTCATCCTCGGCGCGGCCGAGACTGTTATCGGCATCACCACGACCCTGGTGCCTGACCCGCAGCACCGGGGCATCTACCGCGACGCCGCATCGTCCCTGCAGGCTCGGCGGCCGACCTTCCCCGCCCCTGCCGAGACAAGCAACGCATTCTCCTCGCGGAAAATCGCGCGGCCCTGAGCATCTCGGCTTTCGGGCCCGTTTTTATGGATCAAGCCCACCCCGGCGTTCCAGGGCTGAGCTCGGCCCCTCAGAGCCGAGACCGGGCCGGAAAAAGCGCACCTGCCGCAACGCCACCATGACGACCGACATCGGATCTGGCTTCCGGGCTCGCGGCAGCGCAAAGCCTCGGAATGACGCGATTGGCAAGCGCAAACAAAAACCCCGCCTCGCGGCGGGGTCCCCGTTCACCTGTCGTGTACATCCGACGATCAGGCGATCTAACTCTTGGGCGTCGATCATGACGCCGTGATGACTGGCATCAGGCGGGAATGCGCTCTTCCACCTCGCTGGGCTCGCGCAGCACATAGCCGCGGCCCCAGACCGTCTCGATGTAGTTCTTGCCGTCGGAGGCGTTGGCGAGCTTCTTGCGGAGCTTGCAGATGAAGACGTCGATGATCTTCAGCTCGGGCTCGTCCATGCCGCCATAAAGGTGGTTCAGGAACATTTCCTTGGTCAGGGTCGTGCCCTTGCGCAGCGAGAGCAGCTCCAGCATCTGGTATTCCTTGCCGGTCAGGTGCACCCGCGCTGCATCCACTTCGACGGTCTTGGTGTCGAGGTTGACGACGAGGTCGCCGGTCGTGATCACCGACTGGGCATGGCCCTTCGAGCGGCGCACGATGGCGTGGATACGGGCGACGAGCTCGTCCTTGTGGAACGGCTTGGTCAGGTAGTCGTCGGCGCCGAAGCCGAGGCCCTTCACCTTGTCCTCGATGCCGGCGAGGCCGGAGAGGATCAGGATCGGCGTCTTGACCTTGGCGACGCGCAAGCTGCGCAGCACCTCGTAGCCCGACATGTCCGGCAGGTTCAGGTCTAGCAGGATGATGTCGTAATCGTAGAGCTTGCCGAGATCGACACCCTCTTCGCCCAGATCGGTCGTGTAGACGTTGAAGCTCTCGGACTTCAGCATCAGCTCGATGCTTTGAGCGGTCGCGCTATCGTCTTCGATCAGCAGAACCCGCATGTCACGTCCCCAATTTCGCCCCGAGGCCAGCGATCCCGTTGAACCACCCAAGACCCTCGTAGTCCTGGGGACGAACGCTTGCCCGATGAAACGCCACGCGACACGCTACGGGGAAATGGTTAACAAACCCTGATTCCCGGGCGCAAGCGCTTCTTGGCAGAAGGTTGACGATCCTTGTCGAGGTGAGTCGAATTTGACACGGATCGTTCGAGCTTCGGCCGCGAAAGCACCTTTCGCGTAAGCTCGCGTCGAAGAAAACAGGCGTTGATCGCCCGGCTCTCCGACGCGGCTTCGAAACGTAGTGTTAATCACTCCGCTTAATGGAAGGTAAACGGCAGCGAATCATGAACGGCGCACGACCAGGCCAGGACCGGTTATCCACACTCGCCACTATGATCGGCGAGCTCGATGCGACGTCCGTCTATGGTCGCGTCACCGCCGTGCGCGGCCTGCTCGTCGAAGTCTCCGGCCCGATCGCGGCGATGAGCCTGGGTGGCCGGGTCGGCATCGAGATCGCTGCCGGCGTCCGTGTCCCCTGCGAAGTCATCGGCTTTTCCGGCGAGAAGGCGCTGGTCATGCCTTTTGGCGGCCTCGACGGCGTCCGCCGCGGCTGCCCTGCCTATGTCGACCGCACCGTCGCGGGCCTGCGCCCGACCATGGCCTGGCTCGGCCGCGTCGTCGATGCGCTGGGCCGGCCTGTCGATGGCGGGCCGCCACTGCCGCAGGGCGAGCACACCATTCCCTTCCGCAACGACCCGCCGCCGGCCCATTCTCGCCGCCGCGTCGGCCCGCCGCTCGACCTCGGCGTGCGCGCCCTCAACACCTTCCTGACCTGCTGCCTCGGCCAGCGCATGGGCATCTTCGCCGGCTCCGGCGTCGGAAAATCGGTGCTTTTGTCGATGCTGGCGCGTTATGCGCGTGCCGACGTCAATATCATCGGTCTCGTCGGCGAGCGCGGCCGCGAGGTCCAGGAGTTCCTGCAGGATGATCTCGGGCCGGACGGGCTTGCCCGCTCGATCGTCGTCGTCGCGACCTCGGACGAGCCGGCGCTGATGCGCAAGCAGGCTGCGCTGACCACGCTGACCCTCGCCGAATTCTTCCGCGACCAGGGCCTGCAGGTGATGTGCCTGATGGATTCGGTCACGCGATTCGCCATGGCGATGCGCGAGATCGGCCTCGCTGCCGGCGAGCCGCCTACGACCAAAGGCTATACCCCGACCGTCTTTGCCGAACTCCCGCGCCTGCTCGAGCGGGCCGGCCCCGGTACCGGCGACGGCGCGATCACCGGCCTCTTCACCGTTCTGGTCGATGGCGGCGACCATGACGAGCCGGTCGCCGACGCGGTGCGCGGCATCCTCGACGGCCATATCGTCATGGAGCGTTCGATCGCCGAGCGCGGCCGCTATCCGGCGGTCAACATCCTGAAATCGGTGTCGCGCACCATGCCGCGCTCCTGCGACCCGCTCTATTATCCGGTCGTGCAGAAAGCCCGCGCCACGCTCGCGACCTATGCCGACATGGAGGAACTGATTCGGCTCGGCGCCTATCGCCAGGGCGCCTCGGCCGAGGTCGACGAGGCGATCCGGCTCAATCCCGAGCTCGAAGCCTTCCTGAAACAGGCCAAGGACGAAGCGACCCCGCTGGGCGACGGCTATGCCCGGCTCGCCCGAATCATGGGGATGTGAGCGGCACTACAGCGTCCCGACATGGTCGAGCAGCGCCAGCGCCGCAGGCGAAGCCCAGTCCGCCTCGCCGAGCATGTAGCCGCGCACGCCGCCGCGCCGATCCGTGACATAGATCACCGGCAATCCTTCGGCTGTCGACAGTGGCTGCCCTGCCCCCGATCCGGCGATGGCCTTGCCACCGCGATCGTAGAAGACCGGCAGGCGCCTGACACCGAGGCGCTTGAGATACTCCCCGACATAGGCCAACTCGCGCTCGTCGGTGCTGATCGAGACGATCTCGACATCGCGCGCCTTGAGTCCGGCGAGCTGCCGCTCGAAGCGCGGCAAGGTGATTCGGCAAACCGGGCACCAGGTCGCCCAAAGATAGATCAGGTTGACCTTGCCCGGCACCGGCCTGGCGATGGCGGGCTTGCCGTCGAGACCCTGCAGGGTGAGCGGCGCCATCGGCTCGACCGGAACGAGTTCGATGAACTGGTAGCGCGCCGTCCGGAATTGCGGCAGCCGCGCCTGAGCCAAACCCGGCCCTGCGAGCAATCCGAGCGAGGCCTGCAAAGCGAGGCGACGGGTCATCGAGTGGGAAAGCATCTGGTCTTGTGCTGGCTCTCATCTGGAAGGGTAGCGTGATAGGTCGGCGCGCGCTGCACGCCCACGCACGATCGTGTCAGTGGCGCAGCCGGCCGTGTCTTTTCCGAGACGAGCTCAACTCCGCAGCCGCCGCACCAGCGCGATCATGGCAAGCAGAGCAAGGCTCTGGATCGCCGCCGACACCAAGAGCGTGCCGGGCGCTCCCAATCGCTCGATCATCAGCGCGAACAGCAGCGGCGCGGCCGCGAAGGTCAGGTTCTGCGGCACGGTCAGGCGGCCGAGCATCGCACCGAAGCCTTGGCGGCCGAACAAGGAAAGCGGCAGGGTCGCGCGCGCGACGGCGATCACACCCATCGCGGCGTTGAACAGCATGACGAAGACGATCGCGACCATGCTCGATCCCGGCGCCAGCGCCAGCAGCAGGCAGGCTACCGGTCCAAACACGAGCCCCGCCAGCGCCACCTTCTCGACCGGAAGGCGCTCGCCCGCCACCGCATCGACGGCTCGGGCCACCATCGTCGCAGGGCCGCTCAGCGAAGCGATCATCACCGCGGTCGCGCCGCTGATCCCCGCACCCTGCATCAACCCGATGATGTGCAACGGCAGTCCCCAGGAGACCAGCCCGCTCGCCGAGAAGCTCAACGCCAGCAGCCAGAAGATCGGCCGCCGCTGACCGGGCGGCACCCTGCCCTGCTCCTCGGCCGGCGCGGCTGATGGGCCGGGGTCGGCCAATGGCTTGGCACGGTAGGCCGGGATCGCGAGGTGGATCGGCAGCACGATCACGAGCTGGATCGCGGCGAACACGAAAAGGCAGGCACGCCAGCCATAATCGGCGCTGAGCCAGGCGGCCAGCGGCCAGAACACGCTGGAAGCGAGGCCGGTCACCAGCATCATCAACCCGATGACACGGCGGGTACGCTCGCCCATCAATTGCGCCACCGTGACGTTGCCGGTGTTGGCAAGCTGCATCGCATGGCCGACGCCGATGACGAGCCAGGTCGCAAGATAGCTGATCGGCCCCTGCGCCAGCGCTAGCAGCGCAAGGCCCACAGCGGAGATCACAGCGCCCAGCGCCATCGCCAGGCGTGTCCCGCGCCGGTCGAGATGGCGCCCGAGCATCGGCGAGATCACCGCCCCGATCACCAAGAGGATGGTGATGCCACCAAAGACGATTGTCGGGCTGAGGCCGATATCGCGTTCGAGATATACCGCCAGAACCGAGGGCGAATAATAGATCGAGCCCCAGCCGATGATCCGCGTCAGGGCGAGGCCGGCGAGCAGCAGGCTGTATTCGGGGAGGCGGCGCGAGGCGGGCAAGGACGTGTCCGGCGCGCCGGCATGCGCGCCCCTTGTTTTGATTCGCTTGAGATTAGCGCGTGCCGTGCTCCGCCGGCAGAGCACGGCACGCACCCTTCGCATGCATCGAAAGCGAACGATCCTGGTAAGGAACGATCAACCTCCTTGCCCCATTGTACTTTTCGTCTCGCGGAAGTGTTCCGGTGGCGAACCGAGGGGTCGGGACGCCATCAGAGCCGGATCCGATCGGGTTGGTCCAACCCGATCGGTGAATCCGTCTCTGAGCTAAAGTTGGAGACCGTTCTACCGGTCGGCTTGCGATGCAAGCAGGCCGGAACGGGCTCATGCGTAATCAGGAGTTCGGCACGACATGAAGTCGCGAGAGACCCTTTTGCGTCTCAAACGCTTCCAGGTGGACGAGAAGCGCCGCCGGGTAAGCCAGATTGAGATGATGATCGCGGAATTCAACCGCATGGCTGGAGATCTCGACCGAGAGATCCAGAATGAAGAGACGCGCGCCGGCATTTCCGATCCGGCCCATTTCGCCTATCCGACCTATGCCAAGGCGGCGCTCGGCCGTCGCGACAACCTGCGCCAGTCCGCCGACAACCTGCAGGGCCAGCTCGACGAGGCCAAGGGCGAACTGCAGGAAGCCTTCGAGGACATGAAGAAGGTCGAGATCCTCGACGATCGCGAGCGCGCCTCCGAGCGTGCCGCCGAGGCCGCCCGCGACCAGGCGATGATGGACTCGATCGGCCTGCGCACGCGGGCCTGAGGGCCCGCTCTCTATTCGATCACCGGACAATGCGGGACGGCGCTGCGTGGCATCGCCCCGCCAAGGCGCGGATCGTCGACGACCTCGACCCCGCGCCTGAACGCCGAAAAACCTGAACGCTGGTAGAATTCGACTGCGCCCTGATGGTCGAGCGTGCAGGTGTGCACCCAGAAGCGGCCGATCGGCCTGGCCCAGGCGCGCTCCAGCGCCCGGTTCATCAGCCAGCGCCCTGCCCCCTTGCCGACGACGCTGTCGTCGAGGCCGAAGAAGGCAAGCTCGCCCTCGCCTTCCACCCGGAAATCGAGCTCGAGCAGGCCGACATCGCGCCCGCCGAAGCGGACCGCGAAGAACTCGACCAGCGGATCGGCCAGGATCGCCTGCAGCTCGGCCACCGGCTTCACCAGCCGGCT
Source organism: Allobosea sp. P4_H5 (assembly GCF_056400825.1). Taxonomy (NCBI): domain Bacteria; kingdom Pseudomonadati; phylum Pseudomonadota; class Alphaproteobacteria; order Hyphomicrobiales; family Alloboseaceae; genus Allobosea; species Allobosea sp. P4_H5. The sequence continues at coordinate 443,925 of NZ_JBFUKM010000002.1, read as the reverse complement.
GAACCACATCCAGCGCTCGCCGAGCAGGCGATAGACGGCCAGATAGCGCGCCACGTCCTCGCGCCCGATCTCCTCGAGCGAGAAGCCCTCGACACCTGGCGGGTCGGCCCGCCGCTCCGGCGCGGACAACATCTCGAGCGAGGTCACGATCGCGGCGATCTTGCCGGCGGGCAGATCGGTGGTGCCGTTCAGGCTGATGGCGAAGGTCTCGGACATGGGCTCGGGCACGGCTTCCTGCATCGGCAGCCGCATCGGCACAGCTGCGCTGTCATCTGCTAGCGCGCTTTCCGTTCGACCGGAACCGGTCGAGCGACAAGAATTCGCGCAGGCTCAAAAGCCGAGCATGCTCTACCGCCCGGCCCTGATCCCGTCGAGCAGGGTCGCGATGGCCAGCGCCGCGACTTGCTCGCTGCTGGCGCCGCTGGCGCGCATCCATTCCGGCACGCGGTTCAGCCCACCGAGGAAATACGGCACCAGCAGCTGCAGATCCTGCCCATTCGCGGCTTCTCCACTGGCCACGCCGCCGGCGAAGAGATCGTGCCAGAGCTGGGCGTATTTCTCGCGCATCTTGCGGCTGCGCCGCTTGATAATCGGCGGCAGGTGCTCGTAGACGTGCATGTACTTCTGGTCCTTGCCGACCAGGCTCGAAACATGCACCCCGACCGCCGCGGACAGCCGGTCTGCGAACGGAGCCTCCTTCGGCAGGCCACGCATCGTCTCCGCCAGGCGAGCATAAAGCGTCTCGATGCCCTGGTTGAGGATTTCCTCGACGATCTCGTCCTTCGACCTGAAATGGTAATAGAGGCTGCCGGCCTTCATATCGACCAGCGCGGCAACCGCCCGCATCGTACAGGCGTCATAGCCCTCGCGGACGATGATCTCCGCCGCCGCGTCGAGGATCTCGTCCCGCATCGTCCTTTGCTTCGTCGTCGCCGAACCGGCCGCCACTGGCCTTCCCGCATTGCGCGCTTTCATCCTGGATCCGCCCGTCCCCAGCATTCGCGACGACCCGCCCCCTTTCGGGTCGACCATGCGTCCATCCCGGAAGCGCATGATTGCCGTCACTACTTTCCCTTGCGCCGAGGATCAAGGTGACAACCTTTCCGTTCAAGCTGAAATTCCATAGTCATCGCTTAAATATTAAACCGAACGATAGTTCGATTTATCTTGCCACGAGGATGTCCGGCCGGCTTTTCAGCGCCGCAACCATCGCTGCGCGATCGCGCTCAGCGGAACGACCTGAGCATGATGAATTGACCGCGCGGGACAACGCCGGCCTTGCATGGGCCGCCTAGCCGTGGGCCCGACGCGTCAGCGCTTGCCGGCGACGTCCTCGCGCTGATGCTTGCCGGCCGCCAGGCCATCGGGGTCGTCCGGCTCGTAAGGGGCATGCGGCCCAGTCGGATGGGCGGAGCGGGGATTGGGGCCGGCCCGCCGCTGCTCAGGCGCGCCGGACTGGCCGGGGCGCGGCGCGGTCACGAAAGCGGCGGGGGTATCGGTCAGGCGATTCTCGCGCGTGTTCGGCATGAGGCGATCCTCCCGGGAGAAGAACCGCCTCACGCCTGATGAGTTCCACCGCGCGATCAGACCGTCAGCGTGGCATCGACATGCAGCGCAAAGCCGCGCGCCTCCGGCTCGCCCAGCTCGGGCCGCAAGGTCATCGCCGGGATCAGGTAGTCGCCGAAATTCTGGCGGCGGTAGCGGATCGGCGCAGTCATCTCCAATGTCCGCATGCGCTCGCGCAGCTGCTCGGCCTCCCGCTCGAAATCCGCCTCCTTGAAGCGGTCGACCCGGTAGACGACGTGAGGCGGCAGCACCTCGTAGCCGGGATAGTAGAGGATGCCGTGATTGATCGGGAACAGCAGGTCCTCGATCGGCCCGTTGATGCCGCGCTGCGAGTAGTGCTGCTCCCAGCCCCCGGCCGTGACCAGCAGCATGGCCCGCTTGCCCGCCAACGTGCCCTCGCCGAAGCGATTCCCCCAGCGCTTGTCGCTGTGCTCGCCGACGCCATAGGCGAAACCATAGGCGAAGACCCGGTCGACCCAGCCCTTGAGGATCGCCGGCATCGTGTACCACCACAGCGGGAACTGCAGGATCAGCGTGTCGGCCCAGAGCAGCTTCTCGATCTCGGCCTTGACGTCGGCGGTCAGCGTACCCTCGCCGAAGGCCTGCTTCGAGGCGGCGCCGGCGGCAAAACGCTCGCCATCCGGCCAGCTCGGGAAATCGGCGCGATCGACTTCTGACTTCCAGCCCTCGGCATAGAGATCGCTGACGCGAACCTCATGGCCCTGGGCCTCCAGTTCGGCAACGGCGACGTCGCGCAGCGCGCCGTTGAGCGAGCGGCGTTCGGGATGGGCGAAAACAAGCAGGACCTTCATGGCGGAGCCTTTCCGAGAGGATGAGGCTTTCCAGCTAGGCGCTGTTCCGCTTCTGTACTATAACGGTGCAATGGATATGATTGTGCCGTTTTATGGATAAATCAGACATCACCTTGGAACGCATGCGCAGCTTCGTCCGCGTCGCCGAGCGCGGCAGCCTCTCGGCGGTGGCGCGCGAGCTCGGCCTGGGCCAATCCACGGTGACGCGACATCTCAACGAGCTGGAAGACGCGCTCGGTATCGCCCTGCTCAGCCGCACGACACGGCGGGTGACGCTGACCGAGGAAGGCAGCCGCTACTATCAGAACTGCCTCGCCATCCTGCGCCTGGTCGAGCAGGCGAGCGACGAGGCCCGCAGCGCCGGTGACGCCCCTGCCGGCACGGTGCGTCTCTCCTGCACCGCCTCTTTCGGTGTCCTGCATGTCACGCGGCTGCTCTTCGCCTTCCAGGATCGGCACCCTGGGATCGATATAGACCTCAGCCTCAGCGACGAGCGCATCGACCTCGTCCGCGAGGGCATCGACATCGCCATCCGCCTCGGCCCGCTCGCCGACAGCACGCTGAAACTGCGGCCTCTCGGCCGATCGCAAAGGCTTTTCGTCGCCGCGCCGCATTATCTGACCCGGCATGGCATCCCGACCTCAGCGGACGACCTCGCCAGGCATCAGGGCATCCGCATGACGAACGTCGCCGGCAGCGCCATGCTCGCCTTCGTGGGCAAAGCCGGTGAGCATTACAACGTCCCCTTCGACGGGCGATTACGGGTCGATCATGGCCTGGCCGTGCGCGAGGCGCTGCTCGCCGGCCGCGGCATCGCGCCCACCCATCGCTGGCTCGTCGACGATCTGCTGGCGTCCGGCCAGCTGGAGCCGATCCTGACCGGCTACACCCTGCCGAGCGTGCCACTCAACATGCTGATCGTCCCGGAGCGGGCGGCCGTGGCCCGCGTCCGTCTGCTGATCGATTTCCTGGCGGCGGAGATCGCCACCCTACCCGGCATGGCACCAACCTGAGTTCTGCTCAGCGCAACAGCGACTGGCCGGTCATCTCGGCCGGCTGCTCCAACCCGAGCAGCGCGAGCAGCGTCGGCGAGACATCGGCGAGACGCCCCTCGGCCAGCCCCTTGGCCTGCCCGCCGATCAGCATCACCGGCACCGGGAAGGTGGTGTGGGCGGTGTGCGGATTGCCGGTGACGGGATCGACCATCAGTTCGGCATTGCCGTGATCGGCAGTGACCAGCAGCGTCCCACCCTTGGCGAGGATGGCGTCAGCGATCTGGCCGAGGCTCGTATCGATCGTCTCGACCGCCTTGATTGCCGCCGAGAGCACGCCGGTATGGCCGACCATGTCGGGATTGGCGAAGTTGAGCACGAAGAGATCGTACTGCCCGCTCTCGATCGCGGCGACGACCTTGCCGGTCAGCTCCGGCGCCGACATCTCCGGCTGCAGATCATAGGTCGCGACCTTCGGCGAGGGCGTCATGCTGCGCTCCTCACCGTCGAACGGCTCCTCGCGCCCGCCATTGAAGAAATAGGTGACGTGCGGGTACTTCTCGGTCTCGGCAAAGCGGATCTGCTTCAGGCCCGCCTTCGACACGGTTTCGCCGAGCCCATTGGCGAGGCTCTGCGGCGCGAACAGCGCCGGCATGATCGGATCGAGCTCGGAGCTGTAGGAGGTCATCCCGACCGCGCCGACAAGCTTGGGCATGCGTGGCCGCGGGAAGCCGCTGAATTCGGCGAAGAGCAGCGGCGCCAGGATCTCGCGGATCCGGTCGGCGCGGAAATTGAAACTGAGCAGGCCGTCGCCATCGGCCATCCCATGATAGCCACCGATCACCGCCGGCTTGATGAACTCGTCGTTGATGGCAGCCGCATAAGCTGCCTCGATCGCCGAGCCGGCGGTCGGCATCCGCTCGCCCTCGCCGAGCGCCAGCGCCTTCCAGGCGAGCTCGACGCGCTCCCAGCGATTGTCGCGGTCCATCGCGTAATAGCGCCCGGACAGCGTCGCGACCTTGACCTGAGACGGCAACGCAGCTTCGAGCGCCGCGACATACTCGGCCGCCGAGCGTGGCGGCGTATCGCGGCCATCAGTGAAGACATGGATCACCGCCGGCACGCCAGCAGCGACAACGAGCTTCGCCAGCGCCACCGCATGGTCCTGATGGGCGTGGACCCCGCCGGGCGAGACCAAACCCAGGATATGACAGGTGCCGCCGCTCGCCTTGAGCCGGCCGATCAGCCCGCTTTCATCGAGCGCCTGCTTCAGCGTGCCATCGGCGACCGCCTGGTTGATCCGCGGCAGGTCCTGCATCACGACGCGGCCGGCGCCCAGATTGAGATGGCCGACCTCGGAATTGCCCATCTGGCCCTCGGGCAGGCCGACATCGAGGCCGGAGGTACGCAGGAAGGCGTGCGGCGACGAAGCCCAGAACCGGTCGAAATTCGGCGTCTTCGCCAGCAGGACCGCGTTGTTGTCCTTGTCGTCGCGCCAGCCCCAGCCATCGAGGATCATCAGCATGACGGGGCGGCTGGACATGCGCGTATATCCTGTGCGTCTGCGAACAAGTGCTTGTGCGGATATCACGCTCCGCGCGGCCAAGGCGAGCGCTATCATCCGAGCGCTGGTCATCCCGGACAAGCGGCGAAGCTGCGCCGATCCGGGATCCATGCCGGAACGGTTCAGGCATGGATCCCGGGTCTCCCTTCGGTCGCCCGGGATGACGATATGGGTGGTGGAAGGAAGTACCATGCCGATCAAGGCCGTCGTCTTCGATGCCTATGGAACGCTGTTCGACGTGCAATCGGTCGCCGGCGTCACCGAGGATGCCTTCCCTGGCCATGGCGAGACGATCACTCAGATCTGGCGGCTGAAGCAGCTCGAATACACCTGGCTGCGCGCGCTGATGGGCCGCTACGAGGATTTCTGGAGCGTGACGCAGGCCTCGCTCGATTTCACGCTGAAGACGCTCGGCCTCACGGCGATGCCCGAACTCCTCGCCCGCATCGCCGCGGCCTATGATGCACTCGCCCTCTATCCGGAGGCACTGGCGGCGCTGCATGGCCTTGCCCCGACACGCCTCGCCATATTCTCCAATGGCAGCCCGGCCATGCTGATCAATCTCACCAGGCAGGCCGGTATCGATGGACTGCTGGAAACCGTGATCAGCGTCGACGAGATCAGGACCTACAAGCCCGATCCGCGCGGCTATCGCCTGGTCGAGAAGCGGCTCGGCCTGACCAGCGACGAGATCCTGTTCGTCTCCTCCAACGGCTTCGACATCGCCGGCGCCAAGGCCTACGGCATGACCGTGGCGCGTATCGAGCGTGTAACCTCGCAGGCCCTGCGCGACGAACTATCCGGCGCAGCCGTGATCGGGCCGAAGAGCCTGTTCAAGGCGCTGCGCATGCAGGAGGAGCAGCTCAGCGCAGGGGCCGATCTTACCATCTCGGCCCTGACCGAGCTCGTCCCTTACGTCGCCGCGCGCCGCTGAGCCTTTCCATCCAGGAGACCAACGATGATCCGCTTCTACTACCACCCCTCGCCCAATCCGGCGAAGATCGCGCTCTTCCTGGAGGAGGCCGGCCTGCCCTATGAGCTCGTGCCGGTCGACACCCGCAAAGGCGACCAGTTCAAGCCGGACTTCCTCGCCATCAACCCGAACGGCAAGACCCCGGCCCTGACCGATGGCGACGTCAGGATCTTCGACAGCAACGCCATCCTGCTCTACCTCGCCGAGAAGATCGGCCAATTCCTGCCGCCCGACACGCCCGAGATGCGCGGCCAGATGCTGTCCTGGCTGATGTTCGTCGCCACCGGCATCGGCCCCTATACCGGCCAGACCGTGCATTTCTCGCGCTTCGCGCCGGAGAAGGTACCCTACGCGATCAACCGCTATGCTCGCGAGGCCGAGCGGCACTGGGGCCTGCTCGACGATCAGCTCGGCAAACATCGCTACATGCTCGGCGACGACTACACGCTGATCGACATGGCGGTCTGGGGTTGGGCGACGCGGGCGCAGTTCGCCCTCGGCGACGAGGCCTTCGCCAGGCTCACCAATGTCCGGCGCCATCTCGACGAGATCTCGGCCCGGCCGGCGGCGCAGCGCGCCGTCGCGCTCAAGGATCAATTCGCCTGGAAGACCGAGGTCGACGACGAGGCGCGGAAGATCCTGTTCCCGCAGAATGCGTTCCTGAAGGCCTAAAGCGGACGCGCGTCATTCTCGGGCGAAGCGAAGCGCAGACCCGAGAAACTCTGGACGTGGAGGCGCTGTTTGGCGCCCTATCCGGCCTGAGATGCTCGGGTCAAGCCCGAGCATGACGCTGCGTGCTCACACCACCGCGGTCAAACCACCATCGACCATCAGCAGATGGCCGCTGACATAGTCCGACGCCTCCGAGGACAGGAAGATCGCCGCGCCCGCCAGCTCCTTGGTCTCACCCCAGCGGCCGACCGGGGCGCGGCTCTTGACCCAGTTCGAGAAGGTCTCGTCGGCGAGCAGGGCCTGGTTCAGCTCGGTGACGAAATAGCCCGGCCCGATCGCATTGACCTGGATGTTGTGCTTGCCGAGTTCGGCCGCGAGCCCCTGCGTCATCAGGCTGACCGCTCCCTTCGAGGCGGTGTAGGGCACGATGCTCGGCCGGCCGAGCTTGCTCATCACCGAGCCGATATTGACGATCTTGCCGCGTCCGCGCGGCGCCATGCGCTTGGCGACCGCCTGGGTGACATAGAACACCGAGTGCAGGTTCGTCGCCATCAGGAAGTGCCAGTCCTCCGCCGGGAAATCGACGAAGGCGCCGCGCTTCTGCGTGCCGGCATTGTTGATCAGGATGTCGATCGGTCCGATCTCGGCCTCGACCTTGGCGACACCGGCCTCGACGGCTTTCTGGTCAGTGACGTCGAAAGTGGCGATCGAGGCCTTGTGGCCGGCGGCGGCGATGGCGCTGCGCGCCTTCTCCAATTTGCCGGCGTCGCGTCCGTTCAGCACGACATGGGCGCCGGCGGCGGCAAGGCCCTCGGCGATGGCAAGGCCGATGCCCTGGCCGGAACCGGTGACCAGCGCGATGCGCCCGTCGAGCTTGAACAGATTGAGCGACATCCTATCCTCCCGGTCTTGGCCCGACTTGCTGCTTGTTAGCGTCTCAAGGGTTCGGTAAGCGGTTTAAAACGATTAGACAATGCCGCAGCCGCATGGCTGTCGCCCTTTCAGGAGTTCCGCCATGCGCGCCGTCGTGATCCATGCCGAGAAGGACCTGCGGGTCGAGGACGCGGCGGTGCCGGAGCTCGGCCCACTCGGCGTCAAGGTAGCGATCAAGGCTGGCGGCATCTGCGGCTCCGACCTGCATTATTACCTCCACGGTGGCTTCGGCACGATCCGGGTGCGCGAGCCGCTGATCCTCGGCCATGAGATCGCCGGCATCGTCGAAGCGGTCGGTTCCGAGGTCAGCCGGGTCAAGCCGGGCGATCTCGTCGCGGTCAATCCGAGCCGCGCCTGCGGCCGCTGCCGCTATTGCCAGGCCGGCCAGCAGCAGCACTGCCTCGACATGCTGTTCTACGGCAGCGCCATGCGCTTCCCCCACGTCCAGGGCGGCTTCCGCGAGATCCTGGTGATCGAAGAGCGCCAGGCGGTGAAGCTGCCGGCGCATGTCGGCGCGGCGCAGGCCGCCTTCGCCGAGCCGCTCGCCGTCTGCCTGCATGCGGTCAAGCGCGCCGGCGCCCTGCTGGGCAAGCGCGTCCTCGTCACCGGCTCGGGCCCGATCGGCGTTCTGACCGTGGTAGCGGCCCGCGCCGCCGGCGCATCCGAGATCGTCGTCACCGACGTGGTCGACGGTCCGCTGCCGACCGCCCTGAAGATGGGCGCGACGACTGCGATCAACGTGATGGCCGAGCCGGAGCGGCTGAAGGCCGATTACGGTGCCGAAAAGGGCGCCTTCGACGTGATGTTCGAATGCTCGGGCAACCAGCATGCGCTGACCGGCGCCTTCGATGCGCTGCGGCCTGGCGCGGTCATCGTCCAGATCGGCGTCGGCGGCAATTTCACGATTCCGATGAACGTCGTCGTCGCCAAGGAATTCGACCTGCGCGGCTCCTTCCGCTTCCATGAGGAATTCGACTGGGCGGTCGAGCTGATCGCATCGGGCCGCATCGACCTCTCGCCGCTGCTCACCGCCTCGATCCCGATCGAGCGGGCGGTCGAGGCTTTCGACCTCGCCGCCGACAAGTCCAGGGCGATGAAGGTGCAGCTGGCCTTCTGAGATCTCAGACCACCCGCCGCAACGCCGCGTCGGATTGCAGCTCGTCGATCGCAACGCCGTCGCGGCCGCCATGCTTGACGCGGTAGAGTCCCGCATCGGCGCGGGCCGCGGCATCGGTCAAGCTATCGCCCGGCAGCGCCATGGCGGCCCCCAGACTCGCCGTCATCGGCACCGGCCGCCCATCGCTGAGCACGATCGGTGTCTCGCGCAGCAGCGCCGCGATCTCGCCCGCGATCACCGCTAGCGACTGGGGCGTGCAATCGCCGATCAGCAGGATGAACTCGTCGCCGCCCCAGCGGGCGCAGGCGTCGTAGCTGCGCAGGGCCGGGAGCATCCGGCGCACGCAGGCGACCAGCACCTCGTCCCCGGCCCGGTGGCCGTAATCGTCATTGACGAGCTTGAAACGGTCGAGATCGACGATGATCAGGCCGCAGGCCGTGCCAGGGCGCTGCGCCCGGTTCTGCTCACGCGCAAACGCCTCCTCGAAGCCGCGGCGATTCAGCACCGAAGTCAGCGGGTCGTGCTGCGCCAGCTCTTCGAGCTTCTGCGTGCGCTCGCGCACCATCGCCTCAAGCCGGCCGGTATTGTCGCCGACGGCCTGGGCCATCTCGTTGAAGGCGCGCGACAGCCGGGCGATCTCGTCATTGCCGTCCTCCTTCGCAACGGCAGTGAAATCGCCGGAGCGGACCCTGGTGACGCCCTGCTCGACCCATGCCAGCCGGTCGAGCACCTTGCGCTTGAACAGGAAGGTCAGCAGCCCGGCCACGGCAATGAGGATCGCCACGATCAAACCGGCGATCGGCGCGAACAGCTTGCGATCGATGATGGCGTCGACATCCATCACCGTGACGTTGAACCAGCCGAGCCGATCGAGAAAGCCGACACCGACCAGCACCTCGTGCCCGTCCATCTGCATGAAACGTGAAAGGACCAGCGCCTCGCCCTTGGCGACACGCTGCATCATCCCGGCAAGCGCCTTGCGGTCGCCCTCCTCGTCGAGCAGGCGGAAGATCGTCTTCTTCGCCGTGGCGTCCTTGGTCAGGCTGTGGAAGTCGACGACGCGCGGATCGCGATGCGCCTGCACCGCGCCCTGCAGGTCGACGAACATGCTCTGCACACCGGTCTGCGGGAACTCGACGACCTCCTTGATGAACTGGGTCAGGTCGACGCCGGTACCGATCAGGCCCAGCACCTTGCCGTCCTTCTGGATGATGCAGTTGATCCAGACCTTGGTGACCGACAGCACCTCGTCGCGATTGACGTTGAGATGGCAGCCTTTGCCGAGCGCGCGCGTCTTGAAGTACCAGGCGTCCTGCGGAGCGCTCGGCGAGACGGTATAGCGCAGCCGGTTGTGCTCGTAGCTGTTGTCCTTGTCGTTGAAATAGTAATGGCCGCTCTTGTCGACGACGGCGAAGTAGCTGCGGTCGGTGAAGGAGAGCCGGTAGTGCTCGAGCTCGGCGAGGCCGCGCTTCGCCTTCTCCGGATCGGTCTCGTCCTGCGCCCATTCGACGATCACCGGCGCGCGCGCCACCGTCTCGGCCAGCGAGACCTCGCGCATCAGCGCTTCCAGCCCGCGATAACGGTCGAACAGGATCTGCTTCTCGGCGAAGAGCGTGCCGAGCTTCACCACCGTACCGTTGACCATCCAGAGGAAGATGCCGGACGCCGGCACCGCGATCGCGACCAGTGTCGCCAGGACGAGCATGAGCACGCGCGCCTTCAGGCCCGAATTGGTCCAGGCGGTCAGCAAACCCATCTCGTCGGCATCTCCAGCGCCTTCCGACATGCTCGGAATCGCACGGACGCATGGTGGTCGCGATATGGTTTACACTTCGTTGACGAATGTGGCGGGCGGCTAGAACAGCCCCTCGATCTGGCCGTGCGCGTCGAGATAGATGCGCTCCGCTGCCGGCTGCCGCGGCAGGCCGGGCATGGTCATGATGTCCCCGCAGATCGCGACGACGAAGCCGGCGCCAGCCGAGAGCCGAAGCTCGCGCACCGGCACGGTGTGGCCCGACGGCGCCCCGCGCAGGGTCGGATCGGCTGAGAAGGAATATTGCGTCTTGGCGACGCAGACCGGCAGGTTGCCATAGCCGGCCGCTTCAAGCTCGGCGAAGCGGGCCGTAGCCTTGGCGTCCATTGAGATCCCGGCGGCACCATAGATCTCGCGGGCGATCGTCTCGAGCTTCTGGCGCAGCGGCATCGCGTCGGGATAGAGCGGCGCGAAATCCGCTTCGCCACCGTCGGTCAGCGCCGCGACCTTGGTCGCGAGCTCCTCGGTGCCCGCCCCGCCCTCGGCCCAATGCCGACAGATCACCGCCTCGACGCCGAGATGGTTGCGGCAATAGTGCTGGATCAGCGCGTGCTCTGCGGCTGTGTCGCTGGTGAAATGGTTGATCGCGACGATCGCCGGCACGCCGAACTTCCTGACGTTCTCGACATGGCGGGCGAGGTTGGACAGGCCCGCCTCCAGCGCTTTCAGATTCTCGCTGCCGAGCCTGTCGCGGGCAACGCCGCCATGCATCTTCAGCGCCCGCACGGTCGCGACCACCACGGCGACATCCGGCTTCAACCCGGCCTTGCGACACTTGATGTCGAAGAACTTCTCGGCCCCGAGATCGGCGCCGAAACCGGCCTCGGTCACGACATAGTCGGCGAGCTTCAGCGCGGCGCGCGTCGCGATCACCGAATTGCAGCCATGGGCGATGTTGGCGAAGGGCCCGCCATGGACGAAGGCGGGCGTGCCCTCCAGCGTCTGCACCAGGTTCGGCATCAGCGCATCGCGCAGCAGCACCGTCATCGCGCCCTGGGCGTTGAGCTCGGCCGCAGTGACCGGGCGCTTGCTGCGGGTGCGACCGATGACGATGCGCCCGAGCCGCTCCTCCAGATCGGCGAGGTCCTTGGCCAGGCAGAAGATCGCCATCACCTCGGAGGCGACGGTGATGTCGAAGCCGTCCTCGCGCGGGAAACCGTTCGTGGCGCCGCCGAGCGAGGAGACGATCGAGCGCAACGCCCGGTCGTTCATGTCGACCACGCGCCGCCAGGCGATGTGGCGTTCGTCGAGATCGAGCCCGTTGCCCCAGTAGACATGGTTGTCGAGCATCGCCGCCAGCAGGTTGTGGGCGCTGGTGATGGCGTGGAAATCGCCGGTGAAGTGCAGGTTGATCTGCTCCATCGGCACGACCTGGGCATAGCCGCCGCCGGCCGCCCCGCCCTTCTGGCCGAAGCAGGGGCCGAGCGAGGGCTCGCGCAGCGCGATCATGGTGCGTTTGCCGAGGCGCTTCAGCCCGTCGCCGAGGCCGACCGTCGTCGTGGTCTTGCCCTCGCCGGCCGGCGTCGGGCTGATCGCGGTGACCAGGATGAGCTTGCCGTCCGGCTTTTCGGCGAAGCCAGGGATCGCGCTGGTATCGACCTTGGCGATGTACTTGCCATAGGGGTGCAGCGCCGCGTCCGGAATGCCGACCGCCTCGGCGACCGCGCCGATGGGCTGAAGCGTCGCCGCGCGGGCGATCTCGATATCGGTCGACATGCCGTCCCTCATCGTCTCGTCGGATGGAACGCCTGTGCCGGCCAATTCCTCGCAGGGCGGACTATTGCCAAAAAGCACCCGCAATCGCCAGTGCTCGGGCACATGGATGCAATGTGCCCACAGGAGACATTTGCCCGCGCTGCTCCCTTCACCATCACAGTTCGGCGAGGCATCGCCTCTGCCCGAAATCGGACATCAGCCGCGTGGCAAGAATGGTGACGCCGCAAGGTGCAAGGGAGACGCCATGTCAGAAACCCCAAGTCGCCGCGACCTGCTCACGCGCCTCTCGGCTGCGGGCTTCGCAAGCCTCACCCTCCCGGCCGACGCGTTCGCGCAGGGCACCGAGCTGCCGGCGACGCCGGCCTGCGAGGGACATGCGGCCGCGACGCCGCGCCAGACCGAAGGCCCCTATTTCACGCCCTCGTCGCCGCAGCGCGCCGATCTGCGCAGCGACGGCGACGGCACGCTGCTGGTGCTGAGCGGCTTCGTGCTGACCCGGCAATGCCGGCCACTACCCGGCGCCCTGCTCGATTTCTGGCATGCCGATACGTCCGGGCAGTACGACAATCGCGGCTTCCGCTTCCGCGGCCATCTCTTCGCCGACCAGCAGGGTCGCTATCAGCTCGTCACCCGCACGCCCGGGCTCTACACCGGCCGCACCCGCCATCTGCATGTGAAGGTGCGTGCGGGCGGGCAGAGCACCGTACTCACCACCCAGCTCTATTTCCCGGACGAGCCCGGCAACCGCCGCGACGGCCTGTTCGACCAGAAACTGCTGATGACTCTCCGCCCGGCCGAAGGCGGCCAGCTCGGGCGCTTCGACTTCGTGCTGGCGGGGTAACCGCTACAGTCGCGCCTGCGGATCGGGATGGCCGTCGATCCGCATCTGGAACAGGAAATAGGTCGGCGAGCAGAAGCCGTAATCCTTCACCGTCGTGTTCGCGCCCGGCACATCGTCGGGGATCGCCTGGCACATATAGTCCTCGCGGCAGAAGCTGGTGGCGCTGCAGGTGCCGCGATTGCCGCGCGTCACCGCCTTCGACAGGCAGTCGTCGAAACGGTTGGTCGCGACGCAATCGTCGAAGGCCTTGCCGCCGGCGAGCCCGCAGATCTCATCCGGCACCTTGCCATTGGCGAAGCCGGAAAACGTGCGGTCGGCCGGCGTGCACTGGCGATAGGCCATCCCGGCGGGAACCCCGATCTTGGCCGGCCGACAGTTGAAGGCGGTCTGCGAGAAGCCCGTGGCGAAGGCGCCGAACTGCCCGGTCTTGCGATAGCGGTCGAGATAGGGCCTGCCGACAGCGGTGGTGATCACGCCGGTCAGGCAGGGCTGGCCGGAAAAGTTGCGGGCCTCGTCCAGCCTGACGCATTGGCCGAACTCGATCCCGACCGCCTTGCTCTCGACCAGGGGCTTGCAGACCGAGCCCGCAGCGCACCCCCAGCCCTCGCCGAAGGCTTTCGCACTCTCGCCCGTCAGACAGGGCATGGTCAGCGCCGCCTGCCGATAGGCGAAGCTCCGGCCCACCTGCCAGGTCGCCGGCGGCGCGAAGGAAGGCGGACGGTAGCGCTCCGGCTCGGCGCCATCGGCGATTGCAGCGACATAGGCCGCGCGGCGGAAGCCCTCGGCATAGAAGTGCGGGGATATGCCGGTCTTGATCCGGTTCAGCGCCGAGGTCGAACCGTCGTCGAGCCCGAACATATGGAAGCCGGCGGTGGCGCCAGCCTGATGGCAGCCCATGCAGGAGCCATTGTCGAGCCGCTCCAGCAGCGCCTTCTCGTTGCGCACCAGCCGAGCCGCGCCGAAATCGAGCCCCGTCAGTGCGCGCGCTGGCACGGCTTCGGTGAAAGGGTGGTTGGCCAATCGGGCGCTGCCGAAGGTCGAATAGGAGATCGCCTTGGTCGCCAGGAAGCGCTCGGGCAGCTGGTAGACGCCCCGGTCGATCACCGGGAGATTGGTCCTGACATAGTCGATCAGCTCCTGCCGGAGCGCGGCATCGCTCTTCAGCCTCGCGACGTCAGGCGTGTTCTCGAGCGGCTTGGGCTTGAGCGTCAGGCCGCCTTCGCCTGTGGAGGCCGCAAAGATGCGCTGCAGATAGGCCGCCTGCCCACCGAACTCGGTCTCCATCCCGGACGGGAAGCGCACGATCTGGGCGTTGAGCTCGACCTGCTTGAGGTCGATCCGCTGCTTCGAAAGCGGCCCGCTGGCGAGTTGCCGCGCCAGCGCCGCCGGATCGCCACCTGGCGCGATCGACCAGGCTTGCGCGGCATCACGGCAGGAGCCGCCCTCTCCCGCCTTGACGCTGAAGACGGCGTTGAGCGTGAACGGCAGGCGCGAGGCCAGCCGCCGCTTCAGCTTCGCATCGTCGAAGGCATAGGCGAGCCGGTAGATCAGACGCACCTCGCCGCAACCGGTTTCGCCCAGCAGCGTGGCGAAGTCCTGCCGGTCAAGCCGGTTGACCACGGCGGCCAGCTGGAAGCGGGCGATCGGCGACCGCAGCCAGCGCAGGTCGATGACCCGGCCGACATTGCCGTCGGTGACCTCATAGAGCCGGCGGCCATTGGCCAGCATCTCGGCCCGCAGTGCGCTGACGTCCTCGCCGACATGGCTGGCGATGGTGCGGAAGGCAGCGCTGTCGCGCGCAAGTGCAGCGGTGCTGTCGGCCCTGGCGGCTCCGAGGACATCGGCCAGCGCATAGCCTGCCGCTTCAAGGCGCCGCAGCGTCGCGACATCCTGGACATCGAGGAGCGGCTCGGCTGCACCGACCGCGATGCTCGCGAGCGAGAGCAGCATCGCCAGACCAAGCCTGCACCAACCCGCTCCTCGCATGGCCTCGCTCCTAGCCGATTCGCACCGCAACCTGCGCTTCACGACGAAGGATAACGCGGCGCCTGCCAGCGTCCAGTTGGGTAAGCTTGCGGCCGCTCGTCGACCGTATCAGCCGGAGCGGTTTTCGCGAGCGGCGCGCGCCTTGCGCGCCATCTCCTCGAATTCGGCCCGCATCTCCTCGAGCTTGTCCTCGTCGAGCTCCTCGAGGTCGAGCAGCTCCTCGCGCGCGCCCTCGAGCTTGTTGATCAGCTCGTCGAGCTTGATCTGCATCGCCGCCGTGTCGCGGTTCTGGCTGTTCTGGATGATGAACACCATCAGGAAGGTGACGATCGTCGTCGAGGTGTTGATCACCAATTGCCAGGTGTCGTTAAAGCCGAAGAACGGACCCGACGCAGCCCAGACGACGATGATGGCGAGCGCGACGAAGAAGGTCTGCGGCTTGCCGGCCCAATGCGCCGTCGCCTGCGACAAGCGGGTGAAGACGGAGCGGCTGTTCCCTGCTGCGATATTGGTTGCCATGGTTGCCCTCCGGATGCGCCTGCACCGATCAACCCCGATCGCGTGCAGGCGTTCCCGAAGGACGAGGTCGCTACCTCAGTAGACGACGACGGAGCGGATCGACTTGCCCTCGTGCATCAGGTCGAAGCCATGGTTGATCTCGTCGAGCGAGAGCTTGTGGGTGATCAGGTCGTCGATGTTGATCTTCCCCTCCATGTACCAGTCGACGATCTTCGGCACGTCGGTGCGCCCCCTCGCCCCACCGAAGGCGGTGCCCTTCCAGACGCGGCCGGTGACCAGCTGGAACGGCCGGGTGGCGATCTCCTTGCCGGCCTCGGCGACGCCGATGATGATCGACTCGCCCCAGCCGCGATGGCAGCATTCCAGTGCCTGGCGCATCACATTGGTGTTGCCGGTCGCGTCGAAGGAGAAGTCGGCGCCGCCGCCGGTCAGGTCGACGATCGCCTGCACCACCTTGTCGTTGCCGATCTCGGCCGGGTTGATGAAGTCGGTCATGCCGAACTTCTCGGCCATGGCGCGCTTGCCCGGATTGATGTCGACGCCGATGATCTTGTCGGCGCCGACCATGCGGGCACCCTGGATGACGTTGAGGCCGATGCCGCCGAGGCCGAAGACGACGACGTTCGCGCCGGGCCAGACCTTGGCGGTGTAGATCACCGCGCCGATGCCGGTCGTCACGCCGCAGCCGATATAGCAGATCTTGTCGAAGGGCGCGTCCTCGCGGACCTTGGCGAGCGCGATCTCGGGCAGAACGGTGAAGTTCGCGAAGGTCGAGCAGCCCATATAGTGGAAGACCTCGCCGCCATCGCAGGAGAAGCGCGAGGTACCGTCCGGCATCAGGCCCTGCCCCTGGGTGGCGCGGATCGAGGTGCAGAGATTGGTCCGGCGCGACAGGCAGGACTTACAGCTGCGGCATTCCGGCGTGTAGAGCGGGATGACATGGTCGCCGGGCCTCAGCGTGGTCACACCCGCCCCCACCTCGCGCACGATGCCGGCGCCCTCATGGCCGAGGATCGCCGGGAACTTGCCCTCGGAATCCAGGCCCGACAGCGTATAGGCGTCGGTATGGCAGATGCCGGTCGCCATCACCTCGACCAGCACCTCGCCGGCCTTCGGCCCGCCGATCTCGATGGTCTCGATCGTCAGAGGCTTGCCGGCCTCCCAGGCCACGGCGGCACGTGTCTTCATCTCAGCATCCTCCTTCAGAGCGTTGCGCGCGCCTATTTCAGATAGGTTCGCAGCATCCGTATGATTCCGTCGAGCTCGGTTTCGGGTTCGAAACCGGCCTCTTCCTCGCCGTGGCGCCCGTTTCCCAGCGCAAGACCGAAGGTCTCGCGCAAATGGCTTTCCAGCACCTCTGCCATCAGCCCGTTGGCGGCACCGCGCAAGGCCGCGATCTGCTGCAGCAGAGCGCTGCAATCCACACCCGACTCGACCGCGCGCTCCAGCGCCTCCGCCTGGCCCTTGATGCGGCGCAGGCGCGAGACGGCGCGCTTCTTGTCGTCTGGGCTATGCGGCATGGCGCTTCATGCCATACGGCTAGGATACTCCATGGGAGTATGTCAACCGGCAGTACAGCGCCAAAAGAAAAACCGCGCGAGCGTGGCTCGCGCGGCCTCTTTTTCCGAATGGTCGGACTGGTCAGTACTTGCGGACGACCGGGGCCGGCGCGTAGGCGACCGGGCGCTCGACCGGGCCGCAGCAATCGGGCTCGCCGAAGTTCCAACGCATGCCGATCTTGATGTCGTGGCTGTCGATGTCCTTGATCTTGAGCGGCCCCTGCACCTGCCCGCCATAGGCGTTGACGAGGCGGCCCGACTGGGCGTCGCCGAGGTTGAGGTAGCGATAGCCGACTTCGAGGGTCAGGTTCTTGTTGACCTCGTAGCCGACACCGGCCATGAGCGCCCAGGCGACGCCGCTCTTGGTGCCCGCATTGGCGGTGCCGAGCGTGCTGTAGCCGGGACCCCAGCCGCCAGGGTTCAACGTGCTCATGACGCCCTGGTCGGTGACGCCGTGGATACGGTTGCTCGCATAGCCGATACCAGCGCCGATATAGGGCGTCAGGCAGTTCCAGGTGCCGAGATCGACATAGGCGTTGAATAGGGCGACCATCGAGCTGATGCTGCCCTTGTAGGTGTTGTGCAGGACGGTCCCGCCGCCCAGGTCGACCTGGTCGGTCGCGCCGAAGCTGCCGCCGCCGCGATACTCGAAGGTGCCGTCGACGCGGAACCAGTTGTTGAAGCGATAGCCGATGCCGACACCGCCGAAGAAGGAGGTCGAGCGATCTTCCTTGGCAGGCCATGTCCCGTTCGCCTGGCGAACGTCTTCCTGCTCGTACTTGCCGAAATTGGTGACGCCGACACCGATATCGCCGCGCAGATAGATGCCCGACGAGATCGTGCCGCGCAGTTCGGGCGGCGGCGGAGGAGCGGGCTGCGCCATCGGAAAGTCTGCGGCACTGGCGATGGCGGATGCGCTCACGGCCATGGCGCCTGCAAGCGCAAGGGTCTTCAGGCTGCGCATGGCAGGCCCCTTCGAGTTTGCATGCAGCTGGACTCAAGTGCACGCGAGTTACCGATGGGGAAACCTTGCCATGGATTTCTTAAACGACACTTAACCTTAAAAACTAAGCCTATCGATCCGTAAACGGCAGCATTGGCCCCGAGAGGTCAGTTTCCGCGAAGGCTTTCGTGGGGCCGAACCGAGCGACCTCTCCAGGAAAGTGCTGCGTCATTCCGGCCGGGGTGAAACGGAGGGCTGAAACCATCGTAGCGCTCGGGCCCTCCGATTGATTCCGGTACCTCGAGCCTTCGGCACTCGCCCGGGATGACGACGCAGGAGCCGCGGGATACGCTCAGGCGGCCGCCTTCGTCACCGCCTCGACCACCTCGTCGACCGCTCGCAGGACGAGATCGCGGTCGTCGCCCTCGGCCATGACACGGATCACCGGCTCGGTGCCGGAGGGACGGATTACCAGCCGCCCGCTCTCGCCGAGCAGTTGCTCGGCCGCCTTGATCGCGTTGACGACCGGCTTCTCCTCCAGCGGACGGCCCTGCTTGTAGCGGACATTCTTGAGGATCTGCGGCAGCGGCTCGAAGCAATGGCAGACTTCGGAGACCGGTTTCTCCTGGCGCTTGACCACGGCGAGCAACTGCAGCGCCGCGACCAGCCCGTCGCCGGTGGTGCCGTAGTCGGAGAGGATGATGTGGCCGGACTGCTCGCCGCCGAGATTGAAGCCGTTGGCCCGCATGTGCTCCAGCACATAGCGATCGCCCACCGCGGTACGCGCCATCGACAGGCCGAGGCCCGCCAGATAGCGCTCCAGGCCGAGATTGGACATCACAGTAGAAACGATCCCGGGCGCCGAGAGCCGGCCGTCCTCCTGCCAGCTCCGCGCGATCACGCCCATCAGCTGGTCGCCATCGACGATCTGGCCCTGCTCGTCGACGATCAGCACCCGGTCCGCGTCGCCGTCGAGCGCGATGCCAAGGTCGGCACGCAGCTCGCGCACCTTCTGGCTGAGCGCCGCCGGCTTGGTCGAGCCGACATCCTTGTTGATGTTGAAGCCATCGGGCTCGTCGCCGATGGTGATGACTTCGGCACCGAGCTCCCAGAGCGCCTCGGGCGCAACCTTGTAGGCAGCGCCATTGGCGCAATCGAGCACGATGCGCAGGCCGTCCAGGCCAAGATTGCGCGGCAGGGTGCGCTTGGCGAACTCGATATAGCGGGCATGGGCACTCTCGACACGCTT
The DNA here is from genome assembly GCF_056400825.1 of Allobosea sp. P4_H5. Taxonomy (NCBI): domain Bacteria; kingdom Pseudomonadati; phylum Pseudomonadota; class Alphaproteobacteria; order Hyphomicrobiales; family Alloboseaceae; genus Allobosea; species Allobosea sp. P4_H5. Next base: position 424,670 of record NZ_JBFUKM010000002.1, on the reverse strand, counting down.
GGCCCGGCCAAGCATCGCCGAAGACGACAGCTGCTTGCCAAGATCGGAGTCGATCAATTGGGTGATCTCCGCCTCAACCTCGTCGTTGAGCTTGTAGCCGTCCGGCCCGAACAGTTTGATGCCGTTGTCCTCATAGGGGTTGTGCGAGGCCGAGATCATCACGCCGAGATCCGCCCGCATCGAGCGGGTCAGCATCGCCACCGCCGGCGTCGGCATCGGGCCCAGCAGCAGCACATCCATCCCGACGGACGTGAAGCCGGCGACCAGCGCGTTCTCGATCATGTAGCCCGAGAGCCGCGTATCCTTGCCGATCACCACGCGATGGCGGTGCTCACCGCGACGGAAGGCGATGCCTGTGGCCTGCCCGACCCGCAGCGCCAGATCAGGCGTGATCACGCCGTTGGCGCGTCCGCGAATGCCATCGGTGCCGAAGTATTTGCGTGTCATGAGGTCAGTCCTCGGAGCCTTGCCCGGCTCGTTGTTTTGCAGCTCATACAGGCTCTTTGCCTGCTCAGCTTCTCACAAATTGTGTCGGACCGTATCCGCCAGGCACCGGCTATCCCCAGCTCGCATGGCTGGCGAAGACCTGCATGACAAAGGGCGGCCCGAAGGCCGCCCTTTGATCGTTCAAGGTCTGGCCGCGCCGTCAGGCCAGCGGCTGCGGCTCCAGCCCGGCATCGGGCTCGTCGCGCTTGCGGCCCTTGCCGGCGCTCGGCACGGCCGAGCCACGTGGCGCGTGCGGCGTGTCGGCGTCGTCGCGCGAGGGGCGCTTGCCCGCGATCAGGTCGCGGATCTCGTCGCCGGTCAGCGTCTCGAACTCGAGCAGCGCCTCGGCCACCGCGACAAACTGCTCGTGGTGTTCGGTCAGGATCGCCGTGGCGTCGAGATAGCCCTGATGGACCAGCTTGCGCACCTCGGAATCGATCTTCTGCGCGGTTGCCTCCGACAGGCTCTGCGTACGGCCCATCGACATGCCCAAGAAGACCTCTTCCTGATTGTCGCCATAGGCGACCATGCCGAGTTCCTTGGAATAGCCCATCTGGGTGACCATGGCCTTGGCCATCTTGGTCGCCTGCTGGATGTCGCCCGTCGCGCCGGAGGTCACATTCTCCATGCCGAAAGTCATCTCTTCAGCCACGCGTCCGCCCATGGCGACCGCGAGCTGCGAAGTGAACTCCTTGAACTTCATCGAGTAGCGGTCGCCCTCGGGCAGGAACTTGACCATACCGAGCGCACGGCCACGCGGGATGATCGTCGCCTTGTGCACGGGGATACCGGCCGGGACATAGAGGCCGACGATGGCATGACCGGCCTCGTGATAGGCGGTCAGCTTCTTCTCCTCTTCGGACATCGCCATGGATTTGCGCTCGGCGCCCATCATGACCTTGTCCTTGGCGTCCTCGAACTCGGCATGGGTGACCATGCGCTTGCCACGGCGGGCAGCGAGCAGGGCGCCCTCGTTAACGAGGTTCATCAGGTCGGCGCCGGAGAAGCCGGGCGTGCCGCGGGCCAGCACCTTGAGATCGACGTCCGGAGCGAGCGGGACCTTGCGCACATGCACGCGCAGGATCTTCTCGCGGCCCGCGACATCCGGGTTCGGCACGACGATCTGGCGATCGAAGCGGCCGGGACGCAGCAGCGCCGGGTCGAGCACGTCGGGACGGTTGGTCGCGGCGATGATGATCACGCCCTCGTTCGGCTCGAAGCCGTCCATCTCGACCAGCAGCTGGTTCAGCGTCTGCTCGCGCTCGTCATTGCCGCCACCGAGGCCGGCGCCACGATGGCGGCCGACCGCGTCGATCTCGTCGATGAAGATGATGCAGGGCGCGTTCTTCTTGGCCTGCTCGAACATATCGCGCACGCGGCTGGCGCCGACGCCGACGAACATCTCCACGAAGTCGGAGCCCGAGATGGTGAAGAACGGCACATTCGCCTCGCCGGCGACGGCGCGCGCGGTCAAGGTCTTGCCGGTGCCGGGAGGGCCGACCAGCAGCACGCCGCGCGGAATCCGGCCGCCCAGGCGCTGGAACTTCTGCGGATCCCGCAGGAACTCGACGATCTCCTGCAGGTCTTCCTTGGCTTCGTCGATGCCGGCGACGTCCTCGAAGGTGACGCGGCCATGGGCCTCGGTGAGGAGCTTCGCCTTGGACTTGCCGAAGCCCATCGCCCGGCCGGCGCCGTTCTGCATCTGGCGGGACATGAAGATCCACAGGCCGATGAAGATCACGAAGGGCAGCGAATTGACCAGCAGCGCCATGAACCAGGGCGTGCCCTCGGACGGGGCGCGGGCCGAGACCTGCACGCCCTTCTGCGCCAGCGTCCGAACGAGCTGCGGGTCGTTGTACGGCGCATAGGCGACGAAGTTGCGGCCGTCCGTGAACGTGCCAGTGATCTCGGGCCCGGCCACCACGACATTGGCGATACGGCCGGCCTCGGACTCGTTGATCAGCTGGCTGAAGGGGATTTCATTGGTGCTGGCACGCTGGCTCGGGCTCTGGAACAAGGTGACCAGCGCCAGGACCAGCAGGAAGATCACCACCCAGAGGGCGAAATTGCGGAAGTTCGGATTCATTACGGTTCCGATCCGCTCGCCGGCGGGATTGCCGCGCGAGCCTGTGGTTTTCGCTGCTTAATCTAGGGCCGCCATGCCCCCTTGCCAAGGGAAGGCTGACCCTTCTTAGGGTTATACCGTCGCAGGGTGAACGCCCCGGCGCCTCTCGCCTTCGCGCATCAGCGTCAAAACGCCATCGCCGGCCAGCGACAGACGAAAGCCGCCGAGCGTGCGCCGCAGCGCCCTGCCCTCGCGCGCCGCGGCGATCAGCACCTTCGCGCAATCCTCGAGCCGCGCCAGACGCAGCGGCACATCGGCTTGCGCTTCGCCGTCCTGCGCCGCGGCGAGCGCGAGCCCCAGGCTCCGGATCACGATCTCCTCGGGCTCCCCGCAGAGCCGCGCGAAATCGAACCAGCGCTTGCCGTTCTCATCCCCGGCCGGCACGCTCGCCAGGGCACGCGCCGCCAATCTGTCGAGCGCCTCGTCGGCCCGCGCCAGCCGATGCGCAAGCTGGCCGAGGCGCAGGGCGGTCAGTCCTTCACGGCCCAAGGTCGGCAATAGTCCGCGCCAGCGGATGCGGGCGAAACGCGGATCGTCATTGGACGGATCGCGGATGAAGGCGAGCCCTCGCGCCTCGCAGGTCGCAACCAGCCGGGATTTCGCGATCCCGAGCAGCGGCCTCGCCAGCACGATCCCGTTCACCGCGCTGCGCGGCGCCATCCCGGCCAGGCCGGCGAGACCGGAGCCCGCCGCCATGCGCATCAGCAGGGTCTCGGCCTGGTCGTCGGCGGTGTGCGCGGTGACGATCGCGGTGGCGCCTGGCACCCTCGCCTCCTCCGCCAGCAGCGCATAGCGCGCCGCGCGCGCCTTCTCCTGCACTCCGGCCTGCGGCTTCGGGCCCTGCCAGCGCCGCGTACGATGCTCGACGCCAAGCTTCGCACACAGCTCGCCGACCATCATCGCCTCCTGCGCCGCCTCCGGGCGCAGGGCGTGATCGATGGTGACCGCCAGGAGCCGCGGACGGCCTCGCCCGCTCCATTCGGCCAAGAGGGCGAGGAGAGCAATGGAATCCGGCCCGCCGGACACTGCAACGATGAGCGCGTCCTCGTTGGCGAGCGGGCGGAACAGGGCACCGGCTTCAGCCGCCGTCAGCGGCTCGGATTCGGCAGGACCTGCAGGCGCCGCGGTCAAGCGCAGCGGGCGCGCTGCCGCTCGCGCTCGACACCCTGGCGCACCGCGTTCGAGGCGGCGGGATAATCGACGCCGACCTTGGCGAAGGTGGCGCAGGCCTGGTCACGCGCACCGAGGCCATTCAGGGACATGCCGAGCTTGAGCAGGCTGTCGGCGCCCTTGCCGGCCTTCGGAAAATCGCGCGAGATCTTCAGGAACTGCTCGGCTGCCTCGCGATAGCGCCGACGCTGGTAATAGCTCTCGCCGAGCCAAAAGGTAGCGTCGGCCGCCAGACGATCGCGCGGATAGCTCTGCAGGAACTCGCGGAAGCTCATCTCGGCGCGCTCGTACTCCTTGCGCAGCACATGGGCGTAGGCGACGTCGTAGAGCTCACGCGGGCTGGCCGCCTGTCCCGTCGCGGCGACGCTGGTGCCCTGCGCAGCCGCTGGCGGCAGCGCTCCTCCCGGGGCCGGGCGCCCGACGCTGGAGAGGTCCATCGGACCCTGCCCCTGGTCGCTGGCGAACTCCTCGTCAATGATCTGGCCGAGCTGGCGCGGCCCACCGGCGGCTCCCGGCTGGGCAGCGGGATCGAAGGCGTCGCCGCGGCGCTCGCGGCCGGGCGCCGGCTGGGGGGCTGCCGGACGGGGCGCCTGCGGCGCGGGCGCTGCTGCTGCGCCGCCACGCTGCCCGCCCCGCTCGGAGAAGCGGAAGTCGACATCTTCCTGCATCTTGCGCAGCTGCTCGGTCAGGCGCCGGTTCTCGAACTGGAGTTGCTCGATCTGGCCGGAGAGCTGGCGCAGCTGGTTCTCGAGCCGGCTCGTACGGACCACGAGATCGGCCGCATCCTGCGCGGCGGCAGGCTGCGTCAAGCCGATCGCCAGCAGCGAAAAACCTGCAAGCAGGGCATGCCGCAGCGAGAGCCGCTTCAGGCTCGGAATCGAAATCGTCGCAAAGATCATGTCAGGCAAACCGCATCGCCCCGGGGACTGTTCTTATCACACGCGAATACCGCGGCCAAAATATGGAAAAGCCGGCGCTTTCCTTGCGGTAAGCGCCGGCCACGTCAAGCGTTTATCAAGCTGTCCGGTTCAGACGCCGCCGGCGCCGTCGAGCACCGTCACGGCGCGGCGGTTCTGCGACCAGCAGGAGATGTCGTTGCAGACGGCGACCGGCCGCTCCTTACCGTAGGAGATGGTGCGGATGCGGTTGCTCGGGATGCCGCGCGAGGCGAGATAGTCCCGGACCGTCTGGGCGCGGCGGGCGCCGAGCGAATAGTTGTACTCGCGGGTGCCGCGCTCGTCGGCATGGCCTTCGATGGTGAAGGTGTAGCGCGGATAGCGCTGCAGCCAGCCCGACTGCTTGTCGAGGGTCGCGACCGCGGTCGGCGTCAGATCGGTCGAGTCGGTCTCGAAGAAGACGCGGTCGCCGACATTGACGACGAAGTCCTGGGCGCTGCCCGGGGTGGCGGCGCCGCCGGCACCGAAGCCGTCGGCGTTCTGGTCCTTGGCGCAGGCGCCGAGGGCGAGCGCACCCATCAGGGCGGCGGCGATGCGCACGGTGCGGGCGCTGGCGGCAAAGGAGGCGAGCATGTCAATTCTCTCCGAATTTCGGACGCGGAGCGCGCCGGGCGGCGTCACGCGGTCCACCATCAATGAAGTGTCAACCTAAACGAGACCTTGCCAGAACAAGGCGAAGTGGCGGCATTGCGGCTTATGGTTAACCAAATATGGCCGGAAACCAACGGTTCGATGATGTTGCATTCCTGCATCAGCGCGGCACGCGCTAGCGCGCCGCGGTCAGCAGTGGCGACCAGGTCGGATCGGAAGCAAAGGACGGCGTCGGCACCGGCACCTCGACCCGGCCGGTGATGTCGACCATGTAGAGCTTGCCGCCGGACTGCCCGCCGGGATCCCGGAAGAACATGATGTACTGGCCGTTCGGGGCCCAGTTCGGCGCCTCGTTGTGGAAGCTCTCGGTCAGGATACGCTCGCCCGAGCCGTCGGGCTTCATCACGCCAATCCCGAAGGTGCCGCCGCCCTGGCGGGTAAAGGCGATGAGGTCGCCGCGGGGCGACCAGGATGGCTGCGAATAGGAGCCTTGGCCGAAGGAGATGCGCTTGCCCTCGCCGCCACCGGCGCCCATCACATAGAGCTGCTGCGAGCCGCCGCGGTCGCTCTCGAAGACGATCTGCGATCCATCGGGCGCATAGGACGGCGAGGTGTCGATCGCTGCCGTCGAGGTCAGCCGCTGCGTGGTGCGCGAGCCGATGTCGATCGCATAGAGATTGGCGTTGCCGCCCTGCTGCAGGCTGAGCGCGATGCGCGCGCCGTTCGGCGAGAAGCGCGGGCTCGTGGTCATGTCGGGGAAGTTGCCGACGACCTGGCGCTGGCCCGTCTCGATGTTGAGGACATGGACGCGCGGCTGCTCGCCGGTGCGCTGTGCCATGTAAGTGACCTCCTGGGCCACCGGCGAGTAGCGCGGCGTCACCACCGAGGTCGCGCCATCGGTCAGGTAGCGCACATTGGCGCCGTCCTGGTCCATGATGGCGAGGCGCTTGCGCCGGGCCTCCTTCGAGCCGGATTCATCGACGAAGACGACGCGGGTATCGAAGAAGCCGCCAACGCCGGTGATCTTGGTGAAGATCGCATCGGAGATGATGTGGCCGACCCGGCGGGAATTGTTCGGGTCGGTGAAATATTGCTGGCCGTCGATCTGCTGGCCGGCGACCACGTCCCAGAGCCGGAACTCGGCACGCAGCCGACCGCCGTCGCGCGAGACCCGGCCGATCACCAGCGCCTGCACGCCGGCCGCTTTCCAGGCCTCAAATTGCGGCGCCGCATCGAAGGGCGGGTTCTTCTCGGGATGCCGCGCCTTCTCGATCGGCACGAAATAGCCGCAGCGCTTCAGGTTGTTGGCGATAATGCCGGAGACCAGCCCGCCGCCCTCCCCGGCGAAATCGGCGACCGCGATCGGCATCGGCTGGAAGGTGCCCTTGCGCAGGTCGATCACCAGCTCGGCAAGCGCGGGCGTGGGGAGCAAAGCCGGCAATGCCAGGCCCGTGCCGGCCAGCGCGAGCGCATGGCGGCGGGTCGGCCCGAGAGCCGAGCGCTTGGTGGAATGATCAATGCGGTCCATGGCGGTCACAGCACGTCCCTGGCGTCGAAATTCACGATGACGTCGCGCCAATCGTCGTAATAGGCGGCAAATTGCGCGGGAATGCGCAACGGTGAGCAGCGGCGCGTCGCCGTCAGAGCCGAATCCGCCGCGACCCGGAAGAGCGGGTCCGACGAGGTGTTGGTCACGCTCGCCTGGCCGATCAGCGAGCCGTCGGTGTTGAGCTTCATGCGCACCTGCGGCACCACCGGCTTCGAGGCGCTCTGCAGCGCGATCGGCACGTTCCAGCACTTCTGCAGCTGTTCCTGGATGATGCCCATCAGCTGGGTTCGCAGCGACGGCGACAGCTTCTGCGACGAGCCGGTCTGGGTGCCGAGCGAAGCGGTACGGTTGATCTGCGGCGCGCTCGATCCCGAGGACTGCGCCTGCTCCTTCGATTGCAGCAGCTTGGCGATGTCGTTCGGGTTGAAATTCTTGGCGATCTCGGCCTCGCGCTTCGCCTTGGCTTCCGCCTCGCGCTTCGCCTTGGCCTCGGCGGCGATCTTGGCCTTCTGCTCGGCTTCAGCCTTCGCCTTGGCTTCCGCCACGGCCTTCTCCTGGGCGGCCTTGGCCGCTTCGGCACGGGCTTGCGCCTCCGCTTCGGCCTTCGCCTTGGCGGCGGCCTTGGCCTCCTGCTCGGCCTGCTTGGCCTTGCGCTCGAGCTCCGCCTCCTCGGCGAGCTTGGCCTGTTCCTCGCGGCGCTGCTCCGCTTCCTGGGCGGCCGCCTGCTCGGACTTCTGCGGCGGCTGCTTCACCGGCTCGGCCGGCGGTGTCGGCTTCGGGGTCGGACGGGCAGGCGGCAGCGGCGCAGCGGCATTGTCGTCGGCGACCTTGAGCTCGGGCGGCCGCGAGGGCGGCGCCGGCGTATCCTGCTTGGCCTCGCCCGCTTCCTTGCGCTCGACGATCTCGGACTGGCGCTCGGCCCGCTGCTGCGGCTTCTCCTGCACCTTCTCGGCCTGGCGCTCGCCGCGCGTGACCTGATTCAGCGCAGAGGGGTCGATCACCTCGACGGCGATCGCCTCCTGATGCTCGGGCAGCGGCGCCGTGCCGGCAAAGGCCAGCAGCCCCGCGACCAGGACGGTCGCGTGGCCCAGGGCGGAAACCGCCAAGCCCGGCTCTGAGCGCGAGAGCATCAACGCGACAGCACCTTCTCGTTCAACGCGAATGCGATTCGGTGACCAGCGCCACGCGCCTGAAGCCGGCGCTGGTGATCGTCGCCATCACCGAGGCGACGCGGCCATAGTCGACCTGCTTGTGGCCGCGCACATAGATCCGGTCCTCGAAACCCTGCTTGGCAAGGCCTTGCAGCTTCTGCACCAGGTCGGGCTCGAGCGTCGGCTGGTCCTGCAGGAAGATCTGGCCCTTCTCGTCGATGGCGATGGTGATCGGCTTCTGATCGACATTGATCGGCTTGGCGCCGGTCTGCGGCAGGTCGATCGGCACGCCGGTCGCGATCAGCGGCGCGGCGACCATGAAGATGATCAGCAGCACCAGCATGACGTCGATGAACGGCGTCATGTTGATCTCGGCGATGGCTCCGTGACGGCGCGGACGACGCCCACGGCGTCCCCCGGCCTTCCCGCCGGCTGCGGCTGACATGCCCATTGTCTAAGCCCTCACGCCGCCAGACGTTCGTCGATCTGCCGCGACAGGATCGCGGAGAATTCGTCGGCGAAGGCCTCGAGCCGGTTCTGCGCCTTGGCGACCTCGGCCTGCAGCTTGTTGTAGGCCATCAGCGCGGGAATCGCGGCGAACAGGCCGATCGCGGTGGCGAACAGCGCTTCGGCGATGCCGGGAGCGACGACGGCGAGGGAGGAATTCTTCGAGACCGCGATCGCGGTGAACGAGGTCATGATGCCCCACACCGTGCCGAACAGGCCGATGAAGGGCGCCGAAGAGGCGATGGTCGAGAGCACGAGCAGCTTCGATTCGAGCCGCTCAGCCTCGCGCTGGATGGTGACGTCGAGCACCTTGTCGATGCGGGCTGACAGGCTCGCGACCGAGCGCCCGCCATTCTCGAACGAGCGCTTCCATTCGCGCATCGCTGCGACGAAGACGGCGGCCATGTCGTTGACCGGGCGGTTGGAGAGGTCGCGATAGAGCTCTTCGAGCGAGCGGCCCGACCAGAACACCTCCTCGAACGCATCCATGTCCTGGCGCGTGCGGCGATAGAGCAAGGTCTTGTCGATGATGATCGACCAGCACCAGATCGACGCGGCCAGCAGACCCATCATCACCAGCTTGACGACGATGTGGGCGTGCCAGAACAGCGTCCAGAACGACATGTCGACCTGTGGCGCGGCCTGCGCGATCTCCACGGCGGGGTTCATCCTGTCTTCCTTCTCTCTCGAGCCCCTACCGACCAGGCCATTGCGGCCTGATCGAATCCGGCTCTGGCCGACGCGAAACCGGGTGCGGCCCCGCGCAGCCTGTTCTTCGCGCCGCGAAGCTCGCGCCGCCGCCCGTTTCTGCGCTCCGGGGGTATGCCGTTGACACCAATTACCGCTGAATTCGGCGAAAGATGGGCCAAACGGCGATGTTCCCGTGCGCCAAAGGCCTTGTGTCCCGTTAAGTCACCGTCAAGGTTAAGGGCCTGCATGGTTAACATCGCGTTATGACGGCCTTGCGGCCGTCGGCGGGCGACGCAGCGGCGACCGAGGGTTGGGGGCGATGCGGTTTGGCGAATGGCTGACGGGCCAGGCCCGGAACTATGTCTGGAATCGCACGACGCTCAGCGCCGTCCTGATCGCCTCGCCGGCGATCCTGTCCTCGATCGCGACCTTCGCCATATCGAACTCGCTCGACCGGCGCAGCGCCCGCTTCACCGAGGAGCGCGACGGCATCACCCGCGACCTCGGCGCGCTCGACGGCCAGGTGAAGAGCTTCGAGACCTTGCAGCTCGGGCGCGGCGCCCTGCTCCTGGTGCTGAACGGCTCGCAGGCCGACATGCAATACAAATATCTGCTCGACCGGCTGTTCCGCCTGAACGCCAAGCAGGCGGTGCGCCGCATGGCGGCGATCGTCCATCCGCAGGACTGGCAGAGCCGGATGGCGCCCTATGACGCCCTCGTCGATCAGGACTACAGCGACGCCGGGACGGTCCAGAGCATCCAGGCGATGGAGAACGCGATGGTGCTGGAGGCAAGCGAGCGACTGACCGCGCTCCAGCTGCGTCACAACATCATTGTGGGACGTGTCGCCAAGATCGAGAGCCTGAAAGCCCAGATCACCGCGATCCTGGCTTCGCTGACATCGGCTCTCACCATCGTGATCTTCTTTGTGACCACCAACAAGAAGAAGCCGGAGCCCCCGCCCGCGGAGGCCCCCGCCGAAGAACGGCAACGGCCCGCCTCCGTGAGGAAGCGGGCCGCCGACGGTCGATAGCTCCTAAAAAGGGGCGATCAGGCGCTTTCGACAGTATCCGTGCCGGTGCTGGGGCGGCGCGTATTCATGAACTCGTCGAACTCGGCCTTGTCCTTGGCCATCCGCAGCCGGCCGAGGAAGTCGTGGAACTCGCGCTGCTCGTCCTCGAGACGGCGCAGCGTCTCATCGCGGTACTCGTCGAAGGCACGGTTGCCGCTCGATGACGGGCCACGGCCCCAGCCACCACCAAAGCCGCTACGGCCCCACTGCTGGGCCCCGCCCATGCGCTCGCGCAGGCGCTCCATCTTGTCCTGCAGGCGATTCATCCGGTGCTCATAGCGAGCTGGTCCGCAACCATGTCCCATGCGTCCACTCCAGAAAAGAAAGACCAGGGTCGCCAGACCCAGCGGCCAGAAGATGATGAAGCCGAGCACCGCGAAGGCGATCCAGGCTCCCTTTCCATATTCGTCAAGCTTCGCGACGATCGGCATCGATCCCTCTCGAACTCGAAGGGCAGCGGCGGATGCCGCTGCCGGCCAACCTCCCGATCGGCTCCGTCTTGGAGAGAGGGACGGATTCACCGATCGGCTTATCCAAGCTGATCGGATCCGGCCCTCGCCGACCGTGTGAATGTAAATCACATTTACATATCTGGACGCAACTGCCAAGGCTTTCAAGACGGCCGCATCAAAATTTTCGGAAGGAGATCAGACCGGCTGGTCGGGGGGCAGGCCCAGGCCCTTGAGATAGATCAGCATTCCCGCTTCCAGCAGATCGGAGGCCGACATCGGCAGCGGCCTCCGGCCGGCATCGGCGCGGCCGAACAGAGCGGCGACGCCGTGCGACATCGCCCAGATATGCAGCGCCATCATCAGGGCCGGCGGGCGCTTTCCCTGAGGCAGCGCCGCAATCAGCGTCTCCGCCGCCTGGCGCAGTTGCTGGAAGGAGCGATCGGCGGCAGCGCGCAATTCGGGACTGGCATCGAGCGGCACCCCGGCTTCGAACATCGCCGAATAGAAGGCCGGCTGGTCGTGTGCGAAGGCGAGATAGGCCCGGCCGAGCCGGTGGAACGCCGTCTCCGGATCGGGCTTGCCACTGTCCCAGGCCTTGGCGAGCGCCGCCTCGAAGGCGGCGAAACCATGGACCGCGACGTCGGCCAGCAGTTCGTCACGGTCGCGATAGTGCCGGTAAGGCGCCGCCGGGCTGACGCCGGCCATGCGCGCGGCCTCGGCGAAGGTGAAGCCGTTGGGGCCCTTCTCGCCGATCAGGCCGAGGGCGGCGCGGACCAGCGCCTCCTTGAGATTGCCGTGGTGGTACCCCCGCGGCTGCTCGGGCTCGTTGCGTTTCCAGCTCATGTTACGGGCCCTAACATGGCGATCCGCCAGCGTCGATGCCAGCGGCGGCAGGAACGATCAGAGGATTTCGAGGCCGAGGCGGTGCCGCAGCACATCCGGGATGCGCCTGGCCTTGCCACCGCCGACGCAGGCGACCTTGACCTGCGCCGTGACCAGCACCTCCTCGCCGCGCAGGATGCGCTGGTCGAGTTCCATGGTCGCGCCGCGTGCCAAAGTCGGCTTGGTCTCGATGGTCAGGAGATCGTCCATCACCGCCGGCCTGACGAAATCGATCAGCATGCGCCTGACTGCGAAGCCGAGCGCCGCGTCGCCGTCGAAGAGCTCGCGCTGCTCGATGCCGAGGTCGCGGATCAGCTCGGTGCGACCCCGCTCCATAAAGCGCAGATAGGAGGCGTGGTAGACGACGCCGGAGAAATCGGTGTCCTCGTAATAGACACGGACTGAGATCGCATGAGCGTCGGCCATGGTCGTCCTTCTGCTAGTTGGCGCGGGGGTTCTAGACCGTCGCGCGCCGACGGGACAACCTCATGGCAGCCTCGCGCCGCTCAGCGCTTGCAGGGCTTGCCCATGAACGAGCCGCAATCATAGGGCTGCGCCAGCTCGCGGCGGACCGAGTTCTTGCCCGTTCCGATATCGTCGATGCGCCAGCCTCCGCCTTCCTCGACCATGCGGAACGGCACGGACATGGCCTTGCCGAAGCTGCGGAAGCTCGCCGTAACCAGGGCCTTGCCGCCGGCAGGAGCCTGCGTGACCGAGACCTTGAGGCTCTTCACCTCGCCGTCCTGCCCCTGGATGAACGGATCGGCACCGATATGGCCGATATCGCCGCTCTCGTCCTGATAGCGATCGTCGCGGGCGAACAGTGCCGCCAGGCTCTTGCTCATCAGCGCATCGCGATGAGGCGGCCGCCAGGGCGGCTCGCCGCCGCCGTCCAGGGTCTTCTGCGTGACCGCATAGGCCTTGCGCACGGTGGCGTCGGGCGTGGGCTCGGCGGCAAAGCCCGTCACGGAAACCAGCACCAGGCCGGTGGCCATCAGCGCAGATCGCATATCGTCTCTCCCGGCACCGCCTGATCGAACTCGATTACAACACGACATTACGAGCGCCCCATCATTCAAATGCGGGACAACGCTATCGAGCGGCCTCAGTCCTCGTCCCCGTCCCCGAAGAGGCCGAACTGCGCACCCTCCCGGTTCGGCTCGGGCATGCCGAGATGCCGGAAGGCGTGCGGCGTCAGCAGGCGCCCACGCGGCGTGCGCTGGATGAAGCCCTGCTGCAGCAGGAAGGGCTCGATGATCTCCTCGATCGCATCGCGCGGCTCGGAGAGCGAGGCGGCGATGGTCTCAATCCCGACCGGGCCGCCGCCGAAGTTGATCGCGACGGTGGTGAGATAGCGCCGGTCCATCTGGTCGAGGCCGATCGCATCGACATCGAGCAGGCCGAGCGCCTTGTCGGCGACCTTGCGAGTGACAATCGCATCGCCGTCGACGATGGCGAAATCGCGCACGCGCCGCAGCAGCCGGCCAGCAATACGTGGTGTGCCGCGCGCACGACGGGCGATCTCGTTCGCCCCGTCATCGGACATCGGGACGCCAAGCACCCGCGCGCCGCGCGCGACGATGCCTTGCAATTCCTCGACCGTGTAGAACTGCAGCCGGATCGGGATACCGAAGCGATCGCGCAGCGGCGTCGTCAAAAGGCCGGCGCGGGTGGTGGCGCCGACCAGCGTGAACTTCGGCAGGTCGATCTTGACCGAGCGCGCCGCCGGCCCCTCGCCGATGATCAGGTCGAGCTGGTAGTCCTCCATCGCCGGGTAGAGGATCTCCTCCACCGCCGGGTTGAGGCGGTGGATCTCGTCGATGAAGAGCACGTCGCGCTCTTCGAGATTGGTCAGCTGCGCCGCAAGGTCTCCGGCCTTGGCGATCACCGGCCCCGAGGTCGAGCGGAAACTGACGCCGAGCTCGCGGGCCACGATCTGCGCCAGCGTCGTCTTGCCGAGGCCGGGCGGACCGACGAACAGGACATGGTCAAGCGCATCGCCGCGCGTGCGAGCAGCGTTGATGAAGACCTGCAGGTTCGCCCGCGCCGCCGCCTGCCCGGTGAAGTCGGCGAGCGATAGCGGCCGCAGCGAGGCCTCGCTGTCGTCGTCGCGCTTGTCCGCCGTCATCAGGCCGGGACGCTTCGGCTCGCTCACAACTCGATCTCCAGCTCCAGCGCGTCATGCACCGGAATGTCCTGGTAGCCGGTCTTGATGATCGTCGGAACCATTGCGCGATAGGCGTCGATCGCCTCGATATAGAGGCCCGAGAAGCGGAAGCCATGCTTCTGGTAGAAGATCAGGGCCGGCATGTTGTCATTGGTCAGCATCGCCCTGAGCTTGCGCGCGCCGGCCGCCTTGGCCGCTGCCTTCACCGCCTCCAGCATGCGCGAGGCCGCACCCTCCCCTTCCTTGAGCGAGTGCAGCGCACACAGCACCGCGATATCGCCGTCACGGGCCCAGCTCGCCACCGCCAGCAGGTCGCCCTCGGCTGTGAACATGCCGATCAGGGGCAGTTCGGCGCAATCATAGAGCTTCGAGCCGATCATCATACGATGCGAGCCCCAATGCCGCATCATCAGCGCGAGGAAGGTCGACTTGTCGGCGATCTCGCGGAAGATCACCGTCGGTCCCTTGCTCATTTCGCCAACTCCTTGAGACCGAGCCGGATCAGCTGCGCCGTGCCGGCGCCCTCCCCTGCCTCACGCGAGGCGGCCGCGACCGCCGCAACGGCCTGCGCCTGAGGGTAGCCGAGATTGGTGAGGGCCGAGACGGCATCCGCCACCGGCTGCGGCAGCCGCTTGTCCTCGAGCGCGCCGGAGAGCTGCGCCAGCGCCGGGTCGACATGGCCGAAGGCCGGCGCCTTGTCCTTGAGCTCAGCGCAGATGCGCTGGGCGAGCTTGGGGCCGACGCCGGGCGCGCGCGCCACCGCAGCCTTGTCGTTGGTTGCGATCGCGGTTGCGAGCGCACCGGGCTCGAGCGTCGAGAGGATGGCGAGCGCGACCTTGGCGCCGACGCCCTGCACCATCTGCATCAGCCGGAACCAGTCGCGCTCGTTATCCGACATGAAGCCGTAGAGCCGGATCGCGTCCTCGCGGACATGGGTCTCGATCGAGAGGGCCGCCGCCTCGCCGATCTTGGGCAAGCGCTGCAGCGTGCGCGAGGAGCACTGCACGACATAGCCGACGCCCTGCACGTCGACGATGACATGGTCCTCGCCATACGAATCGATGATGCCCTTGAGCTTTCCGATCATGCCTCCTGTTAGCACGGCGGCAGCCGGCCGCCAGACCGGATCAATCAGGGCGGCCGCGCGTTCTCCACCGCGACATGGAGGGCTCTGGAACGTGCTGACGAAAGCAAGGGATTTGCGGACCGGCCGCTCCGTCTGGCAGGGAAAGCGGCCGCCGCGCTTTCCCAAGCAGGGCATCACCGAGGATACCGAGAGCGACGTCGTGATCATCGGCGCCGGCATCTCCGGCGCGATGCAGGCCGACATGCTGAGCGAAGCGGGCTTCAGCGTCCTGGTCGTCGACCGCCGCGGCCCCGTGCGTGGCTCGACGCCTGCGAGCACCGCCCTGCTGCAATTCGAGGTCGACCAGCCCCTGATCAAATTGATGCGCCAGATCGGCCATGAAGCGGCCATCCGCGCCTGGCGCCGCTCGCGCCTCGCCGTCGACGGGCTCGGGGCGCGGATCAGGGCGCTGTCGATCGCGCCCGTCATCCGTCGCGACTCGCTCTACCTGGCCGGCGACGTGCTGGATGCCGAAGGGCTCGGTCGCGAGCATGAGGCGCGCCGCCGCGCCGGGCTGGAAACGGCCCTGCTCGATGCCGCCGCGCTGAAGGAGGACTTCGGGATCGATCGCGATGCGGCCTTGCTGGGCTACGACAACCTGGAAGCCGATCCGGTCGTGCTCGCCACCGGGTTCCTCCGCGCCGCGGTCGCCCGCGGTGCCCGCCTCGCCTGGCCTGTCGAGATCGTTGATCTCGACGCCAGCCCGCGCTCGGTCAGCCTGCGCACCAAGGACGGCCACCGCATCCGCTGCCGCCACCTCGTCTTCTGCACCGGCTACGAACTGCCGTTCGGCGAGATGCCGAAAGGGCACGGCGTGCTCTCGACCTGGGCGCTCGCCACCGCGCCGCAGAAAGGCAGCCTCTGGCCGCGATGCTGCTTCATCTGGGAGGCGTCCGACCCCTATCTCTATCTTCGCACGACCCGGGACGGCCGCATCATCTGCGGCGGCGAGGACGAGGATTTCGTCGACGAAGACCGGCGCGATGCACTGCTCGGACAGAAAGTCGCGGCCCTGCAGCGCAAGCTCGGCAAGCTCCTGCCTGAGGTATCGACCGAGGCGGATTACAGCTGGACCGGCACATTCGGCGCCTCGACCACCGGGCTGCCGACCATCGGTCAGATGCCGGGTCTCAAGAACTGCTGGACGGTGATGGGCTTCGGCGGCAACGGCATCACCTATAGCCGCGTCGGCGCCGAGATCGTCCGCGCCGGCCTCACGGGCAAGGGCGACCCCGACGCCGAGCTCTACGCCTTCCGCAGCTGATACTGCGCCAGCAGCGCCCGGGCGCCACGGTGCTGGGCATGGCAGATGGCGACGGCAAGAGCGTCCGCCGCGTCTGCGCTGCGCGTCTCGGCCCTGGGCAGCAGCACGCGGATCATCGCCTGTACCTGCTTCTTGTCGGCATGGCCGACACCGACCACGGTCTTCTTCACCAGATTGGCGGCGTATTCCGCCACATCGAGCCCGGCCAGCGCCGGCACGACCAGCGCGATGCCGCGCGCCTGACCCAGCTTCAAGGCCGATTGCGGATCGCGGTTGACGAAGGTCTCCTCGACCGCGACCTCCTGCGGCTGATGCCGCGCGATCACTTCGGCAATGCCTTCGTGCAATTGCTTGAGACGATCGGCCAGCGGCTGCTTCTCGTCGCTCTCGACCACGCCGCAGGCGACGAAGGAGAGCTTCGTCCCCTCGCTGATGATGAGGCCCCAGCCGGTCTTCCTGAGACCGGGATCAAGACCGAGAATGCGAATCGGATCGGACATCCGCGAACGCTATGCCCGATCGGGCCTCGGTGCACCCAGCTGGTTGATGCGAGACAGGGCTGAAGCCCGGCCCCCCTTTTTGCGGTACGGATCGAAATTGGCGCTCAGGCGCCCTTCAGCCGGGTGTTGCACTGGCTGTAATAGCCGCCGCCCTTCTGGATCCATTTCAGGTCGCCATTGCCGCCATTGGCCTTGTTGGCATTGTACTGGTCGTTGCAGGTCTTGAAGCGCTGCTTGCCAGCCGAGAGGGTCGAGTATTTCGGATCGACCTTGCTCGGGAACATGGCATTGCCGGCCGCGGCGGGCGCAGCGGCCGCAGGTTTGGCCGGGGCGCTGGCAACCAGCTTGGCAGGGGCGGTCGTGGCAGCGGGGGCAGCCGGGGCAGCGGCATCGCCGCATTGCGCCTTGCGGAAATCATTCCAGGACTGGCCGCCGAGCGTGTTGCCGGTCTTGGCGGCATTATACTTGGTGCTGCACTCCTTCATCGTCAGCGCGAGCGCCGGCGACGATGTCTGCAACATGAAACCGCCGCTGAGCGCAAGAAGGCCGGCGGCAAGCGCGAATCTGGTGCGTGTCATGAGCGTCATCCCCTATGGGGCCGGGTGGGCGCTGCGTCGGCCTGGCGGGACATTCCGGGAGGTCACGCGGCGAGAGGACGCTAGGACCGCCAAGATGAACGCAAGATGATGGGCCCCATTAAAATTTCGTAAGGTATTGCCGCCGCCGCGCTGCCCATCCGCGCCCCCGCGCAAGAGCCCGTCCAGCCGGGGAGCAGAGCGAAAGACGGAGACGCAGTCCAGGCCACCGATGAACGGCGCTCATCGCTGCCATCACTGCAACAGGGGTTGATCGTTTCACAGCTTGCGTGAAGGAAAGAAAATCCTTCTCCGGCGGCGTGATGACCGATCTCCTTCCCCTGCTCTTTCCCGGTGTCACGCTCCAGGGCATCGCCATCCTCCTCGTCGCGACGTTTCTCGGCGGGCTGGTGCGCGGCTTCACCGGCTTCGGCTTCGCCATGGTGTTCATGCCGCTCGCCTCGCTCGTGCTCGGCCCCGTCGCGGCGCTCGGGCTGATCTGGGTGATCGACATGCCCTTTGCCCTACCGATCGGATTCAGGGCGGCCAAGCGCGCGGAGTGGGGCGAGGTGATCCCGCTGCTGATCGCCGCGACGCTGACCCTGCCCGTCGGCATCGCCCTGCTGACCTGGCTCGACCAGCAGACCATGCGCTGGATCCTGGCGCTGCTCGTGCTGGCGGCGGTGGGCCTGATGGCCTCGGGCTGGCGCTATCACGGCAAGCCCGGCCTCCCGCTCTCGCTCGGGGTCGGCGCGGCGTC
Organism: Allobosea sp. P4_H5; assembly: GCF_056400825.1. Taxonomy (NCBI): domain Bacteria; kingdom Pseudomonadati; phylum Pseudomonadota; class Alphaproteobacteria; order Hyphomicrobiales; family Alloboseaceae; genus Allobosea; species Allobosea sp. P4_H5. Next base: position 406,647 of record NZ_JBFUKM010000002.1, on the reverse strand, counting down.
GGGCCTGTGCAATGGCCTCGCCAGCATCGGCGGCATGCCGCTTGCCGTGTTCTGGCTCGGCGCCCAGCGCAACGACCGGCACAAGACCCGCGCCAACCTCCAGACCTATATCGGACTCAGCACCTTCGTCAGCGGGGCGATCCTGGCGCTGAAGGGGATCATCACCCTCACCTCGGCGCTGATGGCACTGCCGCTCTTTGCGATCTACGGCATCGGCCTCTGGCTCGGCACGCATGCCTTCGGCATCGCCTCCGAGCAGACCTTCCGCCGCATCGCCTATCTGACGATATTCCTGAGCGCACTCGTCAGCCTGCCGATCTGGGACGGGCTGATCGGGCGGTAGCAAGGCCGTCATGCTCGGGCTTGCCCCGAGCACGCAGGCAGAACGGCCTCAGCCGCCGAGCTTGGCCATGATGTCGTCGGCGATCTCGAAATTGGCGAAGACGTTCTGGACGTCGTCGTCATTGTCGAGAGCTTCCATCAGCTTCATCATCGAGGCCGCCTTCTCCTCGTCGAGCGGCGCCGTGGTCGTCGGCCGCCAGACCGGCTTGGCCGAAGCCGGCGCGCCGAGCGAAGCTTCGAGAGCCTTGGAGACCTCGTTCAGAGCGTCGAAGGCGCACAGGATGGTGTGGCCGTTCTCGTCGGAGATCACATCGTCGGCGCCGGCCTCGATCGCGGCTTCCATCACCTTGTCGGCGTCGCCCGCCTCCGGCGCATAGCTGATCTCGCCGACGCGGTTGAACATGAAGGAGACCGAATTGCTCTCTCCCATCGCTCCGCCGGACTTGGTGAAATAGGAGCGCACCGCCGAGGCCGTGCGGTTGCGGTTGTCGGTCAGCGCTTCGACGATCACGGCGGTGCCGCCGGGTCCATAGCCCTCGTAGCGGACCTCGTCATAGTTATCGCCCTCGCCACCGAGCGCCTTCTTGATGGCGCGCTCGATATTGTCCTTCGGCATGTTCTCGGCCCGCGCCGCCAGCACGGCCATGCGCAGGCGCGGATTCATGTTCGGGTCGGGCATGCCCAATTTGGCGGCGACGGTGATTTCACGGGCCAGCTTCGAGAACAGCTTGGAGCGCACCGCGTCCTGCTTGCCCTTGCGGTGCATGATGTTCTTGAACTGTGAATGGCCGGCCATACGCCCTGATCTCCGCTGTAATGCGCCGGCCGGCTTATACTCAGCCGGCTCGGCGCGAGGCAAGCGCAGCCGCAGTCTTTCCAGCCTATCCGCTCTTGGCCCCATGCTTAAGCGTTTGTTGGCGAACTGTCCGCAATGTCCCTGTCGGGCCTCAAATGGAATCGAACACAGCGCGCATGACCAACGCCATCGTCGAGCATACGGCGCGCCTGCGGACCTTCCGGATCGACGCCACCGATATCGGCCAGCTGCGGCAGCAGGCGGAATTCGCGCGTCGGCGTCTGCCGACCCTGTTGCCGGAGCTGCACCCGCATTTCGAGGCCTGGCCCGAGATCCTGAGCGCCATGCAGCGCCCGGACGTGCATGAGCTGCGGCTCGCGCACTGGATCAGGCTGGTCTCGGGCGAGTTCGAGGACGGCTATCTGCAATCGGCGCGCGCGCTCGCCAGCATCTTCAACGACAATGGCGTTCCCGCCCATGCCGTCGCGATCTGCCATGCGATCGTCGGCAACGCAATCGGCGCCGAGCTCGGCCTGCTGCGCGACGGCCTCGCCAAGCTCAGCCATGTCTGGCAGGCCAAGGAATACAACCGGCGCATCGCCCTGCGCGCCGCCTTGAACAAGGCTGTGCAGCTCGACCTCGAACTGCTGCTCGAGACCTATGCCCATGTTCAGCGCGAGAGCCGCGAGATTACCCGGCGCGAGATCTCGGCCTTCGAGGTCACGATCCGGGAGGTCGTCGGCGCCGTGACCGGCAGCGCCCGCATCGTCGAGGACATGGCCCATACGATGAACGGGCTCGTCAGGGAGACCGGCGTGCAGGCCGTCGCGGCCGCCCGGGCTTCGGATGAGGCCTCCGACAATGTCGGCAGCGTCGCCAGCGCCACCGAAGAGCTCTCGATCTCCCTCAGCGCGATTTCCGGGGAGGTCGCCAGCGCCACGACCAAGGCTCACCATGCCAGCAATGCGGCACTGCGAACGGAAGCGATCGTCAAGGGCCTGGCGCAGTCGGCGCAGACGATCGGCTCGATCGTCGACCTGATCCGCGATATCGCCGCCCAGACCAATCTGCTGGCACTCAACGCGACCATCGAGGCAGCCCGCGCCGGCGAGGCCGGGCGCGGCTTTGCGGTCGTCGCCCAGGAGGTGAAGCAGCTCTCCGCACGCACCGCCAGGGCGACCGACGAGATCGCGGCCCAGGTGCCGGCCATGCAGGCCGCGACGCAGGAAGCCGTCGAGGCGATCGAGAGCATCGTCGGCTTCGTCGGCGACATGGACCAGACGACACTGACGATCGCGAGCTCCGTCGACGAGCAGCGGGCGGCGACCCAGGAGATCGCGCGCAGCATCAGCTTCGCCTCGCAGGGCACGCAAGAGGTCGCGCAGGCGATCGCCAGCGTCAACGACTCTGCCCAGGCGGCCGGAACCGGCGTCGCCGAGATGCTCGGCCTCGCCCAGACGCTGGCGCAGCGGGCCGGGAGCCTGACCGAAGCCTTCGAGAATCTGAGCAGGCAGAACCGCGTCGCCTGAGCGGAACGCGCCGTACCGGCCTGTCCGGCTCCTTTTGATCCAAAACGAGAAACGCCCGGCCTGAGCCGGGCGTCCTTGTTCTGTGAAAGCCGGAGTATCGGCCTATGGGATCGTCACGCCGCCTTCTTGGCGCCGAAGGTCGGGTCGAGCTCGCCCTTGGCATAGCGCTTGGCCATGTCGGCCAGCGTGATCACGCGCTTGATCTTCGAGGCCTGGCCGGCGGTGTTGAACTCCTCCAGCCGCTTCTTGCAGAGCGCGGTCATCGCCTCCATCGCCGGCTTGAGGTACTTGCGCGGGTCGAACTCGCCGGGGTGCTCGGACAGGATCTTGCGGATCTGGCCGGTCATCGCCATCCGGTTGTCGGTGTCGATGTTGATCTTGCGCACGCCATGCTTGATGCCACGCTGAATCTCCTCGACCGGCACGCCCCAGGTCTGGGGCATCTTGCCGCCGTACTGGTTGATGACGTCCTGCAGGTCCTGCGGCACCGAGGAGGAACCGTGCATGACGAGGTGCATGTTCGGCAGCTTCTTGTGGATCTCCTCGATGACATGCATGGCGAGGATCGCCCCGTCGGGCTTGCGCGTGAACTTATAGGCGCCGTGCGAGGTGCCCATGGCGATGGCGAGCGCATCGACCTTGGTCTCGGCGACGAACTTCACGGCTTCGTCGGGGTTGGTCAGGAGCTGGTCGTGGGAGAGCTTGCCCTCGAAGCCGTGGCCGTCCTCCTTCTCGCCCTCGCCGCTCTCGAGCGAACCGAGCACGCCGAGCTCGCCTTCGACGGAAATGCCGCCGAGATGCGACATCTCGGTGACCTGCTTGGTCACGCCGACATTGTAGTCCCAGTCTCCCGGAGTCTTGCCGTCGGCCTTGAGCGAGCCGTCCATCATCACCGAGGTGAAGCCGGCCTGGATCGCAGTCATACAGGTCGCCGGCTCGTTGCCGTGATCAAGATGCACGCAGACCGGGATGTGCGGATAGATCTCGGTGACCGCGTCCATCATGTGCTTGAGCATGATGTCGTTGGCGTAGGAGCGCGCCCCGCGCGAGGCCTGGACGATCACCGGCGCGTCCGTCGCGTCCGCCGCGGCCATGATCGCGAGCGCCTGCTCCATGTTGTTGATGTTGAAGGCCGGAACGCCGTAGTCGTTCTCGGCGGCATGGTCGAGCAATTGGCGAAGCGTGATGCGGGCCACGATGATCCTCCGGTTGGGCTCTGCTTTATCCGGAGGGTTTAGAATCGAACTGTGGCGGACGCAAAGCGAAACCGGCCAAAAAGTGAATGCGATCAGCGCCCGGGTGCTTTCAGCACCCCGACACGCTCCTCTCGCTCAGCTCTTCCGCAACGCCTCGACGCCCGGCAGCGCCTTGCCTTCCATCCATTCGAGGAAGGCGCCACCGGCGGTCGAGACGTAAGTGAGGTCCTCGGCGACTTCCGCATGGTTCATCGCCGCGACCGTGTCGCCGCCACCGGCGACCGCGACGAGCCTGCCGTCGCGGACGCGCTCCGCCACCGCTTTGGCCACGGCGACCGTCGCCGTGTCGAAGGGCGGCAGCTCGAAGGCGCCGAACGGTCCGTTCCAGACCACGGTCTTCACGGTGTTGAGCTTGAGCACGACCTCGGCGATGCTGAGCGGCCCGGCATCGAGGATCATCTCGTCCGCCCCGACCTCGCCGATCGAAACGACGCGATGGCCCGGATGGGCCTTGAACTCGCGGGCGACCAGCGCATCGACCGGCAGAATGATCTCGCAGCCGGCCGCCTTGGCCTTCGCTTCGATCTCGCGGGCGGTGCCGGCGAGATCGTGCTCGCACAGCGACTTGCCGACATTGACGCCGCGCGCGGCGAGGAAGGTGTTGGCCATGCCGCCGCCGATGACGAGCACATCGACCTTCTGCACGAGGTTCCCCAGCAATTCGAGCTTGGTCGAGACCTTGGCGCCGCCGACGATCGCCATCACCGGCCGGGCCGGGTTGTCGAGACCGGCCGAGAGCGCCTCCAGCTCGGCCTGCATGGTGCGCCCGGCATAGGCCGGCAGCAGATGCGCCAGCCCCTCGGTCGAGGCATGGGCGCGATGGGCGGCCGAGAAGGCGTCGTTGACATAGAGATCGCCATTGGCGGCGAGCGCCTTGACGAACTCGGGATCGTTCTTTTCGTCGCCGGCGTGGAAGCGGGTGTTCTCCAGCAGCAGAATCTCGCCGTTCTTGGCTGCGGCGATCGCCTTCGGCGCCTCCTGGCCGATGCAGTCGCCGACGAAGATCACGGGCTGGCCGAGCGCATGCGCCAGCGCCGGCACGACCTGCCGCAGGCTGTTCTTCTCGTCGCGCCCCTTCGGCCGACCGAAATGCGCCAGCAGGATGACCTTGCCGCCCTTCTGCGCGATCTCGCGGATCGTCGGCAGGATGCGGTCGATCCGGGTGGTGTCGGTGACCCTGCCCTCCTCCATCGGCACGTTGAGATCGACGCGGACGAGGACACGCTTGCCGGCGAGATCGGCGTCGTCGAGGGTGCGGAAAGCAGGCATGGAGGGCGCTCTCTTACAGACGTTGAAACAGACAGGGATAATCCATGACGAGGCCGTCCTCGTCGACCGGCAGCTCGGCGGTGAAACTGCCATCGGCCGTCTCGAACCGGAAGAGCCTCGGCGCAAGGCACGTGTAGATCTGCTCGGTGACGAACGGCTCGAAGCTGTCGAACGGCACGAAGAGCATGGCGATGCGACGCTGCTGGCCCGGCTGCCACGAGCAGCGGCGGATCGGCAGGGTGTTGGTGAAGGGTGTGCCGGATAAATCGATATCGACGCAGGCGTCGAAGGCCGGCAGATGGCCACGCTCGCCGTCATGCCAGGCGCCATCTCGGCGCGTCATCGCGAGACCACGACCATCGGTCGTCGCGATCTCGAAGCAACGCACCGTGAAATCGGCGTCGCAGTCGATCCGATAGCTTGCGCCGAAGCGCCGCCCCTCGCACTCACCGACCAGCGCGGCATCAGCCCGAAAGCCATCCGCCTGCGCGCGCAATGTCAGATGTTCAAGCCCGTCGCCTTCCAGCGCCCGCCAGCGGACACTGCGCCCGTCCGCGAGATCGGCGGCCGGGCGGAAGCTCATCGCGGCAGGATCGGCGGCAGCACGCCGGGAACGCCGCTCTTCAGCACGATCACCGTCAGGATGACGGTCAGAACCGCCGTGACGATGCCGGTGAGCAGCAGCGCACCGAAGCGCGGGGTCGAATTGACGCGCTGGCGCAGGGCCGAGAGCTCCTCGCGCAAGCCGGCGAAGTCCATGGTGCCGGCGGCGAGATCGACCTTCTGGGCGCTGCGCTCCAGCGAGGCCTCGGCGCGGGTCAGCACCGCCTCGTAGCGTGCGAACTTCTCTTCGATCCGGGCCGTCTTGTCCTCGATCCGCGAGAGCTGGTCGAGCTTGCGCGGATCGCTCGGCGCGAGCGACTCGGCCGGCTTCGCCTCGGTCGTCCGCGCTGCAGCGATCTCGGCCATGCTGGGCGCCGGCGGCACGGCGATGGTCTCGACGGTCGACGTGGCGACGGTCGGCTCGATCTTGTTCATTGCGCGGTCCGTTCCTCGGCAGTTTTAGGCGCAGCCGCGCCTGTCCGGCGCGGCTGCGAAGGGAGTGTGCGTCAGATCAGTTTCGCCATGGCGACGGCAGTGTCGCTCATGCGGTTCGAGAAGCCCCACTCGTTGTCGTACCAGGTGAGGATGCGGACGAACTTCTCGTCCAGGACCTTGGTCTGATCGAGCGCGAAGGTCGACGACGCCGGATCGTGGTTGAAGTCGATCGAGACGTTGGGCTGGTCGGTGACGGCGAGGATACCCTTCAGGGCGCCACGCTTGCTCGCCTTGATGATGGCCTCGTTGACTTTCTCGACCGTGGTCTTGCGCTTCGAGATGAACTTGAAGTCGACGACCGAGACATTCGGCGTCGGTACGCGGATCGAGGTGCCGTCAAGCCGGCCCTTGAGCTCGGGGATGACCAGGCCGATCGCCTTGGCAGCGCCGGTCGAGGTCGGGATCATCGACATCGCGGCGGCGCGGCCGCGGTAGAGATCCTTGTGCATCGTATCCAGCGTCGGCTGGTCGCCGGTATAGGCATGGATCGTGGTCATGAAGCCCTTGTCGATGCCGACGGCGTCATGCAGCACCCGGACCACCGGGGCCAGGCAGTTGGTGGTGCAGGAGGCGTTCGAGACGACGATGTGATCCTTGGTCAGGGCCTCGTTGTTGACGCCGAAGACGACCGTCAGGTCAGCACCATCGCAGGGGGCCGAGACCAGCACGCGCTTGGCGCCGGCCGCGAGATGGGCCGCCGCCTTGTCGCGGGTGGTGAAGATGCCGGTGCATTCCAGCGCGATGTCGACGCCGAGCGCCTTGTGCGGGAGATCCTTGGGATCGCGGATCGCGGTCACCTTGATCGGGCCGCGGCCGACGTCGATCGTGTCGCCGGAGACGGTGACCGTGCCGGGGAAGCGGCCATGCACGGAGTCGAAGCGGAAGAGATGCGCATTGGTCTCGACCGGGCCGAGATCGTTGATCGCCACGACCTCGATGTCCTTGCGCTTCGACTCGATGATCGCGCGCAGAACGTTGCGCCCGATACGGCCGAAGCCGTTGATCGCCACCTTGACCGTCATCTCAATCCTCTCCTTCGCCGTTCACCGGCAGGGCCGGGTCATTCACGCGGGCAAATCGGCCAAACCATGGCGGAACGCAAGGGCAGGCCTTAAAAATTTCAAGGAGGTCAGCCGTTGTGGCGCTTGATCGCAACCTCGGCCACCGCCTCCGGCGTGATGCCGAAATGCTTGTAGACCTCCTTGTAGGGACCGCTCGCCCCGAAGGAGGACATGCCGACGAAGCCGCCATCGGCACCGATCACGCCGTCCCAGCCGAAGCGCACGGCGGCCTCGACCGCGATCTTGATCGGGGCATCGCCGATGATCGCAGCCTTGGTCGCTCCGTCCTGCTCCAGCAGCGCCTCGAGCGACGGCACCGAGACGACGCGGGCACGAATGCCCTTGTCAGCCAGGAGTTTGCGGGCCGCGACAGCGATCTCGACCTCGGAGCCCGAGGCGAAGAGCGAGACCTGCGCCTTGCCGCCCTCGGCCGCCAGCAGCTCGTAGCCGCCCTTGGCCGAGCGGTTCGTCGCCGAAGCGTCGGTGCGGACAGGCGCCAGGTTCTGGCGCGACAACGCCAGCACGGTCGGACCATCCGTCCGCTCCAGCGCGATCTGCCAGGCTTCGGTCGTCTCGATTGCATCGGCGGGACGCAGCACGCGCATGTTCGGCATGGCGCGCAAGGATGCGATCTGCTCGACCGGCTGGTGGGTCGGGCCGTCCTCGCCAAGGCCGATCGAATCATGGGTCATGACGTAGACGACCGGCAGCCCCATCAGTGCGGCGAGCCGCATCGACGGGCGGGCATAGTCGGCGAAGACCAGGAAGGTGCCACCGGCGGTGCGGAAGCCGCCATGCAGGGTGATGCCGTTCATCGCCGCGGCCATGCCGTGCTCGCGGATGCCGTAGCGGACATAGCGGCCCTTCGGGGTCTTCGGCGTGAAGTCCTCGAAGCCCTTGGCGCGGGTGTTGTTCGACGGCGTCAGGTCGGCCGAGCCCGAGACCAGCTCCGGCATCACCGGCACGATCACATCGAGCGCCAGCTCCGACGCCTTGCGGGTCGCGACTGTGACCGGGTTCGCAGCCAGCGCCTTCTTGTGTGCGACCAGCGTCTTGGCGAGCTTGGCCGGCACGGTATGAGCCAGGCGGCGCTCGAACTCGCCGCGCTTGCGCTCGGACAGTGCCGCCAGGCGCGTATTCCATTCCTTGCGCTCGGCGAAACCGGTGGCGCCGAAGCCGCGCCAGGCCTTGAGCACATCGGCTGCGACCTCGAACGGCCCGCCGGTGATGCCGAGCGCCTTCTTGGCGGCGGCGAGTTCCTCGGCGCCGAGCGGCTCGCCATGCGCCTTGGAGGTGCCGGCCTTCTTCGGTGCGCCGAAGCCGATCACGGTCTTGCAGGCGATCAGCGTCGGCTTGTTTGACTTCTGGGCGCGGCGGACCGCCGCCTCGATCGCATCGGGATCATGCCCGTCGACGCGTTCGGCCTTCCAGCCGCAGGCCTTGAAGCGGGCGAGCTGGTCGACCGAGTCGGAGATCGAGAGCGGCCCGTCGATCGAGATGCCGTTGTCGTCCCAGAGCACGATCAGCTTGTTGAGCTTCTGATGGCCGGCGAGCGCGATCGCCTCCTGGCTGATGCCTTCCATCAGGTCGCCATCGGAGGCGAGGACATAGGTCCTGTGGTCGACCAGCTTCTTGCCGAACTCGGCGGCGAGCATGCGCTCGGCCATCGCCATGCCGACCGCGGTCGCCAGCCCCTGGCCAAGCGGGCCGGTGGTGGTCTCGACGCCGGCGGTCATGAAGTTCTCGGGATGGCCCGGCGTCTTCGATTCGAGCTGGCGGAACTTCTTGAGGTCGTCGAGCTCCATGCCGGGCGTGCCGGTGAGATAGAGCAGCGCGTAGATCAGCATCGAGCCATGGCCGGCCGAGAGCACGAAGCGATCGCGATCGGGCCAGCGCGGCTCGGCCGCATCGTATTTCAGGATGCGGGTGAAGAGCACGGCCGCGACGTCGGCCGCGCCCATCGGCAGGCCAGGATGGCCGGACTTGGCCTGCTCGACGCCGTCCATGGCGAGGGAGCGGATGGCGTTGGCGAGCCGCTCGTGCTGGGCGCGGTCGATCGCAGGCGTCGTCATGGAATCTCTCCGGCGGAGGCGGAACGAGGCTCGCGCCGAAGCTGGCCGGCGGCGAGCAGCGAACTCTTGAGAAAAAGGTCGCGCGTTCGATAGGCCGCCCGCTCAAGCGGAGTCAATTCGCCTGCAAGGACGCAGATCTCGACTTTTCCCCACGCTTCGATCGGATCGAACCCGTTGAAGCGCTTTCCACGGAGATATTTGTTAAACTAGGCTTCCGAATCGGATGAGCCGGCTTCCCCGGCACGCAAAGGAAGAAGCGTGGCGTCTCCAGCACTGGATCACGCCCTGTCGCGCCTCGAAGGCGCGCTCGGCCAGCTCGAAGCAGCCGCCCGCAGGCGGCTCGAGGTCGAGCGTGGCCGCGCCAATCTCGAAACCGAACTCACCCTGATGCAGGACGATCGTGCCCGCCTCGCCGTCGAACTCGACGGCGCCATGGCGCGGATCGGCCAGGTCGAGGGTGTCGCGCAGGAGGTCGACCGCAAGCTCGACCGCGCCATGACGGCGCTTACCGAAGTGATCGCCCGCGTCGAGGCCCAACCCGACGAAGAAGCCGAGCAGGATGCCTGATGCCCCAGGTCAACGTCACCATTTCCGGCAAGGCCTATCGCATGGCGTGCGGCGAAGGCGAGGAGCCGCATCTGGAGGCGCTCGCCCAGCTCTATGACGGCAAGATCGAGGAAATGCGCCAGGCCTTCGGCGAGATCGGCGACATGCGCCTGCACGTCATGGCGGCGCTGATGGTCGCCGACGAGGTCACCGAGCTGAAGAAGAAGATCGAGACGCTGGAAGGCCGCCTGCAGTCGCTGCAAGGCGATGCCGGCTTCGCCGACCAGCGCGCCGGCGATGTCGAGGAGAGGGCCGCTGCCGCGCTCAATACCGCAGCCGAGCGCATCGAGACCGTGGCGAGAAGCCTGCTGCCTGGGCAGGTGGGCTGAAGCTCGCGAGCGGGCGTAGAAGCGGAATCTGGCTCGATACAAGGCGGATGAGAGTTGCATGCTCCCAAAACGTCTGGACTTGCCCGCATTGCAGATCGTTATCGAAGCCCTGGCCGATATGATCGGGGCGCCCCGTTATTCCCTGCCAAGCTACGGGACCTCGGATCAAACGGGACGCCCTCACATCGAGGTCAACCAAGTCTACCACTATGTCGTCGCCGAGCGTGGCAGCGAGCATAACCGGGACGTAACCGCTGAACTCGATCTCCTGTTGTATTGGGTCTCCAGGACGTGACATCCTTGATGGCGGGCAAGCATGAGCTGGAGCATCGTCGCGCTGGGGAGGATAATCGCCGACTACGCTTCGAAAAACAGCTCGAATTGCTGGCGCGCCTATCCGGTGATTGGGCTGCAAGGCAGCGAGCGGACCAGGCCGCCATCTTGATCCTCCACCCGCTCCAAGACGGTTAGGCTGCCCCGCAAGATGATTGGCATCATCGTGCGCCGCCTTTGCAATTCCTCAATCATGCCTGACTGACGCTTCCGGGTAGAAGCGAATCGATGAAGGCGGCGACGATGGGTGACAGGGTTCGGGTGGCGATTCTCCTCGGCGGCAGGTCTTCCGAGCACGAGGTCTCGCTGATGTCCGCAACCAATGTGGTCAAGGCGATCGACAAGGCGAGATACGACGTCGTGCCGATCCTGATCACCAAGGCTGGCGAATGGCGCGAGCTCGAATTGCAGAACGGCGTGCTGCCCGATCCGATCCCGCAGGACGGCGCCGAGCTCTGCCTGCTGCCGGGCGGGAACGGGCGCCTCCTGCGCCTGCAGGACGGCGCGGCACCGCAGACCTTGCCGAAGATCGACGTGCTCTTCCCGGTGCTGCACGGTCTCGACGGCGAGGACGGATCGGTCCAGGGGCTGGCCCAGGTCGCCGGCATCCCGCTCGCCGGCTGCGGCATCGTCGGCTCGGCCAATGCGCTCGACAAGGACATCGCCAAGCGGCTGCTGCGCGAGGCCGGCCTCGGCGTCGCCCGCTCGCTCACCGTCCGACGCGGCGAGCCGCTGAGCTTCGAGCAGGCCAGCGCCGCGCTCGGCCTGCCGCTCTTCGTCAAGCCGGCCCGGCAGGGCTCTTCGGTCGGCGTCAGCAAGGCGACGGATGCCGAGAGCTTCGCAGCGGCGCTCGCCGAGGCCTTCCGGCACGACAGCGTGGTGCTGGTCGAGGAGTTCATAGCCGGCCGCGAGATCGAGCTCAGTGTATTGGAGCAGGCCGATGGCGAGACCATCGTCTCGCTGCCGGGTGAGATCGTCGCTGCCGCGAGTCACGGCTTCTACACCTATGAGGCCAAGTATCTCGACGAGGACGGCGCCCGCGTCGAGGTTCCGGCTCATCTGCCGGAGGAAACCATCACCAACCTGCAGGAGCTGGCGAAGCGCGCCTTCTACGCGCTCGGCTGCGACGGCATGGCCCGCGTCGACTTCTTCCTGCGCCCGGACGGCAGTGCGCTGGTCAACGAGATCAATACCATCCCCGGCTTCACCGACATCAGCATGTTCCCCAAGGCGCTCGCCGCCAGCGGCGTCGCCTATCCCGACCTGATCGACCGGGTGATCCGCCACGGCATCGCGCGCGGGGCCGGGGCATGACGACGACGGACGTGGTGCTGCTGCGCGACGCGGCGCGAGGCGACGGCGCGGCGGTCTTCGAGATCACGCGACGCTCCGTCGCCGCGCTGGCATCGGGACATTATTCGCCGGAACAGATCGCCGGTTGGATGGGCGAGCGCACGCCGGCCTATTACGAGGCGCTGATCGCCAAGGGCGGCATGGTGGTGGCCGAACGCGCGGGGGCGGTCGTCGGCTTCGTCGACGCCGAGCCCGGCGAGGTGACCCGGCTGTTCCTGCTGCCGGAGGCGGCGGGCACCGGGCTGGGAAGGCGGCTCCTCGATATCGGCATCGAACGGGCGCGCGCCGGGCATTTCGGAGCGATCAGGCTGGAATCCACGGTGAACGCCGAGGGCTTCTACCGGAAGCATGGCTTCCGCAGCATCGGCCGCGGCCATTTCTCGCACGGCCTGGGCGGGCAGCCGATAGAGATCGTCCACATGGAGCTGTAGCGACAATCGCCACTGGCGCTTCACCTGCGCTTTCCCTACATTGTCCCGGCGGGGCTGCCTGGTACGTGCGAGTCATGTATTCCCGGGCCCATACGACTCCCTAGGGAGCTGTCCCTGACCGGGTCCCTGGACCCGGACACACGGCGCCCACCTACTTTGTAGGTGTCCCGGGATCGAAATCTCCACGGCCGAGGTGGCTCCGCACCCCATGACCGACAACGTCTCTCTCGCCCCCTCCCCGCGCAAGGCCGCGCTGCGAGCCGAGGCGCTCGCCCGGCGCGACACCCTCGAACTGGACGATCGCCTGCTCTGGGACGAGGCCATCGTCGCGCGCGTGCTGGAGCTGCCCGGGTTCACTCAGGGACCGGTCTCCGCCTATTGGCCGATGCGCTCGGAGGCCGATCCCCGCCCGATCCTGGAAGCCCTTCACGAGCGCGGCCTGCCGCTCTGCCTGCCGGCGATCGTCGAGAAGCGCATGCATTTCCGGCGCTGGGCACCCTGGGAGCCGATCGTGCCCGGCGGCTTCGGCACGCTGGTGCCGGCTCCCGAGCAGCTGGAGGTGAAGCCCGCCATCCTGATCGTCCCGCTCGCCGCCTTCGACCGGCGCGGCTACCGCATCGGCTATGGCAAGGGCTATTACGACCGCGCCATCACCGAGCTCGAACCGGCCCTGACCGTCGGCATCGCCTATGCGGCGCAGGAGATCGCGGAAGTTCCCGCCGAGCCGCATGACCGCCGCCTCGACTGGGTCGTCACGCAGGACGAGGCGATCCGCTGCGGTTGATTTCGCCGCGGCGATCACGTCATTAGCGGCTGCGCCTTTCCTTCAAGACGCCGCCGTCCTGCCGTGTTTTTTCCCGACCGCACAATCGTACCGCGCGGCCTGGGGAGAGCCGGGACGGCTGTCTTGTGCGGAGATGCGAAATAACGGGCCGTGATGCGCGGCCCAAGCGTTGGATAGTGACATGCGTCTGCTCTTTCTCGGTGACATCGTCGGGCGCGCCGGCCGCCTCGCCGTCCAGGACCGTCTCCCCGGTCTGCGCGAGCGTTGGAAACTCGACTGCGTCGTCATCAATGGCGAGAACTCCGCCGGCGGCTTCGGCATCACCGAGGCGATCTGCGACGAGACGCTCGCTGCCGGCGCCGATGTCGTCACGCTCGGCAACCATTCCTGGGACCAGCGCGAGGCATTGGTCTTCATCGAGCGCCAGCCGCGCCTGATCCGTCCGGCGAACTATCCGCCCGGCACGCCCGGCCGTGGTGCGACCGTGATCGAGGCGAGGAACGGCGCTCGCGTCCTCGTCGTCAACGTCATGGGCCGCCTGTTCATGGACGCGCTCGACGACCCCTTCGCCGCGCTGGAGCGTGAACTCGCCGCCTGCCCGCTCGGGGACGCCGCCGACGCCGTCATCGTCGACGTCCATGCCGAGGCGACCAGCGAGAAGCTCGCCATGGCCTATTATCTCGACGGCCGCGCCAGCCTCGTCGTCGGCACCCACACCCATGTCCCGACCTCGGATACGCGCGTGCTGCCGGCCGGCACCGCCTACCAGACCGATGCCGGCATGTGCGGCGACTACGAGTCGATCCTCGGCATGCAGAAGGAGGAGGCGATCCGCCGCTTCCTGCAGAAGACGCCGGGTTCACGGCTAGAGCCTGCCCTCGGCGAAGGCACGCTGTCCGGCATCGCGGTCGAGACCGACGACCGCACCGGCCTCGCCAAGGCGGCATGGCCGGTGCGCCTGGGCGCCACGCTCGCCGAAACCTGGCCGACCGCCTGGGACGAATAGACCGGCCGATGTCGCAGCTCTTCTCTGCCTTCGTCGCCGTCTTCGTCGGCTACGCGGCTTCGGTCGCGGTGATCCTCGCCGCCGCGCAAGCGGTCGGCGCGACGCCGGGACAGACAGTCTCCTGGCTCGCCGGGCTCGCCATCGCCAAGGGGCTGTCCAGCCTCATCCTGTCCTGGCGGCATCGCATGCCGATCATCTGCGCCTGGTCGACGCCCGGTGCGGCGCTGATCGCGGCGGTGAGCGGCGTCGACATGGCCTCGGCCGTCGGCGCCTTCCTTGCCGCCGCCGTGCTGATGATGGCGACCGCTGCCTTCCGCCCGCTGGGGGCGCTGGTGGAGCGCATCCCGATGAGCCTGGCTGCGGCCATGCTCGCCGGCGTGATCTTCCGCTTCGTTGTCGCCGTCTTCGACGAGATGCGCCTGCAGCCGGCTTTGGTGCTGACGCTGCTCATGGTCTTCCTGCTGGCGCGGTTGTGGAACCCCTTCCTCGGCGTCATCGCGGCGCTCGGCGCGGGGCTCGCCCTCGCCTTCGCCACCGGCACAGCGACACTGCCCGCCGGCCCCGTCGCGCTGACGCATATCGAGCTGATCGTCCCGCATCTCGATCTCACCGCCATCGTCGGCATCGGCATCCCGCTCTATCTCGTCACCATGGCGGCGCAGAACCTGCCGGGCTTTGCCGTGCTGCGCGCCTCCGGCTACCAGCCGCCGACGGCGTCCTGCTTGTTCGTCACCGGGCTGATGTCGTTCCTGACCGCCCCGACCGGCGCCCATATGGTCAACATGGCGGCGATAAGCGCCTCGATCTGCACCGGTGCCGACACTCATCCCGATCCGAAGGAGCGCTGGAAGGCCGGGATCTGGTACGCTTTGCTCTGGCTTGTCGTCGCGGCTACCGCTGGCTTGCTGCTGTCGCTGATCCTCGCCATGCCGAAGGCCCTGATCGTCGCGGTCGCCGGCCTTGGCCTCGTCGGCTCGCTCACCGGCGCACTCAGCCAGGCAATGGGCAGCGACAAGGACCGCTTCGCCGCGGTCGTCACCTTCGCCGTCGCGGCCTCCAGCCTGTCGCTGTTCGGCGTCGGCTCCGCTTTCTGGAGCCTCGTCGCCGGGCTTATGGTCTTGACATTGGACCACGCCGCGGGCCGTTTGCGCGGACGATCATGAACACATCCGCCCCCCGCACCCGCCTTATGCTCGTCACGCCGCCGATCTTGGATCCCGGCGCGCTGTCCTTTCGCCTGATGCAGGCCTTCGCCGGCGGCGATGTCGCCGCCGTGCTGCTGCGGCTCGCGCCCGGCGACGAGCGCAGCCTCACCGAACGGGTCAAGGCCCTGGCCCCGCCGGTGCAGGCGCAGAATGTCGCCCTGGTCGTCGAGGCCTCGGCTCAGGTCGCCAGCCGCGGCGGCGCCGACGGCGTCCATCTGACGGCGGGAGCCGAAGCGGTCGCCGAGGCGCGCTCCAGCCTGAAGCAGGAACGCATCATCGGCGCCGGGGGCTTGCGCTCGCGCCATGACGCCATGGATATCGGCGAGACCGGTGTCGATTACGTCATGTTCGGCGAGCCGCGGCCGGACGGCTCGCTGCCGGCGCTGCCGGCGGTGATCGAGCGCGCCTCCTGGTGGGCCGAGATCTTCGAGACGCCCTGCATCGCCTATTGCCCCGATGCCGAGTCGGTTCCGGCCCTGATCGAGACCGGTGCCGAATTCGTTGCCCTCGGCGAATGGGTCTTCGCCGAGGATGTCGACATCCGCGCCGCAGTCGCGCAGGCGGATGCCGCGATCGCGGCGCAGCACGCCCGCAGGATGGCGCGATGAGGCTTGCGCTCGTAGCGCTCGCCCTGACGTTCGCCCTCCCTGCCACCGCGGCGGAGCCGGACTTCGCCTATGGCGCCTATCAGACCGGACACTACCGGCGCGCCCAGGCGGATGCATTGAAGCGGCTCGAGGCCGATCCGAAGGACGCCGCGGCGATGACGCTGCTCGGCGAGATCTACCGGCAGGGGCTCGGTGTCCGCATCGATCCCAAGGCCGCCGCCGACTGGTATCGCCTGGCAGCCGACAAGGGCGACGTCAACGCGATCTTCGCCCTCGGCATGGCGACTCTGGAAGGTCGTGGCCTGGCGCGCGATCCCAAGGCCGGCGGCGCCCTGCTGGAGAAGGCCGCCGCCGCCGGACATCCCGCCGCCAACTACAATCTCGCCCTTGCCTTGCTCGCCACCGGGCGGCCGCAGGACGACCAGCGCGCCATCGCCTGTCTCAGGATCGCCGCAGCGGCCGATCTCGCCGACGCCCAGCACGCGCTCGGCGTGCTCTACAAGATCGGCCGCGGCGTCGCGCAGGACGACGCCCTGGCGGCCGAATGGATGGGCAAGGCTGCCGCCAACGGGCTGATCGCCGGCGAAGTCGAGTATGCGATCATGCTGTTCAACGGCGACGGCGTCGCCAAGGACGAGCGCGCCGCGGCAAGGCTCTTCATCCGCGCCGCCAACAAGGGCAATGCTATCGCCCAGAACCGGCTGGCCAAGCTCCACCAGTTCGGCCGCGCCGTCCCGCCCGATCTCTCGGAGGCGGCCGCCTGGCACCTCGCCGCGCGCGCCCAGGGCCTTGCCGACGCCACGCTCGACCAGCTGCTGGAGCGGCTTTCGCCCGAGCAGCGCGAGCGCGCCGCGCGCCTCGCCGCCGACCGGATCGAGGCCACGGCCTTGACGACGCCGAGCCAACCGAGCAAGTGACGGCGAAATTCGTGGCGCAACGCTGGCGCCACCCCACCATCGCTCTTTGATAGCCTGTTCTCTTCCGCCGCGCGTCGCGCGCCTCGAGGTTTGTACAATGATCCGCTCCCCCCTGATGACCGTGATGACCGATGCCGTGATGAAGGCGTCGCGTTCGCTGAAGCGCGATTTCGGCGAGGTCGAGAACCTGCAGGTCCTGGCCAAGGGCCCGGGCGATTTCGTCTCCAAGGCCGACCACAAGGCCGAGGAGATCCTGCGCGCGGCGCTGGAGAAGGCGCGGCCCGGCTACGGCTTCGTCATGGAGGAGAGCGGCGTCGTCGCCGGCACCGACGAGAGCAATCGCTGGCATATCGACCCGCTCGACGGCACCCACAACTTCCTGCGCGGCATCCCGCACTGGAACATCTCGGTGGCGCTGGAGCGCGATAACCAGTTCATCGCCGGCGTGATCTACGACGCCGCCAAGGACGAGCTCTTCATCGCCGAGAAGGGCAAGGGCGCCTATGTCAACAACCGCCGCCTGCGTGTCTCCGGCCGGCGCGAATCGGCGGACATGCTGATCGGCATGGGCGTGCCGCATATCGGCAAGGGCGGCCACCCGCTCTTCCTCAAAGAGCTCGGCGCGGTGATGAGCCGCTTCGCCAATGTCCGCCGCATGGGCTCGGCCGCGCTCGACATCGCCTATGTCGCCGCCGGCCRCATGGACGCCTATTGGGAACGCGGCCTCAACACCTGGGATTTCGGCGCCGGCGCCGTGATGGTGCGCGAGGCGGGCGGCACCTTCGGCACGCTCGACGGCAAGCAGCCGACCTCGGCCAAGGATGTGATCTGCGGCAACGAGGCCGGCGAACCGGCGTTGCGCGCAGTCCTCAAGACCGTGCTTTGATTGCGGAAGCCCCGCTTTCTCGCTTGATCCCTGCGTGGCGGGAGGCGACAGTCGCCGCCGCGACGAAACCGGATCGGATGAGCAGGCATGGCCAATGACGAGGCGGCCCCGGAGGTCCCGCCGCTGGAGCCCCCAGCGACGGTCCCCAATCGGCCGCAGACGTTCCGCTTCTCCCGCCCGCTGCGCTATTTCCTCCGCGCGCTGGTCTTCCTCGCGCTGATCGGCTTCCTGATCTTCATCCTGCAGGCGGGCTTGCTCACCGCCTTCATGACCAATCCCGGGCTCAACGGCCTGATCGTCGGGGCGCTCGCGGTCGGCGTGCTGCTGGCCCTGCGCGAGCTCTGGCGCGTCGACAGCGAGGCACGCGCCGCCACTCGCCTCGCCGCAAATCCGGCCGGGGCGACAATCCGGCGCAACCAGGTGATCAGCCCGCTCGCCCCCGTGCTGCCGGCGCTGGAGCAGCGCAACCTCGCTTCCAGCCAGGCAGCGAGCCTGCTCGAATCGATCGCGGTCCGGCTCGACGACGGGCGCGAGGTGCTGCGCTACCTTGCCGGCCTGCTCGTCTTCCTCGGCCTGCTCGGCACCTTCTGGGGCTTGCTCGAGACCGTCTCCTCGGTCGGCAACGTCATCAAGAGCCTGCGCACCGGCGCCGAAGCCGGTGTGCTCTTCGACGAACTCAAGGCGGGCCTTGCCGCTCCGCTCGCCGGCATGGGCCTGTCCTTCTCGTCCTCGCTGTTCGGCATCGCCGGCTCGCTGATCCTCGGCTTCCTCGACCTGCAGGTCGGCCAGGGCCAGCGCCGCTTCCGCAACGAGATCGAGGGCTATCTCGGCACCGCGACGGCGCATTCCGCGACGATCCCGCTGGCGATGTCGGTCGCCGGCCCGACTGTCGCCGGCGACGTCGTGGTCGAGCGCCTCGACAAGCTCCAGGCCGCCATGCAGGACGGCTCCAACAACCGCGCGGCGACGCAGGCGCTGGCCAATCTCGCCGAGGGCATCCAGGGGCTCGTCCAGCACATGCGCTCCGAGCAGCAATTGATCCGTGACTGGGTCGAGGCGCAGGCCGTGCGCGAGAAGGATCTGAAGCGCCTGATCGAGCGCCTCGCCGCCGAGCGGGTGAGCGAGTCATGAGCCTGCCATGGTGCTGCGGCATCGCAGGCGCTGATCGCAGGAAAGGCTGAGCATGGCCCTGTCGCGCTCGCATCGCCGGGAAGAGGTCAATTTCTGGCCGGGCTTCGTCGATGCGCTCTCGACGATGCTGATCGGCATCGTCTTCCTGCTCTCGGTCTTCGTCCTCGGCCAGTTCTTCCTGTCGCAGGAGATCTCCGGCCGCGACACGGTGCTCGACCGGCTCAACCGCCAGATCGCCGAGCTCAGCGACCTGCTCGCCCTCGAGCGGTCGACCGGCAAGGAGGCCAAGGATTCGCTTGCCCTGCTGCAATCCTCGCTCGCCGGCGAGCAGGCCGAGCGCGCCCGTGTCCAGGGCCTGCTCGACGGCGCCGCCCGCACCGACGCGCCGACCCAGCTCGCCGAGACGCAGAAGGCGCTCGACGCCGAAAAGCAGCTCTCCGTCAAGGCGCAGGCCACGGTCGAGCTGGTCAACCAGCAGATCGTCGCCATGCGCCGCCAGCTCGCGGCGCTGGAGGAGGCGATCGCCGCCTCCGAGGCCAAGGACAAGGAATCGCAGGCGCGCATCTCCGAGCTCGGCTCGCGCCTCAATGTCGCCCTGGCCCAGCGCGTGCAGGAGCTGGCGCGCTATCGCTCCGATTTCTTCGGCCGCCTGCGCCAGGTGCTCGGCACAAGGCCCGACATCCGGGTCGTCGGCGACCGCTTCGTCTTCCAGTCGGAAGTGTTCTTCGATGCCGGCCAGGCCGTGCTGAAGCCGGAAGGCCGCGGAGAGCTCGACAAGCTGGGAAGCATCATCGCCGATCTCGGCCGCGAGATGCCGCCGGACCTGCCCTGGATCCTGCGCGTCGACGGCCACACCGACAACCGGCCGATCCGCTCGCCGCAATTCCCCTCGAACTGGAGCCTGTCGACGGCACGCGCCGTCGCCGTGGTCGAATACCTCGTCAGCAAGGGCATCCCGGCAGACCGCATCGCCGCGACCGGATTCGGCGAGTTCCAGCCGCTCGACGTCGCCAACAATGACGACGCCTGGCGCCGCAACCGCAGGATCGAGTTCAAGATCACCGAGCGGTGAGGTGGTAGCGTCCGCCAGGCCGCGCGGGGCACTCTAGCCCTCATCCTGAGGAGCAAGCGCAGCTTGCGTCTCGAAGGATGTTCCAGCTGGTTCGGGAGCCTCCTGAAGCATCCTTCGAGACGCCATTCCTCGCGGAATGGCTCCTCAGGATCAGGGCTCAGAATATTTCGGCGCCCCTCAATGCCGCTGGCGATCCGGATCGGGTTGCCGCGGGTCTCGTCGAAGACCGCTGTCGTGAGCGGGCCGAGATGAACCGGCGGCTGGGTGAAGGCGATGCCGAGACCCGTCTGCGCTGATGCTGGTTGCATGAACTGATCACCACAGGCTGAGCCTGCTCGTCTGGAAAACCTATGCGCGCAAGCCCCGCGAAAAGCTGCGAAGCGCCATGCCTTTGCGATAGGTGCGCGCTCTCGTGTCCGTGCTAGCATGCCGGCTGGTATGGTAGTATACCACACGAAAAATACCGCACACTTGGCGGACAGGGAGCAGCATGATCGATATCCGCATCACCCCCGACAAGAACGAGCTCGGCCGGCAGGCCGCTGCATGCGGCGCCGAGGCGATCCGCGCGGCGCTTACCCGCCATGGCGAGGCGACGATCATCGTCGCCACCGGTGCGAGCCAGTTCGAGATGCTGCAGAACCTCGTCGTGGCCGAGGGCATCGACTGGTCGAAGGTGACCGCCTTCCATCTCGACGAATATGTCGGCCTGCCTGAAAGCCATCCGGCGAGCTTCCGGGGCTATCTCAGGGAGCGCTTCCTCGCCCCGCTCGCCGTCAAGCCGGCCTTCAACTTCGTCAATGGCGAGGGTGATCCCGCCGCCGAGACCAAGCGCCTCAACGGCCTGATCACCGGCCGTCGCATCGATCTCTGCTTTGCCGGTTTCGGCGAGAACTGCCATCTCGCCTTCAACGATCCGCCGGCCGATTTCGACACCGAGGAGCCCTATATCGTCGTCACCCTCGACGAGGCCTGCCGCAACCAGCAATTTGGCGAGGGCTGGTTCGAGAGCCTTGCCGCGGTGCCCGAGCAGGCAATCTCGATGAGCATTCGCCAGATCCTGGAGAGCGAATTGATCATCCTGTCCGTGCCGGACGCCCGCAAGGCGCAGGCGGTGAAGGATGCGCTCGAAGGCGAGATCACCCCGCTGCACCCGGCCTCGATCCTGCAGCGCCACCCCAATACGGTGCTGTTCCTCGATCCGCCGGCCGCCTCGCTGCTGAAGAAGGGCTGAGCGGCGATGCCCGTCTCGCCCGGCCTGGTCGATCTCCAGATCAACGGCTTCGCCGGCGTCGACTTCAACGACCCGGCGATCACCTCGGCCGATCTCGATCGGGCGCTGGAGGCGATGCTCACGACCGGCGTCACGCATTGCCTGCCGACGATCATCACCGCCCACCCGCACGAGCTGATCGAGCGCTTCCAGGCATTGGACAAAGCTGTCGCCGGCAGCAGGCTCGGGCCATTGATGTGCCCGGGCTATCATCTCGAAGGGCCGTTCCTGAACCCGGCGCCGGGCTATCACGGCTGCCATCCGCCGCAGGCGATGACGGCGGCGCGGCCCGAGCTGGTCGCCGAGGTCGAGCGCGGCCTGACGCGGCCGATCCTGATGGTGACGCTCGCTGCCGAGAGCGAGGGCGCGGTCGCGCTGACGAAGGCTTTGGCCGAAGCCGGCAAGATCGTCGCGATCGGCCACTCGGCCGCCGATTTCGCTCAGGTCTCGGCTGCCGCCGATGCGGGCTTGTCGCTCTCGACCCATCTCGGCAATGGCGTGCCGCAGACGTTGCACAAGCTCGCCAACCCGATCTTCGCCCAGCTCGCCGAGGACCGGCTGATGGCGGGCTTCATCGCCGACGGCATCCATATCCATCCCAGGGCGCTCGCCGCGCTGATCCGGGCCAAGGGCTTCGAACGCTCGATCCTGGTCACCGATGCGGTGGTCGCCGCCGCCGCGCCGGTCGGGCACTATCATTTCGCCGGCATGGCCGTCGATCGCATGCCTGATGGTTCGGTCCGGCAGGAGGCTGGCCTGCTCGCCGGCTCGGCGCTCTGCCTTGATGAAGCAGTCCGCAATGTCGTCGCCTGGGGCATCGCGACGCCCGCCCAAGCTTTCGCCATGGCATCCGACCATGCGCTCGCCGCCATCCGGCCGGCGCTTTCGGCGCATGGCCTCGTGCTTGCGAAGGGTGAGGTCGAATGGTCGGATGATCTCTTCGTCCGGCGCGTCCGTCTCGCCGATCAGGAACGCCGCTACGACGCATGAGCGCCACCAAACGGCGCAACAACAAGAGGGGAAGGCAATGACCAAGCATCCTGAGGGTATCGACCGCCGCACCGTGCTCGGCGGCCTGGGCGCACTCGCTGCCGGCGGGCCAGCATTCGCTGCCTCGCCGCCGCTGCCCACCAGCCCGGTCGTGATCAGCGTCATGGATGTCGGCGGCGCGCTGGCGCTGATGCAGAAGGCCTTCGAGGACTACCGCACCGCCAATCCCAAGCTGGTCTCGCGTATCGCCTTCGTGAAGGCCCCTGCCCCCGAGCTCGCCAGCAAGCTCAAGGCGCAGCAGGATGCCGGCAAGGTCGATCTCGACCTGATCCTGACCGGCAGCGACGGCCTCGCCGCCGGCCTCGAGCAGAAGCTCTGGCAGAAGATCCTGCCCGACTTTTCCGACAAATTCCCGAACATCGAGGCCAATTACGAGCCGGCCGCACTCAACCTGCACAAGGCGCAGGGCGACGGCTTCGGCGTCGTCGTCAACTACTATCCCTCCGGCCCGCTGCTCGAATACATGCCCGACCGGGTCAAGACCCCGCCGACCACGGCCGAGGAACTGCTCGCCTGGGCCAAGGCCAATCCGAACAAGTTCATGTATGCGCGCCCGACCAATTCCGGCCCGGGCCGCACCTTCATGATGGGCCTGCCCTACCTCCTCGGCGACAAGGACCCGCAGGACCCGGTCGGCGGCTGGGACAAGACCTGGGCCTATCTGCAGGAGCTCGGCCAGCACATCGAGTACTATCCGGCCGGCACCGGCGCGACGATGAAGGAGTTCGGCGACGGCTCGCGCGACATCATCATCTCGACCACGGGCTGGGACATCAATCCGCGCGCACTCGGCATCGTGCCGAAGGAAGCCAAGATCCAGACGCTGAAGGGCTTCCACTGGGTCTCGGACGCCTTCTTCATGTGCGTGCCCAAGGGCCTGCCGAACGACCGGCTCGCCGTCGTGCTCGACATCATGGCGCATGTCCTGACGCCGAAGATGCAGGCCTATTCCTATGACGAGGGCTACCTCTATCCCGGCCCGGCCGTGAAGAACGTGCCGCTCTCGCTGGCGCCGGAAGCGAGCCAGAAGGTCATCGCCGAGTTCGGCCGGCCGGAATATGCCGACCTCATCGCCAACAACCCGATCGAACTGCCGCTGAAGCCCGACAAGATGGTGGTGGCGTTCCGCAAGTGGGACGAGCTGGTGGGGGCCAAACGGGCGAAGTGAGTCCAGGCGTCATTCTCGGGCGGCGCATCGCGCCGACCCGGGAATCTCTGGACGAGAAGGCACCAGTGGAGACTCCTCCGGCCTGAGATGCTCGGGTCAAGCCCGAGCATGACGGCAGATGGCTGGCGCGCATTGACTTCGCCGCCGCCATGCGCTTTTCATCGGCGCAGAGCGCATGGGGCGCCACCAGTCCGCGGCAAGGGAGCCTGCTCCCACCCATATCCAAGCGACGACATCGCATCATCGCTTTCTTCCGGCCTGTCGAGCGGACATCAGGCTTTCCTCGGAAGGAAGACCCATGTCCGATCCCAGCCGCGAACTCACGTCCCGCTCGACCCTCGAAACGATCCGCCGCCAAGCCAAGCGCTGGCTGAAGGAGATCGAGGCCGGCGATGCAGAGGCCATTGCCCGCTTTCGCAAGCTGATCCCGAACCATGCCGCCGTGCCGAAGCTGCGCGAGGTCCAGCACGCCCTCGCCCGCGACTATGGCCTCTCGAACTGGGCCGCGCTCAAGCAGGAACTCATCGCGCGCGAGGCGGCGGCGCGCGGCCATGCCACGCTCGTCGCGCTGTTCCTGGAGAAATCGGCGGTGCGCTATGGCGTCGGGCCGGGAACGCAGAGTTGGGGCGAGTACGAGGCCGACCGGCCGGCGCGCGGCGCTCTGGCGCAACGCCTGCTCGAACGCCATCCGGACATCGCCCGTGACAGCATCCACGCCGCCGTTGCCGCGCATGATCTCGATGCCGTCAGCGCCTGCCTGCGCAAGGACGCCGCACTCGCGGACAGGCCAAGCGAGTTCGACGGCTGGACGCCACTCGTCCGCCTCGCCTTCACTCGGCTGCCGAACGAAGCCCTGTCGCGCAACGCTGTCTCGATCGCGCAGCTCCTGCTCGACCATGGCGCCGATCCGAACGCGCGGTTCAGCGATGGCACGAACCACTTCACCCCGCTGACCGGCGTCATCGGCGGCGGCGAGGGCAACCAGCCGCCGCACCCGCAGGCGCTGGCGCTGGCGCGGCTGCTGATCGCCCGCGGCGCCGACCCTGTGAATGGCCAGGCGCTCTACAACTCCTCGCTCGGCGCCGACGACGTCATCTGGCTCGACCTCTTCTGGAGCGAGACGGAGAAACGCGGTGAGAGCGGGCGCTGGCGCGAACGGTTACGCGAATTGCCGGCGCCGCCGCTCGACTACCTGCTCGGCAACGCCGTGCCGCGCCAGCCCAAGCGCGCCGCCTGGCTGCTCGCCCATGGCGCCAGCGCCCAGGCGCTCAATGCTTATTCGAAGCAGAGCCTGGTCAAGCAGGCCATGCTCGATGGTCGCAGCGATCTCGTCCGCCTGCTCGTCGACAATGGCGCCAGCCCGGTCGAGCTCGATGGGCAGGAGGCCTTCACTGCTGCCATCGCCCGCGGCGACGAAGCCGAAGCGCGCCAACTACTCGCCGGCAATCCGGACTTCCTAGCCAGCCCGGCGCCGCTGTTTGTCGCGATCAGGCAGGGCAAGCCGGAGATCGCAGCTCTCGCCTTGCGCCTTGGCGTCTCGCCGGATGCAGAGATGCGCGACGGCGTCCGCGCTTTGCACGAGGCGGCAGGGAGCGATGTGATCGAGATCGTCGCACTTTTGGTCGAGGCCGGCGCGCAGATCGATCCGATCGAGCACCGCTATGGCTCGACCCCGCTTGGCTGGGCGCGCCATCAGGGCGCCAGCGCTGCGCAGATCTATCTGGCCTCGCGCAGCAGCGACATCCAGGCCCTGTGCGAAGCCGCCGAGATCGAGCGGCTGGAGGCGCTGTTCGCCAAGGAGCCGGCGCTCGCCAATGCGCCGGCCCGCTCCGGCGAGGCGCCGCTGTTCTGCCTCCCCGATGACGACATCAGCGCCTGCGATCTCGTCGACTTCCTGCTGGCGGCAGGGGCCGATCCGGCTGTGCGCAACGCGGAAGGGCTCACGCCGGCGCAAGTCGCACGCAAGCGAGGCCTGCTGGATGCCGCGGCGCTGATCGACGGCTTCCTTCTCCCCTCGGGGGAGAAGGTCCCGGCAGGGGGATGAGGGCAGCGTGACCGGGTGAGCGGGGCAGCGGCTCGCCGTCCTTCCCTCATCCGTCAGCGCTTCGCGCTGCCACCTTCTCCCCCGCGGGGAGAAGGGAGTTACGCCGCCTCCAGCCCGAACTGGAGCGCAGCGAGGCGCGCATAGAGCCCGCCTTTGGCGACGAGGGCGGCGTGCGTGCCTTCCTCGACCACCCGCCCGTCCTCCATCACCAGGATGCGGTCGGCGGAGAGGATCGTTGCAAGGCGGTGCGCGACGACGAGCGTCGTCCGCCCTTGCATCAATCGGTCGAGCGCGTCCTGCACGGCGCGCTCACTTTCCGAATCGAGCGCCGAGGTCGCCTCGTCCAGCAGCAGGATGGGCGCGTCCTTCAGCACGGCGCGGGCGATGGCGAGGCGCTGGCGCTGGCCACCCGAGAGGGTCACGCCGCGCTCGCCGATGACGGTGTCGTAGCCTTGAGGCAAGGCCCGGATGAAGCCGTCGGCGGCGGCGAGCTGCGCGGCGTCCTCGATCTCAGCCCGGCTCGCTCCGGGGCGGCCATAGGCGATGTTGTCGGCCACCGAAACGCCGAACACGGTCGGCTCCTGTGGCACCAGCGCAAAGCGGCTGCGCCAGTCGGTCGGATCGGCCTCCGGCCCGGCGACGCCATCGACGACGACGCGGCCGGCGAAGGGATCGTAGAAGCGCAGCGCCAATTGCAGCACCGTGCTCTTGCCGGCGCCGGAAGGCCCGACCAGCGCGACCCGCTCGCCCGGCCTGATCGCGAGGTCGAGATCCGCCAGCGCGAGATTGCTGCGGCCGGGATAGTGGAAGGAGACGCCTTCGAAGGAAAGCGCGCCAACCGGCGGTGTCGGCAACGCCTTCGGATGGGGCGGCGCGGCGATCGCCGGCTTGGTCGCAAGAATCTCGCCGAGCCGTCCGGCTGCTCCAGCGGCAGCCGAGATGTCGCCATAGACTTCGGAGAGCTGGCCGAGCGAGCTCGCCGCCAGCACGGCATAGAGCACGAACTGCGACAGGCGCCCGCCGCTCATCCGCCCGGCGAAGACCTCGGTCGCGCCGACCCAGAGCACCAGCACGACGCTGGCCGAGACCAGGAAGATCGCGATGCCGGAAAGCCAGGCGCGCGAACGCGTCGCATCGCGCGAGGCGTCATAGGCGCCGTCCGAGGCGCCCTGGAAGCGCTGCGTTGTCGCGCGCTCGGCGCCGAAGGACTGCATGGTCCGGATCGCGCCGATCGCCTCCGAGGCGAAGGCAGAGGCATCGGCGAGCCGGTCCTGCGCGGCGCGGGCGCGCTTGCGCACGCTGCGGCCGGAGAAGACCAGCGGCAGCACGACGAGCGGGATCGCGCCGATCACGATCGCCGAGAGCTGCGGGCTGGTCGCGATCATCAGCGCCAGCGCACCGAGGAACATGATGCCGTTGCGCAGGGCGATCGAAGCGGTCGAGGCGAAGGTCGACTTGATCTGCGTGGTATCGGCGGTCAGGCGCGAGACCAGGTCGCCGGCCCGGCTGGCATCGAAGAAGGCCGGCTCGAGCCGGGTCAGATGTGCGAAGACGTCGGCCCGCAATTGCGAGACGACGCGCTCGCCGACCGTCATCACCAGGTAAAAGCGAAACGAGCTCGCCAGCGCCAGAACGGCGACGACGCCGATCAGGATTGCGAAATAGGAATTCGCCAGCTGCTGCTCGCCGCCGGAGAAACCGACATCGATGACGCGCCGGACCGCCATGGGCAGCGCCAGGGTCGCGACCGAGGCGACGATCAACGCGACAAGCGCGAACGCAATCCGCTGCTTCTGGGCCAGCGCATAGGGCCAGAACGAGCGCAGCGCGCTGAAATCCGGCCGCGCCTTCTGGTCTTCCTTGTTCTCGTTCGCCACGCTCACTCATCCTGAAAAGCTTGCACCGTCGCTGCGGCTGCGCTATGGGCAGCCCACTTCACAACAGGCTCATACGAATTGTTCGAAGAGCCGGCGATGCGCGCCGAGTTCCGGCCGCCAGCTTTTCGAATTGAGGATTTCGCCATGAAGACCGGCATTCATCCCGACTACCACACCATCAAGGTCGTCATGACCGATGGCACCGAATACTTCACGCGTTCGACGCTGGGCAAGGAGGGCGACACCCTCAACCTCGACATCGACCCGAAGACCCACCCGGCCTGGACCGGCGGCACCCAGCACATGCTGGACCGCGGCGGCCGTGTCTCGCGCTTCAACTCGCGTTTCGGCGCGCTGGGCGCCCTCGGCAAGAAGTAATTCGGACTTTCGCGGCCCCTTCGGGCCTGCAAGCACGACAGCAAAGCCCGGCCTCGCGGCCGGGCTTTTTGCGTTGATGGCGACGATAGGCCGCGGTCGAGCTTGTCGTGTTTCTCGGACGTAGCGAAGCGCAAACCCGAGAATCTCGTGACGAGCAGGTGCGAGCCGGAGCCTCCTCCGGCACGAGATGCTCGGGTCAAGCCCGAGCATGACGTCTGGAATTTTCAGCGCAGCAGACCGAGCCGGGCCTGCAGGCTCTCGATCTGGCCGCGCACTGGATTTGCCGGTGCGGGGCGAACGGCGCCTGACATCTGCTGGTCGAGATTGCGGATGCGCTCCTGCAGGCGGATCGAGTGAGCGACCAGATCGCGCAGGCGCTGCGGCAGGCGCGCCGCCTCGGCGCTGCTCGGCTGCAGCATCGGCTCGGCGATGCGCACCTTGTTGTGCTCGCTGCGCGCCTGATCAGCACTCATTTCGCCCTCGGCGACGGCGCGCTGCACCAGGAGCCAGGAGGCGATCTGCATCAGCCGCGTCGTCAGGCGCATGCTCTCGGTCGCATAGGTCAGCGAGACCTCGCGCGGCAGAGCGGCCGATTCGGCCCGCCCCTCGCCATCGAGATAGGAAGCGGTGGCTTCGACCAGCCCCATCCCCTCGCGGAACAGCTGCATGAACGCGTCCGACTTGACGAAGCTGCGCGCAAACGGGATCGCGCCATCGTCGGCCTCGGGCCTCAGCATCGTCAAATCGGTCATCCCATGTCTCCAATCGGCACAGTGGCGCGCGATCGAAGGACGCGACGCCGGACTGGCCGGGACATCGCAAGGATAACGCCATCACTCTGTCGGCGCCGCGGTAACGTATCATTAAGGTTAACGGTGCCATGGTCCGGCCCGCAACGCCCCGCCTTTGCCCGATAAACCGGGCAGCAGACAAAAAAAGAGCCGCCCCGAAGGCGGCTCGAAGGTCAACAGGGAGGCGTCAAACAGAGTGGGCAGGAGCCACTCGACATCCAGACAAACTGGATGATGCGATTCATACTTTGGAATCGTTAAGCGGCCGTTAACGCCGCCCGAAAATGCGACAAATTCGAACGATCCTGACGCATTCCAAAATCTCAGCGCGTCACCGTCAGCTTCAGGCCGAAACGCTCGCTGACGAAGCGCTCGCCGAGCGAATAGCGATAGGTGCCTCCCAGGCTGACGCTGGGCGCGATCTCGCGCCGGATCTCGATGCTGTGGCCGCCGAGCACCGTGACCGGCGCCTGCATCATCACGACGGTCTGCGGCCAGCGCAGCTGGAAGGCGGCGAGCGGCTTGCCGCCATCCTCGCGCAGCCCGATCCTGGCGGTGTCCTCAACGGCGAGAGCCGGCATGGCGGCGAGCAAGGCCATGGCGAGTGCGACGAAGCGCATCGTCTTGTCTCCTGTCGAAAGGCAGGCACGCGATCGGGGACGGCGTGCAGCCGTCTCTCCGCTCGTTTCCACCTGTTGTCGTTGTCGGAAGCGGCCCCGGCCGAGACGTTGCGTCGGCGCGGGCGGGCGGCATTCGGCCGCCTTCTGTCCACGTCCTCAGGATAGGCGCTTGGGCTCGCGCTGCGAAGATGAATATCCGTTCATCGGCTGGTGCATCTTGTCGCGTGGCGGGAAGGACTCACCCGCCAGCGGAAATGCCGCCCCGCCCATTGACGCTCTTGACCGCCGCGGTTTCGCCTCAGGCCTTCTTGAAGAACGCGTCGGCGGCCGAGCGCGAGGCCGACTTCTTCTCGCGCGCTTCCTTCAGCCGCTCGATCTCCGCCTCCAGAATCGTGATCCGCTCGTCGAGTTCAGCGACCGCGAGTTGCGACAGATCCTGCCCGATTTCATGGGCCCGCTTCGGCACGGGGCGATCATCGTCGAGAAATCCAGCCATTATAGCCTCGCCTTGCATCCTCGGAGCGCGAGAGCTTAATCGGACGCGAGCGCCGAGACCACAGGCGAGGAGACAACGCATGACCGCCCTGCCCGCGACAATGACCGCCATCGGCTTCGATGCCCCAGGCGGCCCCGATGTGCTGAAACCGCAGCAGCGCCCGGTGCCGCAGCCCGGTCCCGGCCAGCTCCTGGTCCATGTCGCGGTCGCCGGCGTCAACCGGCCCGACGTGCTGCAGCGCATGGGCGGCTATGCCCCGCCGCCCGGCGCGTCCGACATTCCCGGGCTGGAGATCGCCGGCCGCATCGTCGCACTCGGCGAAGGCGTCTCGCGCTACGAGGTCGGCGACCAGGTCTGCGCGCTCGTCGCCGGCGGCGGCTATGCCGAATATGCCGTCGTCCATGAGGACAATGCCCTGCCGATTCCCTCCGGGCTGTCGCTGGAGGAGGCCGGTGCGCTCCCCGAGACCTATTTCACCGTCTGGACCAATGTCTTCCAGCGTGGCGGGCTGAAGAAGGGCGAGAGCTTCATGGTGCATGGCGGCACCTCGGGTATCGGCACCACCGCGATCCAGCTCGCCAAGGCTTTTGGCGCGACCGTGCTGGCGACCGCGGGATCGGACGCAAAATGCGCCGCCTGCCGTGACCTCGGCGCCGACCATGCCATCAACTACCGCACCGAGGATTTCGTCGCGGCGGCGAAGACCGCGACAGGCGGGCGCGGCGTCAACCTGATCCTCGACA
Organism: Allobosea sp. P4_H5; assembly: GCF_056400825.1. Lineage (NCBI taxonomy): Bacteria > Pseudomonadati > Pseudomonadota > Alphaproteobacteria > Hyphomicrobiales > Alloboseaceae > Allobosea > Allobosea sp. P4_H5. The sequence continues at coordinate 376,123 of NZ_JBFUKM010000002.1, read as the reverse complement.
TGGTCGGCGGCGACTACATCAACCGCAATTACGATGCCGCCGCCGAGAGCGGCCGCATCGTCCAGATCGCCTTCCTCAACGGGCCGAAGGCCGAGGTCGATTTCCGCCGCCTGATGATGAAGCGGCTGACCCATACCGGCTCGACTTTGCGCCCGCGCACGATTGCCGAGAAAGCCGCGATCGCGCGCGAGCTCGAGGACAAGGTCTGGCCGCTGCTGACGGAAGGGCGCTGCAAGCCGGTGATCCATGCCCGCTTCCCGCTGGCACAGGCCGCTGAGGCGCACGCCTTGATGGAAAGCAACGCCCATATCGGCAAGATCGTGCTGACGATCTGAGCGATCGGATTGATTGGACAGCCTTCCCGGCTTTGCCTATAAGGCGGCCTATCCTCCTCATCGTCGATGATTTGGATGACCGGCCGGGGCGGCCGGTCGGCGCCTGAGAGCTATTGCCCGCGACATTCCAGGAGACGGCCCGTGTCACAAACGCCGCTGATGCCGAAAGCCACTGCGGTCTGGCTGGTCGAGAACACCTCGCTGACCTTCGAGCAGATCGCCGAGTTCTGCAAACTGCATCCGCTCGAAGTACGTGGCATCGCCGATGGCGAAGTCGCCGCCGGCATCAAGGGCCTCGACCCGATCACCTCCGGCCAGCTCACCCGCGAGGAGCTCGAGCGCGCCGCCAAGAACCCGGCACACCAGCTCAAGCTGGCCGAGCGCAAGGTCAAGGTGCCAGAGATCAAGCGCACCAAGGGCCCGCGCTATACCCCGGTATCGAAGCGCCAGGACCGCCCGAACGCGATCCTCTGGCTGCTGCGCAACCATCCTGAGCTCAAGGACGCGCAGATCATCCGCCTGATCGGCACGACCAAGACGACGATCGCCCAGATCCGCGACCGCACGCACTGGAACACCCAGCAGCTGCAGCCGATCGACCCGGTCAGCCTCGGCCTCGCCTCGCAGATCGACCTCGACTTCGAAGTGGCCCGCGCCGCCAAGGAGCGCCCGGCCATGGTCCTGCAGAACACCGGCTCGACCCTGCTCCCCGCCGAGGTGACCACCGCGCCTGAGCCGGCCCCGTCCTCGCAGCCCTTCGCCGACATGAGCCGGCCGAAGCGGCAGGACGAGGAGAAGATCGACGTCGATTCGGTCTTCGCCAAGCTGAAGCAGCTCAAGCGCCCGGCCGACGAGGACGACGACGGCGGCTACTGAGCCCGGCTGACCGGACCATGATTGGAGGCGAGCGACGATGACAACGGACCTCGCCTTCACCTTTCTCGGCAGCGGCGCGCCACCTGTCAGCCTGCGCCGCGCCGGCCCGGCCCATCTCGTCGAGGCGGGCGGGGTCAAGGTTCTGATCGATTGCGGCTCGGGCGTCAGCCAGCGCCTCGTCGCCGCCGGCCATGCCGGGGCGCAGATCGACACGCTCATCGTCACCCATGAGCATTCCGACCATCTGGTCGATTTTTACCAGCTGATCGTCTCGTCCTGGCATCAGGGCCGCAACCGGCCCTGGCGCGTGCTCGCGCCGGAGCCAGCGCTCGCCAATATGCGCGGCCAATACGAGGCTTTCGCCCGCGAGCGCGCTTTGCGCATCGCCTTCGAGAAGCGCCCTGATGCGACCGGCCTGGAGGTCGTGTTCGAGGAGCTGCGGGAAGGCCCGATCGCCGGGCTCGGCGCCCTCGCGGTCGAAGCCTTCCTCGTCGACCACAAGCCGGTCGAGCCGGCCTTCGGGCTCAGCCTCTCGGCCAATGGCAGCCGCATCGTCTTCTCCGGCGACACCCGCCTGACGCCGTCGCTCGAACAGGCCGCGCAAGGCTGCGATCTCCTGGTCTGCGAGGTCTTCATCGACAGCCAGATGCCGGTCACCGCCGGCGTGCGCTCGGCGGAAACCGTCGCGTCGGTCCAGAGCTATCACATGACCCCGGCGGTTGTGGCCGGCCTCGCCATGCGCGCCGGCGTCGAAGCGCTGGCGCTGACCCATCTCGTCCCGCCAGGGGCCGACACCGCGGCGCTCTTCGCCGAAGTCCGGGCCGGCGGCTATGCCGGGCCGCTGATCGTCGGCGAGGATCTGATGCGGCTGGAATTGCCGGCGCGGCTGCTGCGCTGGAACGGCGCCGCGATCGGGTTCTGAGGGCGATTCCACTAGGCGGCCCGGCGCAGTCCTGCGCCGACCTGCGAACCATCGAACCGGAAGCCCCCCGCCAGCCTCGCAACCGCTTCGGCCGCCTCGGCCATGCCGCGCCCGGCGGCTGCGGTGCGTTCCGCCGCCCGGGCATTGTCCTGCGTGGCCGCATCGATCTCGGCCAACGCCCGCTCGATCGCACCGACGCCCTGCGACTGCTCGGTTGTCGCCTGGTTGATCTCGCCGAAGGCCTGCGCGACCTCCTCGACCTCGCCGGAGATGGCGGTCAGGCTGGCGCCAGTCTCGCGCACCAGCTTCACACCCTCGTCGACATGGACCTTGGTCTCGCTGATCAGCGCCCGGACGTCGCGCGCCGCATCGGCCGATTGCTGGGCGAGCCGGCGGACCTCGGTCGCGACCACGGCGAAACCGCGCCCGCCCTCGCCCGCCCGCGCCGCCTCGACCGAGGCGTTCAGCGCCAGCAGATTGGTCTGGAAGGCGAGCCCGTCCATGACCTCGACGATGTCGACGATCCGGCGCGCCTGCTGGTCGATCTTGTCGATCGCCTCGACCGCGCGCCCCGCCACCGCGACGCCGGCCCCGGCATCGTCGGCGGTCGAACGCGCCTTGCGCGCTGCCGCCTGGACGATCTCGGAGGTCTGGCGCACCGTCGCCGCGATCTCCTCGACGACGCTCGAGGTGTCCTGCAACGCATTTGCCTGGCTCTGCCCGCGCTGCGACAGGTCGAGCGTCGCCGAGAGGATGTCCTCGGCGGCGCTGCGCGTCTGGGCAGCATTGCTCGCCACGGCCGCCAGCGCTCCGGCGAGCGCCTCCGCCGAGCGGTTGAAATTGCCGGCCACGGCAGCCAGACGACCTTCGAAACGGATCGACATCCGTGTGCTGAGGTCGCCATCGGCCAGCGCCGAAAGCGCATGGTCGGTCTCGTCCAGGAAGGATTCGCAAGCCTGCGTCAGTTCGTCGATACCGCTCACCAGCGCGCTGAACCGGCCGAGATCATCGGTGCGGACGGTCCTGGCCGAGAAATCGCCGCGCTTGGCCGCATCGACGACGCCGGCGACGGCCTCGAGCAAATGCGCTTCGACCGCGGCGCGCTCGGTCTCGCTCGCTTCACTGTCATGCCGGAGCGCTTCGGCACGCTCCTGATTGGTCAGTGCCGTCGAAGCTGCCTCGTCAGCCTGGCTGAGAGCTGCCGCCAGCCGTTGCGCGATCCAGATCAGCGCACCCGCCTCGGCCAGCAGGATGACGGCGTGGACGATCACGCGGGCGAATTCGCTGCCATCGGGGAACACAGCCGCGGGATAGACGAAGTTGAGCACGAGATGGTGCACCGCCACGACCACCGTCGCGGCCAGGATCGAGCGCCAGCAGCACCAGGCCGTCATCACCGCCAGCGCAGCGAAGAAGGCCATGTGCATGTCGATCTGATAGCGCGTGCCCTCGGCGGCGAAGACCAGCAGCGCCACCTGCCCGTTGATCGCGATGGTCGAGATTAGCCGCGTCGACAGGCCGATCCCATCCGAGCGCCAGGCCAGGGTCGTGGCGGCGGCCAGCAGGGTCGAGACCAGACCGATCGCGAGCAGTGCCGGATGGCCGGCGAGCCAGCCGACGGCACAGGTCACCGGCACCAGCAGCCATTGCCCTGTCATCAGCGGCTTGGCGAAAGCACGGCGGAACGTCTCGAGGCTCTGGCTCATAGGGACCGTCTCGCTGAAGTAAGGGGATCGCGCGCCTGACCGGAACAGCCACCGCCCAGCCCTGCCAGGACGAGCGCAGCGCCGGAGCTGTAGAGGCGCGTCGAAAAGCCAGGAGATTGCGAACGCGCCAGCAGTCCGAAACGGCCAACCGGTGCGAGGATGACACCGTCAGCAAGGCTCACCGCCTCCGCGGCTGCGGCAGAGCTTGCGGCGAGGACGAGAACGGTCGCGCCATCGCGCGGCGCAAGGACGACGCCGATCGGCGCGAGCAGCGCACCGATCGCCAAGGCCAGCAATCCGACGCGTGAGCGAGGCGCCATCGTTTAAATCCGGCGGGATAAGCGCCTGCGATCCTGAACGATTTTGTTTAAAGCAACGTAAAGTTGTATTTTTGTCGAACTGCGCGGCGAGCTGTCAGCCGACCCCCCTGCCCTTCAGCGCGGTCCCGATCTCGCCCAGCACGGCCGGGTCCTCAATCGTCGCCGGCATCGCATACTCCTCGCCGTCGGCGATCTTCTTCATCGTCGCGCGCAGGATCTTGCCGGAGCGCGTCTTCGGCAGACGGGCCACGGTGATTGCCAGCTTAAAGGCGGCGACCGGACCGATCTTGTCGCGCACCAGGCCGACCAATTCCTTCTCGACCTCGGCCGGCGACTGTGTGACGCCCGCCTTCATCACGACGAAGCCGCAGGGCTGCTCGCCCTTGAGCGCATCCTTGATCCCGACAACGGCGCATTCGGCCACGGCCGGGTGTGAGGCCAGCACCTCCTCCATGCCACCGGTCGAGAGCCGGTGGCCGGCGACGTTGATGATGTCGTCGGTGCGCCCCATGATGAAGACATAGCCGTCCGCGTCGATGAAGCCGGCATCCGAGGTGTTGTAGAAGCCGGGATAGGTCTCGAGATAGGCGCTGCGGAAGCGGGCATCGTCCTGCCAGAGCGTCGGCAGTGCGCCGGGCGGCAGCGGCAGCTTGGCGACGATCGCGCCCATCGTCCCGGCCGGCACCGGCTTGCCGCCCTCGTCGAGGCACTGGATGTCATAGCCGGGCAGCGGCACGCTCGGCGAGCCATGCTTGATCGGCAGCAATCCCAGCCCCACCGGATTGCCGACCATGCAGGCGCCGGTCTCGGTCTGCCACCAATGGTCGACCACCGGCACCTTCAGCACCTCTTCGGCCCATTTCAGCGTATCGGGATCGGCGCGCTCGCCGGCGAGGAAGAGCGTGCGGAACTGCGAGAGATCGTAGTCCTTGAGATAGGTCGCCTGCGGGTCTTCCTTGCGGATCGCCCGGAAGGCGGTCGGTGCGGTGAACATCGCCACTGCCTTGTGCTCGGCGATCACCCGCCAATAGGCGCCGGGGTCGGGCGTGCCGACCGGCTTGCCCTCATAGAGGATCGAGGTCGCGCCCTGGATCAGCGGGCCGTACACGATATAGCTGTGACCGACGACCCAGCCGACATCGGAGGCGGTGAACATCACCTCACCGGGCCTGACATCGTAGAGCTGCGTCATGGTCGCGACGAGCATGACCATGTGCCCGCCATTGTCGCGCACCACGCCCTTGGGCCGGCCGGTGGTGCCGGAGGTGTAGAGCACATAGAGCGGATCGGTCGCGGCGACCTCGACACAGTCTGCTTTGCGCCCGTTCGCGCGCGCAGCGGCGACGAGGGTGCGCCAATTCTTGTCGCGGCTGACATGCATGGAGGCATCGACCTGCGGCCGCTGCAGCACGATGCAAGCATCGGGCTTGTGCGTGGCGAGATCGATCGCCGCGTCGAGCAGCGGCTTGTACTCGACCACGCGAGTGGGCTCGATGCCGCAGGTCGCGGTCATGATCAGCTTGGGCGTGGCGTCGTCGATGCGGGTCGCCAGTTCCTTGGCGGCGAAGCCGCCGAACACCACCGAATGCACCGCGCCGATGCGGGCGCAGGCCAGCATGGCGAAGGCCGCCTCCGGGATCATCGGCATATAGAGGATGACGCGGTCGCCCTTGCCGACGCCCTGATCCTGCAGCACGGCCGCGAGCGTTGCGACCTCGTCGAGCATCTGCGCATAGGTGAAACGCTGCTTGGTGCCGGTGACCGGGCTGTCGTAGATCAGCGCCGTCTGCTCGGCGCGGCCGTCGCGGACATGCCTATCCAGCGCATTGAAGCAGGTATTGCAGCTCGCATCCGGGAACCAGCGGCCATAGATGCCGGCCTTCGCATCGACGATCTGCTGCGGCGGCTTGATCCACTCGATGCCCCCGGCGATCTCGGCCCAATAGGCTTCAGGGTCCCGCTGCCAGGCGGCATAGATCTGCGCATAGCGGCTTGCATGGCTGGCAGTCATGAAAAGCGTTCCTCTTTGCCGGGTATTGCGCCTAGAGCTGGACTCCGGGCTGGCCGTCTGCGGGCCGGATTTGGCGCGGGATCGTGCCCATGTCCGCCGCTTGCGTGCAAGCGTTCGTCTGTCAGACTTTCAGCGCAACCGGATGGGTTGCCCTGCACATCCCGCGCATCCCCGCCTTTGCCGAGGCATGGCCTTTCGACCTGAATGACCTTCGACCTCACCTTCTTCGCCGTCATGGTGCCGGCCGTCATCCTGATGGGGCTGTCCAAGGGCGGTTTCGCGGGCCTCAGCCTGCTCTCGCTGCCGCTGATGGCGCTGATCGTCTCGCCCGTGCAGGCGGCGGCGATCATGCTGCCGATCCTGATCATCCAGGACGTCGTCTCGGTCTGGTCCTATCGCCGTGACTTCGACCGCCGAAACCTCGCCACCCTCATCCCCGGCATGTTGCTCGGCGTCCTCGCCGGCTATCTGCTGGCGGCGAAGGTTTCTGACGCCGTCGTCGGCCTCGCCGTCGGCGTGATCTCGATCGGCTTCGCTCTGCGCCGTCTCCTCGCCGGCAAGACGGCGGCCCAGCCGGTGACCAGGGCGAACTATGCGGCCGGCACGCTCTGGGGCGCGATCTGCGGATTCACGAGCATGATCGCCCATGCCGGCGGCCCGCCCTTCCAGATCTACACCATGCCGCAGCGCCTGCCGCCGGCGGTCTTCGTCGGCACCGGCGCGCTGTTCTTCGCGCTGATGAACTGGATCAAGGTGCTGCCCTATTTCTTCCTCGGTCAGTTCAGCCATCAGAACCTGATGGCATCGGCCGCGCTTGCCCCAGTCGCGATCCTCTCGACCATCGCCGGCGTCTGGCTGGTCCGGCGCGTCCCGGCCGAGCGCTTCTACACCATCATCTACTGGCTGCTGATCGCGGTCGGCGTGAAACTGGTCTTCGACGGCGTGCGTCCGCTCTTCGGCTGATTGCCCGTGACGGAGCGCGCTTCTAGGCTGTCCGGCAACAACCGCCGGGAATGCCAGAGCCATGCCGATCTCCCCCTACGACACCGATCTCGATCGCAACCCGGCGAACTTCCAGCCGCTCTCGCCGCTGCCCTTCCTCGAGCGCGCGGCCAGCGTCTTCCCGAACCACATCGCCGTCATCCACGGGCCCCTGAAGCGGACTTATGCCGAGCTCTACGCCCGCACCCGCCGGCTCGCCTCGGCGCTGAAGCAGCATGGCATCGGCAAGAACGACACGGTGGCGGCGATGCTGCCGAACACACCGGCCATGCTCGAATGCCATTACGGCGTGCCGATGTGCGGCGCCGTCCTCAACACGCTCAACACCCGCCTCGACGCCGCGATCATCGCCTTCTCGCTCGACCATGGCGAGGCCAAGGTGCTGATCGCCGACCGCGAATTCTCGAAGACGGTCAAGGAGGCGCTGGCGCTCTGCAAGGTGAAGCCGCTGGTCATCGACTATGACGACCCGGTCTATGACGGCCCAGGCGAGCGGCTCGGCAGCGTCGAATACGAGGATTTTCTCAAGCAGGGCGATCCCGATTTCGACTGGCTGATGCCATCCGACGAATGGGATGCGATCGCGCTGAACTACACCTCCGGCACCACCGGCGATCCCAAGGGCGTGGTCTACCACCATCGCGGCGCCAACCTGCTGGCGACCTCGAACGTGCTCACCGGCGGCATGGGACGGCACCCGGTCTATCTCTGGACCCTGCCGATGTTCCACTGCAATGGCTGGTGCTTCCCCTGGACGATCTCGCTGCTCGCCGGCACCCATGTCTGCCTGCGTCAGGTCCGGGCGAAGGCGATGTACGATGCGCTGGCCGACCATGGCGTCACCCATATGTGCGGCGCGCCAATCGTGATGTCGGCGCTGCTCAATGCGCCCGATGCCGAGCGCCGCGGCTTCCCGCAGAAGGTGAATTTCTTCACAGCCGCCGCCCCGCCGCCCGAGGCCGTGCTCGCCGGCATGGCGCAGGCCGGCTTCAACGTCGTCCATCTCTACGGGCTGACCGAGGTCTACGGCCCCGCCGTGGTCAACGAATGGAACGGCGCCTGGGACGCCCTGCCGGGCGCCGAGCAGGCGGCGCTGAAGGCGCGCCAGGGCGTGCGCTATCCGGCGCTGGAAGGGCTCGACGTGCTCGACCCCGAGACGATGCAGCGCGTGCCGCATGATGGGGAGACACTCGGCGAGGTGATGTTCCGCGGCAATGTCGTGATGAAGGGCTATCTCAAGAACCCGAAATCGACCAAGGCCGCCTTCGAGGGCGGCTGGTTCCACTCCGGCGATCTCGGCGTGATGCATCCCGACGGCTATATCCAGCTCAAGGACCGCTCCAAGGACATCATCATCTCCGGCGGCGAGAACATCTCCTCGATCGAGGTCGAGGACGCGCTCTACAAGCATCCGGCGGTGCAGACCGCCGCCGTCGTCGCTCGCCCCGACGAGAAATGGGGCGAAACGCCCTGCGCCTTCGTCGAACTGAAACCGGGGCAGACCGCCACGCAGGACGAGATCATCGCCTGGTGCAGGACGCTGCTCGCCTCGTTCAAATGCCCGCGGACCGTAGTCTTCGTCGAAGTGCCGAAGACGTCGACCGGCAAGATCCAGAAATTCAAGCTGCGCGAGATGGCGCGGGCGCTGTGAGCCGCATGCTGCCTCCAGCAGGTAAGGAGGCAGCATTCGATGATATGACAGCGCTCGACAGGAAATCTCGGCTCAACCCGTTCCAACTAGTACTGTTGTAGAACGGGCACGCATTTCCTTGCGATCGCCATCTCTTTTGGCGTGCAGCATCACGCAAAGGCCCCGGCAGAGAGATCACATTCTCCGATCGGGGTGGACCCCGACAGCATCGAATACATCAAGAGCCCTTCGTCCGATAAAAGAGAACCAGCTCATTATCGATACGGCGGCATGATCACGCCATCTCGTCCGATCGACCGCAGAGAACAACTCCTACAGGCCGATACAAAACAACCAGATAGGCTACGATTAACGCATCTTGTCGGACGCATGGCGAGCTAAAGGTATTTCATGATAGGCAAAGCCGCAATTCGAAGCAAACTTGCAGCAAGAATGAGAGTAAAAAGAATATCCATCGTTGCTGAGTAGCTCAAAAATCTAGATTTCTGGCCTATTCTGTACTGAACAAAATACAAAGACATCAGAGATTTAGGCAATATTGTATGAAATCGCGAAGAAAATATTCTCTTTTCAGCACTTCCACGATTTGGCTTTCTAAAAATTGACACCGTACTCAAATTATCATCAGAAATAATATGCCTCTCTCGTGAAGAATTATTTCTGATCGTCCGTTTAAATTTAAGAAACCAAATACTCATTCGAAAAATTACATAAGGTATGAACACTACTTCCCTGACGTCATTTATTGTACCCCTCACAGGATCGTGACGCCCTTCTGCCGTATGGAGAGGATGACTAGAAACGAAGAAACCGTCTGAATACTTAAAAAAATCTCTCTCAATACTTGTCAATCTTCGGGTACAAGTTCTTATTATTACCCTATTTCTAAGTTCTATCCGCCAGATAACAAAAGTAATTATATTAATAGCAATAAAGGAAAGAAAGCTATTCGACGCATTAAAATATATTCCCAATGCAGCAAGATACACACCTATTGATGCGAGTCGAGCATTAACTATATCTCGCAAATGAGACGAGACAAAACCGTATTCTAGTTTTATAGCCTCCAGCTTACTTGGGTTTGACTCAGAGTTGATACTTGTGCGCCTTAAGGGCATTCGATTCACCGTGCAAGAATGGAGCTACCCGATGGCGGCTGTATTCTTATCATTATTACCCCAAGGAGCAACGGTTCAATCGTTGTGTCGACTTTGGAAGTCCCTCCCGAAAAAGGTTGAGCGGCGGCCGGGTCGCTCGTGATTCCAAGAGGTTGTGCGGGCCACCTTAGAGTGAGCGATATGGACCCCAGCCACTCGCTGCCAGCCCAGTCGCGCGGGACCTCGACACAAAACGGATTTGACGGATAGGGAGCGACGGTTGATCAAGGCGCTGCTCGCCTCGTTCAAATACCCGCGGACGGTGGTCTTCACCGAGGTCCCGAAGACCTCGACCGGGAAGATCCAGAAATTCAAGCTGCGCCAGATGGCGCGGGGCGCTGTGAACGGGCGGTAACATGACCGTCGCAATGTCCGCAGTTCTTTCTGAAGCGAGTTGGAGCAGCCGCGATGACGGGCAAGAACTGGGACAGGGTGCCGATCGAGGCGCAGAGCATCGACGCGCCCCTGTCGCGCGCCGCCGTCTTTCTCGTGGTTACCGTCGGAAGCGAGCAAGCCGCCCTGGCGAAGGCCTGCGCAGCACTCGACGGGCTCGACGACCTCGTCAAGACCGTCGGGTTTCGCGATCTCTCCGCCCGGCTGTCCTGCATCGTCGGCATCGGTCACAGCCTCTGGGACCGTCTCGATCCTGGCAAGCGGCCGCGGGAGCTGAAGCCCTTCGCGCCGATCGCGGGCGCGGCCCACGACGCTCCGTCGACGCCGGGCGACCTGCTTTTCCATATCCGCTCGGAACGCCCCGATCTGTGCTTCGAATTCGAGCGCCTCCTGCTCGACAGCCTCGGCGACAGCGTCGCGGTCGTCGACGAGGTCTCGGGCTTTCGCTATTTCGACGCGCGCGATCTTCTGGGCTTCGTCGACGGCACCGCCAATCCGACCGGCCTCGACCTGCCGGCATCGGCGCTGGTCGGCGACGAAGATGCCGATTTCGCCGGCGGCAGCTACGTCGTCATCCAGAAATACCTGCACGATCTCAAGGCCTGGGCGGAGGTTCCGACGCCGCTTCAGGAGGCGATCATCGGGCGCACCAAGATCGACAACGTCGAGATCGACGACGACGCCGCGCCGCGCAAATCGCACAAGTCGCTGGCCACGATCGTCGATGCCGACGGCAACGAGCACGACATCCTGCGCGACAACATGCCGTTCGGCCGGCCCGGCCAGCGCGAGTTCGGCACCTATTTCATCGGCTACTCGCGCTATCTCTGGGTGATCGAGACGATGCTGCAGCGCATGTATGTCGGCGCCCCGCCGGGTGCCTACGATCGGCTGCTGGATTTCTCGACGCCGCACACCGGCACGACCTTCTTTGCTCCGACGCGCCCGACGCTGGAAGCGCTGGTGCAGGCTGCGCAGGAGAAGCTTGCCGCGTCCTGACCGGTCGAATTCGGCAAAGCCCAGAGGTTCGGGGCGGAACGCGATGGCGTCGGTGTCGTGACGGCATGCTCGACGCTGCCCGTTTCGTGCGCTGCCGAGCGCTGCCATGACCAGCAAATGCGCCCTGGAGCCGGTCAGGCTCGCGAGGCCGCCCCGTCTTCGACGTCCTCGACCACCTCCGAAACCGGCTCGCGCTTCCATCCGAGAAAGGCGAAGACGACGAGGGCAGTGACGACCGTGACGGCACAGAGCATCAGGAGCAGCATGGCGAAGGCGTCGCCATAGCCGGCGATCAGGTCAGCGCGACTGGCTACCGGCATCGCCTCGGCCGCGCCGGAGAGGTTCCCTGTGACCAGCCTCTGAGCAGCAGGCCCCGCCTGGCCCGCCGCCCCACCGTCGGCCGCCAGATGCTGTGCCGTTAACGCCGACAGGACGGCGCCGACCACCGCCAGCGCGATGCCTTCTCCGGCGACGCGCGTGGTGCTGAAGATGCCCGTGGCCATGCCGGCCCGCTCCTTCGGCACGACGCTGACGGCAAGGCCGTCCATCAGCCCCCAGGGCAAGCTGATGCCGATGCCGATCAGCAGCATCGGCATGATGACGGCCGTGACGTCGCCGCCAACCGCAACGCGGCTCAGCCAGAACAGGCCAAGCGCGCAGACCAGCAGGCCGAGACCGCAGATCGTGGCGGGCGTGAACCAACGGGTCAGCAGCCCGGCCACGAGCGGCAGAACCAGCAGCGGCGCCGACAGCGCGATCATCAATCGGCCGGCTGCGACCTCACTCAGGCCCTCGATGCCAATGAACCGGATCGGCAACAGGATCAGCAGGACGACGAAAGCATAGGCCGGCGCCGCCGCCAGCAACTGCACGCCGACGAAGCGTGGATAGCGGAACAGCGTGAGATCCAGCATCGGCCGGGCGACGCGCCGCTCGATCATCCCGAAGGCGACGAACATGACGACGGCGCCGGCGAGCAACCCAAGTGCGCTCGGATCGGACCAGCCACGCTCCGGCACCAGCAGCACGCCATAGGTGAGCAACGCCAGGGCGGCCGTGAAGCTGAGCGCACCCGGCCAATCGAGGCCGCGGGCTTGCGGATCGCGGGATTCGGACAGGCTCCGCGCACCGAGCAGCAGGGATAGCAGGGCCAGCGTGACGACGAGGCCGAATATGCTGCGCCAGCCGAACGCATCGATCATCATGCCCGATCCGATCGGGCCGAAGGCGAGGCCGATTCCGAAGCTCGTGCCGACGATGCTGAAGGCGCGCACGCGCGACACGCCGTCGAACTCCTGGGCGAGCGCGGCCATGCCTCCGGAGAAGGCTGCGGCCGCCGCCGCGCCCTGCGTTGCTCGCCCGAAATCGAACCAGACGATATCCGGCACGACGGCAAGCGCCGCCGAAACTGCGGCAAAGGCTCCAACACCGATCAGGAAGACGCGTTTGCGACCATAGGCGTCCGCCAGCGCACCGGCCGCCATCAGGCTTGATCCGAACGTCAGCATGAAGGCGTTGGTGACCCAGTTGAGAGCGATCGGGCTGCCACCCAACGCCTTGCCGATGGCCGGGAGGGCGACCGCCGTCCCGGTGAAGGTCAGCGGCATCGCAGCCGCCGCGAGGCAGACGGACAAAAGTACGAGCGCCCGCTCGGCCGCGCGCGACCGCGTGATCTGATCCGTCATGATGAGCTGGTTCCGTTCGCTGTCTCGGAAGGCGCGATGCGCGACCGCTCCGTCATCTTCCGACTGAAAGCATGCTATGTCGGACGTAATCGCCCAATAAGGCTGGCCTAATTCCATACATACTGGAATAAAACGCTCGAATTGATGTTGGCGAGAGGCTGGGTATGGACAGGTTGAGCGGGCTGTTGCCCTTCGTACGCACCGCCGATCTCGGCAGCTTCGTCGCGGCGGGGCGGGTGCTGGGGATCTCCGCCTCGGCGATCGGCAAGGCGGTGTCGCGGTTGGAGGAAGAGCTGGGGGTCCGGCTCTTCCAGCGCTCGACCCGCAATCTGCGCCTGACCGAAGAAGGCCGCGCTTTCCATGAGCGCTGCCGGCGCGTTCTCGATGATCTCGACGATGCCCGCTCGATGGTCGCGCGAGCGGCGGAAACCCCGCGCGGCTCGTTGCGCATCAGCGCACCGATCGTCAGCTACCATCTGCTGCTGCCGGTGCTGCCCGAATTCATGGCGCAGTATCCCGATATCGAGGTCGACATCGATTTCAACGACCGCATCGTCGACCTGATCGAGGAAGGGATTGATGTCGCGATCCGCAGCGGCGAGCTTCCGGATTCCCGCCTGATGGCGCGGCCGCTCCGCCCGTTCCAGATGCTGCTCTGCGCCGCCCCTTCCTATCTGGAGCGCCATGGCGTTCCTGCCTCGCCGAGCGATCTTGGTCGGCATCACGGCATCCGCTTCCGCTTTCCCAACAGCGGCAAGATTCAGCCCTGGCCACTGCACCTGCCTCCTGGCCAGCAGGCGCCAACGCCGCGCACCGCCCTGGTCTGCAACAACATGGAGGCAGTCCGAGGAGCCGCGGTCGCAGGACTCGGCATTGCCTGCATGCCGGACTTCCTGGTGCGCGAACCGCTGGCCAGCGGCACTCTCCGTACCTTGCTGGACGCCGAGATCGAAGGCCCCGGCCAGTTCAGCCTGATCTGGCCGTCAAACCGCAACCTCTCGCCGAAGGTGAGAGTCTTTGTCGACTTCGCCGGGCAGCAGCTGTTTTCGACGCGCTGCGACCTCATGGCCGGCATCAAGGCGGGCTGAGCGTCGCTTGCCAAAGCCTCAGGCGCTGCTGCGGTCGACAGCCGCCCAGTCCCCAACGCGTGCAAGGAATCGATCCGCCGCCACGAGCTCGGCGATGGCGATCCATTCGTTCGGCTGGTGCGCTTGCGCAATCGAGCCGGGGCCACAGACCAGGGCCGGTATTCCAGCCTGCTGGAAGAAGCCGGCTTCGGTCCCGAACGGCATTGCGCGCGGCGGCCACAGGCCACCGAGCTTACGCGCCACCGCCACAGCCGGGCTGTCCGCCGCGCAATCGAGCGGCAGGACACACGCCAGCGGCAGCGTCTCGACGCTCACCCCATCAGGCAGTCCAGCTCCGAAGTTCTCCACCTCGACGAGCACGGAGCCAACGGCAGTCTCGTCGGGCGGCCGGAACTCCCAGACGACCTCGCAGCGTTCGGGAACGATATTGATGGCGCTGCCGCCGGCGATCTTGCCGATGTTGACGGTGGTCGCTGCCCGGTCGTCCTGCCTCCCAAAGCCGGCGAGTGCTGCGACGAATGCCGCCGCCGGCTCGATCGCGCTGGCGCCGAGGCGCGGGTCGCTCGAATGGGCGGCGCGGCCATGGAAGATGCTGCGATAGCCGTAGAAGCCGCGATGGCTGATCCCGATGCGCATCTGCGTCGGCTCACCGATGATGGCGAGCGCCGGACGTGGGCAATGTGCCAGCATGTCGGCGATCAGCGAGGGCACGCCGAGGCAGCCGACCTCCTCGTCATAGGACAAAGCCAGATGGATCGGCCTACGCAGCTCCCGGGCCCGCCAGCCCGGGACGGCTGCGAGACAGGCCGCGACGAAGCCTTTCATGTCGACCGCGCCGCGGCCATGCAGACGCCCATCCCGGTTCGCGAGCTGGAACGGATCGCTCGCCCAGTCCTGATCATCGACCGGAACGACATCGGTATGCCCGGAGAGGACGATACCACCCGGCTCATCCCGGCCGATCGTCGCCAGGATGTTGGCCTTTTCGCCCGAGGCGTCGCTGGTCAGACGGACCCGCACGCCCGCACGATCTAGATAGTCGGCAGTCCAGTTGACCAGATCGAGATTGGAGCGCCGCGAGGTGGTGTCTAAGGCGACGAGCCTGCGCAGGATCTCGATCGTATCCATGGCGCCCCTCAGAGCCGAGACGAGCCGGGTTGCCGCGCCAGTCGTAGCCGAGCTCCAGTCCAGGTCCCCGTCGCCAGGAAGAATCCGGCGAGGATCAGCGCCATGCCGACGAGATGGAAGCCACGCACCGGCTCGCCCAGGATCGCGACCGCGAGCAGGGCCGTGAACAGCGCGACCAGATGGAACGAGACACCGGTGACGCTCGGGCCGAGCGTCGCGACGCAATGCCCCCAGAGGATGAAGGCGATCAGCGAGGCGAACACGCCGATATAGAGAACCGCTGCGATCGAGCCGGAATCGGTCGGAATGCGCGCGCCTTGCGCCAACTCGAACACCCAGAACGGTGCAAGCACCAGCAGGCCCGCCGCCATGGTCGCGGCCAGGAAGACGAGCGGGCTCAAGCTTGCCGGCTTGCGCCGCAGCAGGACGGAATAGATCGCGTAGTTGGCGACGGCGATCAGCACCAGGAACTCGCCGCCATCGGCCCGCAATCCGCCGAGCTGTTGTAGGTCGCCGCGCGCGACGATCCAGATCACGCCGGCGAAGGACAGCGTGATGCCGGCGAGGGTCCGGCCAGAGACACGCTCGACACCGAGTGCGAAAGCCGCGAGCGGCACCATCAGCGGCAGGGTCGAGTTGAGGAAGGCGACGCTGGCGGCTGGCGTCGTCCGCAGAGCGAGATATCCCAGCGCGTTGTAGCCGGCGATGCCGAAGGCGCCGCAGGCGACGATGAGGGCAAGATGCTGCCGCAGCAGCGCCCGTTCCCGCCAGGCTTGCCGGCCGATGAACGGAGCAAGGCAGGCCAACGCCACGAGCCAGCGCCCGACGGCGAGCGAAACCGGCGGAAAGCTCGGTCCCAGTGCGCGGCCAAGGACGAGATTCCCCGCCCAGAACAGCGGCGGCAGCCAGAGCAGCAGGAGCGGACGCGCCCAGAGCCCTTTCAACAGCACGGACATGGCCGACCTCACACGCCGTCGAGACCGATGCGCAGGCGCCGGTTGTGCCGGCCCTTGTTGTCGATCTTCAGGATGCGCAGCGGGCGCGACGCCCCGGTCGACGCCAGATGCGTACCGCCGCAGGCCTGGCGATCGAGCCCGGCGATCTCGACGATCCTGATCCGGCCATCGGCCGTCGGCGGCGGCGTGACCGAGCGCGAGCGGATCAGGCCGGGCTCGTCGAACGCCTCGCCCTCGCCGACATGGGTTTCGCAGACCGGCAAGTCCTGCCTGATCACGGCGTTGATGGCGCCCTCGAGACTGCGCAGGCGCTCATTGTCGGCCTCTGGCAGATCGAAATCGATCCGCGCCGTGCCGTCTTCGTTCATCTGGACGCCGGTGACGAGCGCGCCGTCGAAGCCCTGATAGACCAGCGCATTGACGATGTGCAGATCGGTGTGGAGCTCGCGCATGAGCTGCCGGAACGGGCGGTCGACCTCGGCGACCACGGCTCCCGAGAGCAAGATCGGCTCGGCCAGAAGATGCCAGATGCCATCGCCTGTGTCCTCGAAGCCGGCGATCGCAACCTCGCCGCCCGACCACTGCAATGCGCCCTTGTCGGGAAGCTGGCCGCCACCACCGGGATAGAACGGCGAGCGATCGAGCCGGATACGGCCCGGCTCGGCGGCCGTCACGACGGTTTCGAGGGCGAACACCTCCGGCTCGTCCAGGCAGAAATAGCGCGTCACAAGAAGACTCCTTTTCGAAGAAGTCTGGGGACGCGGCTTGGAACCGTATTGGCGGAAATTGAAAGATCAGCGGGTCAGGCCAACAGCACCCGCTCGCTGGTACTGCAGCGGCGTGATCCCGAAGGAGCGCTTGAAATGCCGGGTCAGGGCGCTCTGGTCATAGAAGCCGCTGGCCAGCGCCGCGTCCGCGATCGGCGCGCCGGTCTTCAATTGCCGAATCGCCGACTTCAGCCGGAGCTGGGTCAGATAGGCGTGGGGCGTCAGGCCGGCCGTACGCTTGAACAGGCTGATGAGCTGGAACGAGGTCATGTCGACCCAAAGCCCCATCTCGGTCAGGCTCAGCCCGCTTTCCGCATGCTGCGAGGCCATCCGCCTGGTCACGAGCGAAAGCGCAGCCTCGTCGCGCGGCGCAGTCGGGATCGCGTGGGCGCCGTCGCCATGACGCGCGAAGAGCTGGCCGAAGCTGGCGACGAGGAGCTCGCGCTCTTCAAGCGGATCATGGCCGTCGTCCAGGCTGCGGTGCAGCCGGGCGAAAGCCGCGATCAGATCGGCATCGCCAACGACATTGCGCATGAAATAGGCCGGGCGGTCGATGCCGAGATCGGCCGTGACCTGATCGATGGCGGGCTGCGTCAGATAGAACGAGCGATAGCGCCAGCGTTTGCTCCAGCCCATGCGGCCGGAATGGGGCTCGGCGGGATTGAAGACGAGCAGCACGCTCTCGCGAGCCTCGTCGCTGCGGCCACGGCTCTTGAACTCGGAGCCGCCGCTCTCCGTCACCGCGACGACAAAGGCTTCGTGCTGGTGCGGCGCGTAGTCATGCGTCGTGAAGTCGGCGTGGAGGCAGCTGAGTCCGTCGACGCCGGTCACGTTCCAATAGCGTGCGGTATTGTGTCTATCGACACGGGCCAACGGCGCATTCCTTTCGACTGCACGCATTCTCGCACGATCTCTCGATCGCGTCCAAGCCCGGCGTCAGTGACGGCCGCCCACCCGACGGGAGTTGGCAAAGCTCGTGGCGACAAAAAACCGGCCCCTTCCGGGGCCGGTGAAGCGCGCCTTTGCGCGAATTCGTCACGGACCGCCGCGGTCCGCTCTGTTATTTCAGTGTAGTGTCGGTGCCGGCATGGTCAGCCGCACGCGCTCGATCTCATCCTTCAGCAGCAGCTTCTTCCGCTTGAGCTCTGCCACGCCAAGATCGTTCGACGAGGGACTGGCGACCGCCTGGGCGATGGCTTCCTCGAGCTGGCGATGCTTGCGTTCGAGCTCGGCGAGATGTGTCTGCAGCGACATCTGGATCCTCCTGATGAGCGTTCTAGCAAGAGAAGTTTGACACAGAGCCGGCTTCACGTCTGCGGGGCAGACGTGCACTGCACCATGAGTTTCTGTGATCCCTTCCGGGACCTTTCCCGAGGCGCGTGAATGCAAGCGAGCCGGCCCGCATCGCGCCGACGACACCCTTGCCGGGCCGCCCGCGCCTGCGCATAGTCGGCCGCGATCGCGGCGATGATGAGACGGCTTCATGGGATTCGAACTGAGCCAGGAGGAGATCGAGGGCCTGCAGGCGGAACTCGCGCGTCTGCGCGAGGAACATCGCGATCTCGACAGCGCCATCGATGCGCTCGAACGCCTCGGCCCGATCAACCAGATCCAGATCCAACGCCTGAAGAAGCGCAAGCTCTATCTGCGCGACCGCATCTCCCATCTCGAAGACCAGCTGACGCCTGATATCATCGCTTAGGCACGGAAATTCCGCAGGAATCCCGATTCGGCGCTTGCCTGTGACGCTGCGGCCGGTCTAGATCGCGCGCTTCCTCCCTCCTGCCGGGAAGCGCCGATTTCATGGCCGAGCCGACCCCACCCGTCGCCATCATCATGGGCAGCCAGTCCGACTGGGCGACGATGCGCCATGCCGCCGACACGCTTGCCGAACTCGGCATCGCCTTCGATGCGCGCATCATGTCGGCCCATCGCACACCGGACCGGATGTATGCCTTCGCCAAGGGCGCCAGGGCAGAAGGCTTCAAGGTCATCATCGCCGGTGCCGGCGGCGCGGCGCATCTGCCGGGCATGACGGCCTCGCTCACGCCCCTGCCCGTCTTCGGCGTCCCGGTCGAATCCAAGGCGCTCTCCGGCCAGGACAGCCTGCTCTCGATCGTGCAGATGCCCGGCGGCATCCCGGTCGGCACGCTCGCCATCGGCAAGGCCGGCGCGATCAACGCCGCTTTGCTCGCCGCCGCCGTGCTCGCCCTTTCCGACGAAGCGATCGCCGAGCGGCTCGACGCCTGGCGCGCCAAACTCAGCGCCGCCGTCGCTGAGCGCCCGAAGGATGAAGCATGAGCCAGCCCGATCCGCGCGGCCTCGGCCCCGGCGCCGTCCTCGGCATCCTTGGCGGCGGCCAGCTCGCCCGCATGCTGGCACTGGCCGCGGCGGATCTCGGCGTGCGCGCCCATATCTTCGCGCCCGAGCCCGACAGCCCGGCCTATGAGGTCGCTGCCCGCCACACCATCGGCGCCTATGAGGACCAGGCCGCGCTCGCCAGCTTCGCCGACGCCGTCGACGTCGTGACCTACGAGTTCGAGAACGTTCCGGCCGCGACCGCCGCCTTCCTTGCCGCCCGCACCCCGCTGCATCCCGGTGCGAGGGCGCTCGCCGTGACCCAGGACCGTCTCACCGAGAAGCGCTTCGTCGCCGATCTCGGCCTTGCCCTGGCGCCGTTCGAACCGGTCGACTCGCTCGCCGATCTGGAAAAGGCTGTCGCCAAACTCGGCCGCCCGGCCGTCCTGAAGACGCGACGCTTCGGCTATGACGGCAAAGGCCAGGTCAAGATCGCCGATGGCACCGATCTCGTGCAGGCCTGGGACGAGATCGGCCATTTCCCGGCGATCCTCGAAGGCTTCGTGACGTTTTCCCGCGAAGTCTCGGTCGTCGCCGCCCGCGCTGCCGACGGCTCCTTCGCCGCCTTCGACGTCTGCGAGA
Organism: Allobosea sp. P4_H5; assembly: GCF_056400825.1. Lineage (NCBI taxonomy): Bacteria > Pseudomonadati > Pseudomonadota > Alphaproteobacteria > Hyphomicrobiales > Alloboseaceae > Allobosea > Allobosea sp. P4_H5. The sequence goes on along the minus strand of NZ_JBFUKM010000002.1, from coordinate 356,187 downwards.
ACGAGCACCGCGACCACATCCTGGCGCTGACACAGGTACCCGCCAATATCGGTGCGGCTGCGGCGGACGCTGCGATCGAGGCGGCCCGGCGCATCGGCGAGGCGCTCGGCTATGTCGGCGTGTTCGCCGTCGAGTTCTTCCTGGTCGAGGACAAGAGCGGCGAGCAGGTCGTCGTCAACGAGATCGCCCCGCGCGTCCACAATTCCGGACACTGGACCAGCGAGGGTGCCGAGACCTCGCAGTTCCACCAGCATGTCCGCGCTGTCTGCGGCTTCCCGCTGGGCGCGACGGCGCGACGCGGGCGCGTCACCATGCAGAACCTGATCGGCGACCAGGCGAATGACTGGCGCGCCATCCTGGCCGAGCCCGGCACGCATCTGCATCTCTACGGCAAGCGCGAGGCGCGACCGGGCCGCAAGATGGGCCACGTCACCCGCGTCCTCCCCGACACCGACTGAACGCCGGCGCGCTGCCAGCCCCTGAAACCCGCGCGTTTTCACGCGTTTTGCGGCGTTGCAGCGTGGACAGGCCCAGGGAATTCTGGTATCCGCACGACCCTCGCGGCGATCTCCCGGACGGGAGGTCGCCGCCCCGATTCCGGACCACCGACAACGACGGACTGAAGACGTGCAGGTTCTTGTTCGCGACAACAACGTCGACCAGGCGCTGCGAGCGCTGAAGAAGAAGATGCAGCGCGAGGGCATCTTCCGTGAGATGAAGCTCCGCGGCCATTACGAGAAGCCGTCCGAGAAGAAGGCGCGCGAGAAGGCCGAGGCCGTCCGCCGCGCCCGCAAGCTGATCCGCAAGAAGCTGCAGCGCGAAGGCCTGCTGCCGGCCCCGGTCAAGCCGAAGCGCCCTGAGCGCCCCGCTCGGCCGGCGGTCTGACCACGCGAGAGGCTAGGCCACTAGCTAGTGCCACTGATATCTACGTGCGCCTGGAGCTTCTCCAGGCGCTGTTGTTTTTGGTAGCCTCGTTAACCAAACTTTGTCAGGGCTTGGGCGTTTTGGAGGATGGCGGCGCACCGGGGCGGTGGCGCCGCATGGCAGGCGAGAGTTCGAGGCGATGGATAAGATCATGCTCACAGGCAGGAACTGGCTGATCGCGACGGGCCTAGCGCTCGCGCTCGCAGGCTGCGACACGGTGAGCATGAGCTCCGGCGCCGGCGTCGCCGAGCTCCAGACCGAGAACACCGAGGCAGCCAGCGTCAACATCGGCTCGCTCAGCGAGGTGATCAACCGCAACCCGAACGACCCGCAGGCCTACAACACGCGCGGCGCCGCCTATGCCCGCATCGGCCGCTATTCCGACGCCATCTCCGATTTCACCAAGGCGGTGCAGATCGACGCCAATTTCGCGCCGGCCTACACCAATCGCGGCCTGGCGCTGCGCCAGAGCGGGCGCAACGACGCCGCGCTGCAGGATTTCAACCGCGCCACCACCGCCAACCCGAATTACGCCCCGGCCTTCGTCGCCCGCGCCAATCTGCTGCGCCTGCAGGGCAACAGCCAGCAGGCGTTGGGCGACCTCAACACCGCCATCCGCCTCAATCCGGAAGCGGCCGAGGCCTTCCATGCCCGCGGACTGGTCTACCAGAAGGAAGGCCAGCACCAGCAGGCCGTCACCGATTTCGACTCGGTGATCGACCGCAACCCCTATACCGCCCCGCCCTATATCGCCCGGGGCGAAAGCCTGAACGCGCTCGGCAAATACGAGCCGGCGCTCGAGGACTTCACCGCCGCGCTCAATGTCGACAACCGCAATGCCGCCGCCTGGGCCGGCCGCGGCTTCGCCTTCGAGAAGCAGGGCAAGAAGACCGAGGCGAGCGAGGCCTATCAGCGTGCCCTCGGGCTCGACGGCAACAACCAGATCGCCCGCGCCGGCTCCGCCCGCCTCGGCAGCGGCGGCATGTTCCGCCTCTGAGACAGTCCAGCCTACTGCGCCGCTGCGGTCACCGTCTGGCTGCCGGCCAGCCGGCCGGTGCCGAGATCGGCGAGGAAGCGCCTGATCTCGGGCACCGAGCCATGGGCCGGCAGGTTCTCGTGATTGCCCTCCGGGAAGCGGATGAAGCGCTTCGGCGGATTGGCGAGCGCAAACAGCGCCTCGCCCTGGCTGAACGGGATGACACCGTCACGTTGCCCGTGCAGAACGAGCACAGGCGCTTTGACCTTGCCGATGACCCGGTCGGAATGGAACTGATCGTGCATGAAGAGCCCGATCGGGATGTAAGGGTAGAGCTGCTGCGCCACCGCAGCGGTCGAGAGATAGGGCGCTTCCAGGATCACCGCCTTGAGCGGAGCCTCCGCCGCCAGCTTAACCACCACGCCGGTGCCGAGCGACTCGCCGTAGCCCACCAGCCGCTCCGCGCCGAAGCGCGCCACGGCCGCGGCATAGGCGGCGCGCGCGTCCTGCGCCAAACCGTCCTCGCTGGGTGAGCCCGTCGAGCCGCCATAGCCGCGATAATTGACCGCGAACAGGCCGGTGCCATCCTGCGTCAGGGCGCGGAAACGCGTCTGCCGGATCGCCCGGCCGAAATTGCCGGCATTGCCGTGAAAGAACAGCAGGACCGGCTTGCCCTCGCGCGGCGGCACCACCCAGGCGATCAGCTTCTCACCATCGGCTGCCCTCAGCACCGTCTCCTCGACGCCCGGCAGATTGGCGCTGGCGATCTCCGCCCGGGCCGGATTGCGCGGATACAGCATCTCGCGCTGTTTGACATAGAGCAGCGCCAGCACGGCGCCATAGACGCAGAACGCGCCGATGGCGAGAAGCTTCAGGATCCTGCGCATCGCCCGCTACCTTCGGCCGCCGCCCAAACGAAAGGGCCGGCATCGAGCCGGCCCTTTACGACGTTCCGATGACGAGTGCGCCGGCTCAACTGCGCCAGCGTCCTGACGATTCCGTCAATGCCGGGCCTTCGCCGCTCAGTAGAGCAGCAGCGCCAGCAGCATGAGGACGAAGGGAACGAGCGTGGCGCGCCAGCCGATCGACGGGGCGGCGATGCCGATGCCGGTGCCGACCAGGGTCAGCAGCGTGCCGATGATGGCCGTGCCCCAGGCATGCTTGGTGCCGCCGACCGCGAGCGCCCCGACGATGGCGAGGCAGGCGAGCGTGCCGACCTCGGCGAAGTGCACGAAGCCCGTATAGGTGCGCTCATGCTCCGGATAGTCCATCTGCGGAATGTCGGCGGCGTGTCCGTGGTCGGCCATGAAGGAAATCCCGATTTCAAACCCTGTCCTGACGCCCTGTAGCGCACCTGAAAAGGGTCGGCAACGGAGGGCCGGAGTGGCGACGGCCATTTCCTGAGCCACAACGACACAATGCCCGGAAAAATGCGCGGCTGACGCCGGCTGAGGCGGTTCAAGCCATGAACCGGGCAGCGCGACTTATGGCAGCAGCCCCGGATGGACAGGCGCCGGATCGCAGGTGCCCCGGCGATTCTGATCGTCAGGAACTCTGAAGACCGGCCGCAGCCAGCGCCGCGCCCTGCTCGCTCGCCACTCTGGCGACGCTGAAAGCCTCGATCTCCTGCTCGAACAGCCGATGGAAGTTGAGCTCGGCGTCGAGATGCAGGAAGACGCCGCCAAGACCGATCGCAGCGCGGTCCATGAAGACGAATTCGCGCGGCACCGTCACCGGCCCCCGCGCCTTCAGCGCCGAATGGACCTGAAACGCCTGCTTGCGACCGTACTCCGACGGTTTGACACCCTCGGCGATGCGGCGTGTGCGATCCTCCAGCAGCGGGCCGTAGATGAACTTCGCCCAGATGTTGAGAGTATCGATCAGCTCCTTGGTCAGGCCCTTGAAGCCCCAGACCTCATAGGCGTGGACGACGCGGGCCTCCTCCCCAGTGAGCAGGCCGCGATAAAGATCGACGACGCCGCCGACGAAGCTCGGCGGGAAGATGCGGATGCAGCCATAGTCGAGCAGGTTGATGCCTTGGGGCTCGCCGCCCTCCTGGAAGACCGTGTAGTTGCCGAGATGCGGGTCGCCATGGATCACGCCGTGATGGCTGAACGGCCGCCACCAGGCCCTGAACATCGCGGTCGAGATCCGGTCGCGGACTTGCTGGCTCGCCTGCTTGTGGTTCAGGATCTTGTCGCCATCGAGCCAGCCCATGGTCAGGAGCCGGCGCGTCGACAGTTCCGGCACGACATCGGGCACGCGCACCTCGGGCGTTGCCGCCAGCATGTTCTGGTAGAGCGCGACATGCTTGGCCTCGCGGCGATAGTCGAGCTCCTCGCGGACGCGGGCGCTGATCTCCTTGGCGATCTCGCTGGTGTCGATCACCGCGCCCATGCGCCGGTGCAGCCCGAACAGGATCTCGAGCTGCGAGATGTCGGCTTCGACAGCCGATTCCATGTCGGGGTATTGCAGCTTGCAGGCAACCTGTGCGCCGTCGTGCATCGTTGCCCGGTGCACCTGCCCGAGCGATGCCGCCGCAGCCGGCTTGAGATCGAACTCGGCGAAGCGCTCGCGCCAGCTCGGGCCGAGCTCGGCCTGCATCCGGCGCTTGACGAAGGCCGCGCCCATCGGCGGCGCCTCCGATTGCAGCTTCTGCAATTCGGCGGCGTATTCCGGCGGCACAACGTCGGGGATGGTGGCGACGAGCTGCGCCACTTTCATCAGCGGGCCCTTCAGCCCACCGAGCGCCTTGGCCAGTGCCTCGGCATTGGTGGCGTTACGGCCCTCCAGCCCGAACAGCTTGGTGCCGGCGATCCGCGCCGCCACCCCGCCGACATTGGCACCGACACGGGCATAGCGCGCCGCGCGGGCAGAGAATCGATTGGCTTCGCTATCGCGTTCGGACATGCGGGCTCACGGCGCTGTGACGGCTGCACCCGATGTAGGCGCTCCGTCTGGGAAAGCCAGCCGACACGCTGTCTCAGGAGCGCCCGGCCTGCTCGATCGCAACCGGAAAGCCACGGCCGAGCGAGTTGGCGACCATGCAGATCGCCTTGGCTTTTTCGATGACGGGGGCAGCGTCAGTACCGTCCTGCATCTCGCACTGGACGCTCATCGTCGCAGCTTTGGCCAGCAGCGGGCTGCCTTCCAGCTCAACCGTGACCGAGACGGCGATACGCCCGAGCGCGGCGCCGAGCGCGTCGGCGGCATAGCGCAGATCGTTGCAGAAGCAACCGCCAAGAGCGAGCGCGAGCAACTGCGCGCCATTGAAGCCGAGCCCCATCCCGCCGGCCTTGCCTTCGGGCCGGTCGACGACGACGGTATGCGCACCCGCCCAGCCCATCGCGGCCTGCGTACCTTCGACATTGCGCAGCTCGACAGTCACCGATGCCATAGGGATCTCACCTCGCGGAAGAACGCGAGAGGCTACCCGGTAGCGACGATCGTCGCCACTGTCCGGTCAGCCGGCGAGGCTCGCCCTGACTTCCGCGACGCTCGCCACTCGCCCGCCCGCCACCTCGACCTTGCGGACCATGTCGGCGATCAGCTCTGCATTGCTGCGCATCTCGCCGAAGGGCGCATCCTCCAGCCCGGCACGGACATGGACGCCGCGTGCGACCGCCGGCGCGACGATCTCGCTGAGGTCGACGCCGAGCCCGGCGATCATCACCGGGGCCAGCGGCGCACACTCCGCCAGCAGGGCAAGATGGGCCTCCAGCGCATAAGGTTTCGGCGGAAAGCCCCAGGCAAAGGCGTCGGAGAACATCAGCCGGTAGATCGGCGTCGGCATGCCGGGATAGACCTTCGCCAGCGCCGCGCCGAGCCGGGTGAAGCCGGGCTCGTAGATCGCATAGCTCGGATGGATCCTGTGCGCCTGCGCCACCGCCATCCCCTCGCGGATATGTTCGCCGGGGTTCTGGTAGATGAAGCCGGCCTCGCCACCCGGAATGCCGGCGAAGGTCGTCCAGTTGCACGAGCCGGGATCGAGCACGCCCCATTCGACCAGGCCGCGCTTGGCCAGCTCCTCCAGATGCGTGTAACGGCCCGAGCCGATCATGTCGCCGGCGTAACCGGAGCCGAGGATCGGAATGGTCGGGTAGACGATCGCGTCGACCTTGGCCCTGATCCCTTCGATCGCCTGGGCATAGAGCTCCCAGTCGTCGCGCTGGCGGCCGGTCTCGACATCATAGACATGCAGATGGACGATCGCGGCGCCGGCCTCGACCACGGCGATCCCGTCGGCAACGATGTCGGGGATCGCGATCGGAATGCCGGGCTGGCGCTCCTTGCCCCAGGGCCCGTTGATCGCAGCCTCGATCCAGATCGGCTTGGTCATGCGGGCGCATCCTTCGGCCAGTTGTCCCGGATCCAGCGCGTCAACCCCTCCTCCTCGACCTCGCCGGCGGCAAGCGCGAGGATGATCGCGGCTGCATCGGCTTCGCTCGGCGCGAACTCGATCCCGTTCAGCCGAAGGAAGATGATCAGCGCCAGCAGCGAGACGCGCTTGTTGCCGTCGATGAAGGGATGATTCTTGGCGATGCCGAACGCATAGGCCGCCGCCAGCGCCGCCATATCGGTCTCGCCATAGGCGAAGCGGTTGATAGGCCGCGCCAGAGCGGATTCCAGCAAGCCGCGATCACGAATGCCGTCAGGGCCGCCGAAGAGTGCCAACTGCTCGGAATGGATATCGGCGACGACGTCGGATGTGAGCCGGAACGGCTCGGTCATTTCGCCAGCTCGCGCAGTGCATTGGCGTATTGCTTCATCGCCTTGCGCGCGATCGCCATGGTGCGCTCGTGCAGATCGTCATGCGGCGTCAGCTTGAAAGCGCCCTCAGGCTGCTCGACCACGGTCAGCTTGTCGCCTTCCGCCAGCTTCAGCCGCGCCAGCAGCTCCTTCGGCAGGATGATGCCGACCGAATTGCCGATTTTGCGGACCTGCAGGACCATGGCCTGCTCGGCGGCGGGCTTCTCGCGCTTGTTCATGGCAGGCTCCGCCACTTGTCTGTTGTACAAACTGTATAACAGACAAGTGACGGACAGTCAGCCTACAGCACCCGACACCCGCGGCCGGCCTCTGCGCAATGGGGAACCGCCTTTAACGATCTCGCCGCCTCACTCGCCCTTGTTGACCGAGATCGGCTTCAGCACGTTGCTCGGCTGGACATACTTTGCGACCAGCGCGTCATAGGTACCGTTCGCCTGCAAACGCTCCAGCGCGCCCTTGACCGCGTCGCGCAGCTGGCCGCCCTCGGCCGTCTTCGGGAACGGGATGCCCGTCAGCGAGCGGGTGAAGGGCTCGCCGAGCGGGATATAGGTGTTCGGCTCGAGCTTCTGGAAATGCGTCATCGTCTCGCTGCCCTGGACGCCGCCCTGCAGGCGCTGCGTCTTGAGCTGGGTACGGGCGTCGACCGAGCCCTCGGTACCCACCACGGTGATCGCCGGCTTGCCCTTGGCGACGCAGTTGGCATCGCTCCACTCGCCGATCTGCTTTGGCCAATTGGTCGAGCGGCTGGCGCCGACGCTCTTGCCGCAGAGATCCTCGACCGATTTGATCGTCGAGGCGAAGGCGGTGACGGTGTAGAACTGCGCGCCCGAGACCATGTAGTCGACGAAATCGACCGTCTCGCGCCGCGCCGGCAGGTCGCTCATCCCAGCCATCACCATGTCGACGCGGCCGGTCGTCAGCGAGGGCAGCATCTGGGCGAAGGCGGTGTCCTGCCATTCGGCCTTGACGCCGAGCTCCTTGGCGATCGCCTCGCCGAGCTCGTAGTCGAAGCCCGCCATCTGGTTGGTCGCCGGGTCCTTGTAGACGATCGGCGCATAGTTCGGCTGGGTCGCGATGACGATCTTGCCGGCGCTCTTGATCCGGTCAGGCAGAGCCTGGGCCTGGGCGGCGAGCGCGGTGCCGGCGAGCAGCGCGGCGGCGAGCGAAAGGCGAAGCATGGTGGTCTCCCTCTTGTCTTTGCTTGAGTTCGATAGGCTTGGATTCACTTGAGGACGGCAGCGATGAAGTCGCGGGTGCGGGGCTGCTGAGGCGAAACCAGCACCTGCTGCGGCGGCCCCTGCTCGACGATCTCGCCCTTGTCCATGAAGACGACGTCGCTCGCGACCTCGCGGGCGAAGCCGAGCTCATGGGTGACGACGATCATCGTCATGCCGGTGGCCGCGAGATCGCGCATCACGTTCAGCACCTCGCCGACGAGCTCGGGATCGAGTGCCGAGGTCGGCTCGTCGAACAGCATCACCTGCGGCTTCATCGCCAGCGCGCGGGCGATCGCGATGCGCTGCTGCTGGCCGCCGGAGAGCTCGATCGGATAGGAATCGCGCTTCTCGGAAAGGCCGACACGCTCCAGCAGCGCCATCGCCTCGGCGACGATCTCGCGCCGCGGCCGCTTCAGCACCGTGAGCGGGCCCTCGATGATGTTCTGCAGCACCGTCATGTGGTTGAACAGGTTGAAGCGCTGGAAGACCATGCCGGTCTTCAGCCGCTGGCGCGCGATCTCGGCGTCGCTGAGCTCGTGCAGTTCGTTGCCGATACGGCGATAGCCGATCAGCTCGCCGGCGACGGTGATGGCGCCGGCATCGATCTTCTCGAGCTGGTTGATGCAGCGCAGCAGCGTCGACTTGCCCGAGCCGGACGGGCCGATGATGCATTGCACCGCGCCCGGCAGGACCGAAAGCGAGACATTGTTCAGCGCCTTCAGCGGGCCGAACTGCTTGGTGACGCTGGCGGCGACGACGATCGGGGACAGGGCGGTCACGCGGCGGCCTCCTCGGCGACCTGGGGCTTGGCGCGGCGCTCGCCCCGGCCCTTCGAAAAGGCGCGTTCGAGGAAGAACTGGCCGATCTGCAGGAGGGTGACGACGAGCAGGTACCAGCCGGCCGCGACGATCAGCAATTCGATGACGCGGGCATTGGCGTAATAGACATTCTGCGCGTTGCGCAGGATCTCGGAAAACTGGATCACGCTGGCGACCGAGGTCAGCTTGACCATGCTGATCACCTCGTTGCCGACCGGCGGGATGATCACCCGCATTGCCTGCGGCAGCACGATCCGGCGCAACGTCGTCAGCCGGGTCATGCCGATCGCCTTGGCGGCCTCGGTCTGCCCGAGATCGACCGAGAGGATGCCGGAGCGGACGACCTCGGCGGTATAGGCGCCCTGGTTCATGCCGAGACCGAGTAGCGTCGCCATGAACGGGCCGATGATGTCGATGGTGCGCCACTCGACCACGCCGGGGATGCCGATCGTCGGGAAGACCAGCGCCAGGTTGAACCAGAGCAGCAATTGCAGCAGCAGCGGCGTGCCGCGGAAGAACCAGATGTAGAACAGCGCGACGCCGCGCAGCACCGGGTTCGGCGACATGTACATGATCGCGAAGACCACGCCGAGCACGATGCCGAGCCCCATGGCGCAGACGGTCATGATCAGCGTGTTGACGAGACCGGCGAGGATCGCCGGCGCGGTGAAGAACTGCGCCACCACCGGCCAGGCGATCTGCCCCTGCGCGAAGGCCTTCACGATCCAGGCCAGCACGAACAGGATCGCAGCGGCGGCGATCCAGCGCCCGTAGAAGCGCTTGGGCACGATGGTCAGGCCGGCGAGCTCGGCGAGGCCGCGATCCGGCATGGTCCGGGTTGCACTGCTCATGCCGCGCGCTCCCTCGTCCACTGGGCGAAGCCGGCGAGCCAGCCGCGGAAGCGGCCGATCTGCTCGGCGACCCTCGCTGGCGCGGTGCCGCCATGGCCGCTGCGCGCCGCGACCGCCGCATCCAGCGTCAGCACGGCCAACACGCTCTCGTCGAGGCGCGGATCGATCGCACGCAATTCCACCGGCTCCAGCCCTTCGAGCTCGCGGCCCATCTCCTCGCAATAGCGCACCAGCGCCCCGCTGATCTCATGCGCCTCGGCGAAGGGCACGCCCTTGCGGGCGAGATGATCGGCGACTTCGGTCGCGAGCGCAAAGCCCGTGCCTGCCTGCGCCCGCATCACCTCGGGCTTGGCCTCCATCGTCTCGACCAACCCGGCGAAGGCCGGCAGCACTTCGCCGAGCACGTCGACCGCATCGAACGCGGCGCGCTTGTCCTCGGCGAGGTCGCGGTTATAGGCGAGCGGCAGGCCCTTCAGCGCGCCCAGCATGGCGACGAGATCGCCGGTCAGGCGCGCCGCCCGGCCGCGCGAGATCTCGGCGATGTCCGGGTTCTTCTTCTGCGGCATGATCGAGGACCCCGTCGCGAAGGCATCGTCGAGCACGACCCAGCCGAACTGGCGCGAGGTCCAGAGCGTCACCTCCTCCGCCAGCCGCGACAGGTTGGTCGCCAGCATCGCCGCGACGAACAGGAATTCCGCGACATGGTCGCGCGCGCCGACCGCGTCGACCGAATTCTCGCAAGGGCCGTCATAGCCGAGCGCCCTGGCGCTGAGTTCCGGCGTCAGCGCGATCGCCGAGCCGGCGAGCGCAGCGGCTCCCAGCGGTGAGAGCGAGGAACGCTTCTCCCAGTCCTGCAGGCGGGAGGCGTCGCGCGACAGCGCCTGGCCATGGGCCATCAGCCAATGGCCGAAAGTCACGGGCTGGGCGCTCTGCAGATGGGTGAAGCCGGGGCAGACAGAACCTGCGTGCCGCTCGGCCTGGTCGGCGATCGCGTCGAGCAATTCGGCCAGCATCGCGCCGATGGTCCGCGCCTCGGCGCGCAGATAGAGCTTGAGATTGTTGGCGGCCTGGTCGTTGCGCGAGCGTCCGGCCCTGAGCTTGGCGCCGGTCGCGCCGATCCGCGCGATCAGCACGCGCTCGATGAAGGTGTGGACGTCTTCATCGCTCTCATCCGGCGCCAGCGTCCCGGCGGCGAGATCGGCGGCAATCGCTTCGAGTGCCGCGACGATGGTCCTGAACTCATCCTGGCTGAGCAACCCGGCGCGTTCGAGCTCGGCCGCGTGCGCCTTGCCGCCGGCGATGTCCTGCGGCGCCAGGCGCGCATGGGCGCCGGCCGCGCTCGACAGCTTCATCATGCGCGGATCGGGCGACTTGCGGAAACGGCCGCCCCAGAGACGCGTATTATGGTTCATGATGCTCTCCCCTTGCCTGAAACACTGCCCTCTTGACCGCGCAACCGGCAAACGAAACGATCTCCTCTAGGGTAGTCGCTGAAGGAATATCTGTTTGGCCGGTCGCAACCTCCCGCCGTCGACCACGGCGCTCCGGGTCTTCCTTGCCGTCGCGCGCCTCGGCTCGACGGCGAAGGCGGCGGGTGAGGTGCATCTGACCCAGAGCGCCGTCTCCAAGCAGATCCAGGCGCTGGAGGAGCATCTCGGCACCGAGCTGTTCGAACGCAGCCCCGTCGGACTCAAGCCCACCGAGGCCGGCACGATCTATCGTCCTTATGCCGAGGCTGCGATCGAGCAGATGGAGCGCGGCGCCCGCCGCCTCGCCGAGCGTGCCGCGATCGGCCGGCCGATCCGGCTGCACATGATCGCCATCGCCGGCGAGCGCTGGCTGATGGAGCGCTTCCCGGAATTCGCTCAGGCCCATCCCGAGATCGACGTCCAGTTCACCAATTTCGTCAGCGAGAAGGAGATCGAGGAGGCCGACCTCGAGATCGTCCACGGCTTCGGCCCCTGGCAGGATCGCGAGTCGCATTATCTCTTCGGCCGCCGGGTCGCGCTGGTTGCAGCACCCGCAGCGCTCGAACGCCTGGGCGGCTTTGCCCGTGCCGCCGACATCCAGAAGATGACGCTGCTGCAGCATTTCCAGATGCCGGCCTTCTGGGCCGAGTTCACCGAGGCCCATGGCCTGCGCGGCGCGGTGCCGGCCCATACCGTGCGCTACGGCTATTACTCCGTGATCATCCGCGCTGCCGTCGCCGGGCTCGGCGTCGCGCTCGCCCCACGCTGCTATGTCGCCGAGGAACTGGCCTCCGGCGCGCTGGTCAATCCGCTCGGCCTCGATTTCGACAGCGCGACCGGCTGCTGGCTGACCGTCAATTCGCAGAGCGAGCGCAGCCCGGCCCTCGACACGCTGATTGCCTGGCTCTGCGAGGAGGCCCGCCGCTTCGAGGCCGCGGGTTGAGCCCACCGGACGCATGCTCTAGACCGACCGCCATGCTTCCGATGGCGAAGGCCCGATGCGCATAGCCGTGACCGGACGAACCGGGCAGGTCGTCCAATCCCTCCTCGCCCGCGCCGAGACGGCAGGTGTGACCGTCATCCCGGTCGGCCGGCCCGAGCTCGATCTGGCGCAGCCGGAAGGCGTTCGGCAGGCGCTCGCCACGGCAAGCCCTGACTGCGTCGTCAACGCTGCCGCCTACACCGCCGTCGACAAGGCCGAGACCGAACCGGAACTCGCTCTGCGCATCAACGGTGAAGGCGCCGGCGCGGTCGCTGCCGCCGCTGCGGCGCTTGGCGTGCCGCTGATCCAGATCTCCACCGACTATGTCTTCGACGGCATGGCGCCGCAGCCCTGGCGCGAAAGCGACGCCACCGCTCCGCTCTCAGCCTATGGCCGCTCGAAGCTCGCCGGCGAGGAAGCCGTCATGGCTTCTGGCGCCGACTGGACAATCCTGCGCACGGCATGGGTCTACAGCCCCTATGGCGCGAATTTCGTGAAGACCATGCTCCGGCTCGCGGAGAGCCGGGGCGAGGTCGGCGTGGTCTCCGACCAGCTGGGTTCGCCGACCAGCGCACTCGATCTCGCCGACGCGATCATCGCTGCGGCGAAGGCTCTGGTCGCCCGACCCGGCGCGGCCTCGCTCCGCGGCGTCTTCCATGCCGCCGGCATGGGCGAGGCAAGCTGGGCTGATCTCGCCGAGACCGTTTTCGCCGCCTCGGCGGCGCTGGGCGGGCCTAGCGCCAGAGTCAGGCGCATCGCCACGATCGACTACCCCACCCCCGCCCGGCGGCCGAGCAATTCCAGGCTCGATTGCAGCCTGCTCGCCGCTCGCCACGGCCTGCGCCTGCCGCCCTGGCAGGGTTCCGTGCAAACCTGCGTCGCCACGTTGCTCGCGCCATCGCGAAGCTGAAGGAGCCATCCATGAAGGGGATCATCCTCGCCGGCGGCAGCGGCACGCGGCTTCACCCGATGACCATGGTGACGTCGAAGCAGCTCCTGCCTGTCTACGACAAGCCGATGATCTACTATCCGCTCTCGACGCTGATGCTCGCCGGCATCCGCGAGATCCTGATCATCTCGACGCCCGAGGACGCGCCGCGCTTCGAGGCGCTGTTCGGCAGCGGCGAGCGCTGGGGCCTCAAGCTCTCCTATGCGATCCAGGCGAAGCCGGAAGGCCTGGCCCAAGCCTATCATATCGGCGCCGATTTCGTCGCCGGCGGCCCCTCCGCCCTGATCCTCGGCGACAATCTCTATTACGGTGACGGCCTGACCGACGTGCTGCACCGCGCCGCCGCCCGCCAGAGCGGCGCCACCGTCTTCGCCTATCGCGTCAGCGATCCCGAGCGCTATGGCGTCGTCTCCTTCGATTCTGCCGGCAAGGCGCTCTCGATCGAGGAGAAGCCCAGGGTGCCGCGCTCGCATTGGGCGGTGACCGGGCTCTATTTCTATGACGCCGAGGTGGTCGAGATCGCCCGCAAGCTCAAGCCCTCGGCCCGCGGCGAGCTCGAGATCACCGACGTCAACCTCGCCTATCTCGAACGCGGCGCGCTCAGCGTCGAGCGGCTCGGCCGCGGCTATGCCTGGCTCGACACTGGCACGCCGGATTCCCTCGTCGAGGCCTCGGAGTTCGTGCGCACGCTGGAGCGCCGCCAGGGCTTTCGCATCGCCTGCCCCGAGGAGATCGCCTTCGAGAATGGCTGGATCGACCGCGAGCAATTGCGCGCGCTCGGCCAGGCGCTGTCGAAGAGCGGCTACGGCCAGTATCTGCTCGGCATCGCCGGGCGCGATCAGCAGGCCTGACGCCGCGCTTCCCCTGACGATGCAGAGCGCTCATGCTGCATCGGTGATGGTCGAAGTCGATCGGCTGGCCGAGATTGCAGCGTAGCCGCGCCGAAGACGCGCACGAGGATCGAAGACCTGATGAACGCCCCCGCCACCACGCCCAGCATCTCTCGACACCCTGCCCTCGATGGCTTGACCGCGTCCTTGCGCGAGCTTCTCGGCCCGCGCTGCTCGACCTCGGACAGCGAGCGTGAGCATCACGGCCATGGCGAATCCTATCACCCGACCAAGGCACCCGACGTCGTCTGCTATCCGCTGACCACCGAAGAGGTGAGCAGCATCGTCAAGCTCTGCCATCAGGCGAAAGTGCCGGTCATCCCGTTCGGCGCCGGTACCTCGCTCGAAGGCCATGTCGTCGCGCTGCATGGCGGCGTCTGCATCGACCTCTCGCGCATGAACGCAATTACAGCCGTCAACGCCGAGGACCTCGACTGCACGGTCGAGGCCGGCGTCACCCGCAAGCAGCTCAACGAGCACCTGCGCGACACCGGCCTGTTCTTCCCGGTCGATCCCGGCGCCGACGCGACGCTCGGCGGCATGGCCGCGACCCGGGCCTCGGGCACCAATGCGGTCCGCTACGGCACGATGAAGGACAATGTCCTGGCGCTCACCGTCGTGCTCGCCGACGGCACCATCCTGAAGACCGGCGGGCGCGCCCGCAAATCCTCGGCCGGCTACGACCTCACCCGCCTCTTCGTCGGTTCGGAGGGCACGCTCGGCGTCATCACCGAGATCACCTTGCGGCTCTACGGCATCCCCGAGGCGAGCTCGGTCGCGGTCTGCTCCTTCCCCGACATCGCCAGTGCCGTCAATTGCGCCATCGAGACGATCCAGTGCGGCATCCAGGTCGCCCGCGTCGAACTGCTCGACGAAACCTGCATGCGCGCCATCAACCGCCACAATAATCTGAGCTATCCCGAGACGGTCGCGCTCTTCCTCGAATTCCACGGCACGGAAGCGGCGGTGGTCTCGCAGGCAGAGACGGTGCAGATGCTCGCCGAAGGCCATGGCGGCGAAGGCTGGCGCTTTGCCACCAGCGCCGAGGAGCGCAACAAGCTCTGGCAGGCCCGGCACAACATGCATTATGCGCTGCTCGCCTTGCGTCCCGGCGCCAGCAGCTGGGGCACCGACACCTGCGTGCCGATCTCCCAGCTCGCCGCCTGCATCACCGAGATCAAGGAGCATGCCAAGGATGCGCCCTTCCCGGTCACGGCGCTCGGCCATGTCGGCGACGGCAATTTCCACATGGGCTTCCTGATCAGGATGGATTCGCCCGAGGAGATCCGCGAGGCCGAGCGGCTGAACGGCCTCCTGGTCAACCGCGCCATCGATCTCGGCGGCACCTGCACCGGCGAGCACGGCGTCGGCTACGGCAAGGCGAAGTTCCTGCGCAAGGAGCACGGCGACGCTGCCGTCGAGGTGATGCGTACGCTGAAGGCGAGCCTCGACCCCGACAACATCATGAACCCCGGCAAGGTGCTGCCCGCCTGACGGGCCGAAAGGATCAGCCGATCGCACATCAGCCTCGCTGCAGCTGCGGTCACGGACGTGACCGCGACGCCCAACTGTTTTACATGCAAATGGAATGGTGACCCCTTAGGCGGATAGGCAGCGCATGGACGACGCGGCGGATGCGGAAACGCAGCACAAGAACCATGCGGTCTATTTCGTGCCCGGCCTGCATCGCGGCCTGCGTGTCCTCGAAATCGTCGCGGCGGCGCGCCGTCCGCTGAGCATCACCGAGATCGCCTCTGAGCTCGGCCTGACGCGCTCCTCGGTCTTCCGCCTGATCTATACGCTCCGGCATATGGGCTTCCTCGAGGAGGAGCAGTCGAAGCAGTTCGCGCTCGGGCCACGCGTCCTCAATATCGGCTTCGCCTTCCTGGCCTCGAAGGACATCATCGAGATCGCCCGCCCCGAGCTGGAGGCGCTGCGCGACGAGACGCTGGTCTCGGCGCATCTGGCGATCCGCGACGAGCGCGACGTGCTCTATCTCAGTTGCGTCCAGACCCGCTCCGGCTTCCTCAGCAACATGAATGTCGGCTCGCGCGTGCCGGCCTATGCCTCACCGATGGGCTGGCTGCTGCTCGCCGGCCTACCGCAAGCGGAGCTGGAGGAGCTCTTCCGCAAGGAGCGCTTCGTGCCCCTGACCAGCCAGACCCCGACCTCGACGCCGGAGCTGATCGCCACGGTCGAGGCGGCGGCCGCGCGCGGCCATGTCGTCAGCCGCGGCGTGATGGAGGCGGCTGGCAGCTCGATCTCGGCCCCGATCATCGACCGGCGCGGCGCCGTCGTCGCGGCGATCGACATCTCCGGCCCGGACTCCGCCTTCGACCTCGACCAGATCGACGGCCGCTACCTTGCCGCGGTCAGGGCCGCGGCCAGGCGGATTTCCGAGCGCCTCGGCTAAAGGCCGAGGATCGCCCGCGCCTCGGCCGGCGTGGCGAGCGCGCCGCCGAGATTCTCAATGATCGTGCCGGCCTTCTCGACCAGCTCGGCATTGTCGCGCGCCAGCACGCCCTTGCGGATATAGACGTTGTCCTCGAGCCCGACCCGGACATGGCCGCCGAGCAGGAAGGCCTGCGCCAGCAGCGGAAACTCGTGCCGTCCGATGCCGAACGCCGCCCAGATGCAATCCGGCGGCAATTGCGAGGCGAAATAGACCAGCGTCTGCGGGTTCGGGATCGCGCCATAGCGCACGCCGAGCACGATCTGGATCAGCAGCGGATTGCGCAGCACCCCGTCCGCCTGCAGGGCCTTGGCGAGCTGAAGGTCGCCACCATCGAACAGCTCCAGCTCGGGCAGGACGCCGACGGCATAGATGCGCCGCGCCATCTCGGTGACGTTGCGCGGCGTGTTGATCACCACGGCGGTCCCTGAGAACATGGTGTTGAGGTCGAGCGTGCAGATCTCCGGCTTCAGCGCCTCGACATGCGCGACCCGCCGCTCTGGCGTGGTCAACGTCGTGCCCGGCGCCGCGACCTTGGGATCGTCGATCCCCGGCACGAAGCGCCCGCCCTCCCCAGTCGAGAGGTTGAGGATGACCTCGGAGCCGGATTGCCGGATGCGGTCGACGATCTCCGCGAACAGCCGAAGATCCATCGTGCCCCTGGTGGTGGCGGGATCGCGGGCATGCAGATGCACCACTGCCGCACCGGCCTTGCCGGCCTCGATAGCGGCGGCCGCGATCTCGGCCGGCGTCACCGGCAGGCCGGGATGCTGTTCGCGCGTCGTCAGGTTGCCGGTGACGGCGCAGGTCAGGATGGTCTTGCGCGACAAGGATGCGTCTCCTCAGGCGGCGCTGCGGGCGGCAGGCAGGGTCGCGGCCAGCGCCGCCCCGAGCTTCTCGACGATCTCGTCGACATGGCCGGCGTTGATGGTGAAGGGCGGCGCCAGCAGGACATGGTCGCCATTGACGCCGTCGGCCGTGCCGCTCGACGGGTAGCAGATCAGGCCGAGGCCCTGCGCCGTCTGCTTGATCCTGGCGGCCAGCCCCTCCTTCGCCGCGAAGGGCTGCTTGCTGTCGCGGTCGACGACGAGTTCGAGCGACTGGAGCAGGCCCCGCCCCCTGATGTCGCCGACATGCGGGTGCTGGCCGAAGGCCTCGCTGAGCCGGCGCGACAGCAGCGCGCCCATGCGCTGGATAGTGTCGAGCAGCCCCTCCTCCTCGATCGTCTCGATCACCGCGATCGAGGCGGCGCAGGCGACGGCATGGCTCATATAGGTGTGGCCATTGGCGAGCAGGCCGGAGCCGGCCTCGATCGCCCCGGCTACGCGCTCGCTCGCCATCGTCGCGGCGATCGGCTGGTAGCCGGCCCCCAAACCCTTGGCGATGGTGATGATGTCCGGCCGCACGCCCTCCTGCGCGCTCACAAACATCGCCCCGGCGCGGCCCATGCCGCACATCACCTCGTCGGCGATGAAGAGCACGCCGTGGCGGTCGCAGATCTCGCGGATGCGGGCGAAATAGCCGGGAACGGCGGTGACGCTGCCGAGCGTCGCCCCGACGATCGGCTCGGCGATGAACGCCGCGACGCTCTCAGGACCGAGCCGACGGATCTCGGCGTCGAGCTCGTCGGCGACGCGCAGGCCGTAAGCTTCTTGCGTCTCGCCCTCGTGCTGGTCGCGATAGGCGTAGCAGGGCGCGATCTGCGAGGTCTCGATCAGGATCGGCTGGTACAGCGCCCGCCGGCCGGCATGGCCGCCGACCGCGAGCGCCCCCAGCGTATTGCCGTGATAGCTCATCCGCCGCGAGATGAAGCGGCTGCGCTGGGGCTGGCCGATCTCGACGAAATACTGCCGCGCCAGCTTGAGCGCCGCCTCCATCGCCTCAGAGCCGCTGCCGAGGAAGGCGACGCGGCCTTTGCCGAAGCCGGCCGGGGCGCGATCGACCAGCATCTGCGCCAGCTTCTCGCTCGGCTCATTCGTGAAGAAGGAGGTGTGGGCGTATTCAAGCTTGCCGAGCTGCGCGATGATCGCCGCGGTGACGCGCGGATGGCCATGGCCGAGGCAGGACACCGCCGCGCCGCCGCTGGCATCGAGATAGCGCCGGCCCGCGGCATCGACGAGGTGGACGCCGTCTCCCGCCAGAGCGAGCTGCGGCGTGCTGCGGAGGTTGCGATGGAGGACCGCGGACGCGTTGGCCCGGGGGCTGGGTTGTGACATGGCGCTCTCCGCAACCACAAGAATTCTGTTGATATGCAAAACACATTTTCGTATGAGAAACAAGAACGGAGTGGCCGAGCCTTGAGCCCGTCAACGCAGCGTCCCTTTCACGGCATCCGGGTGCTCGACCTCACCCATGTGCTCGCCGGCCCGTTCTGCGCCTACCAGCTCGCTCTGCTCGGCGCCGATGTCATCAAGATCGAGCCGCCGCAGATGCCGGACACGGCGCGCGGCCGCGGGCCGGACGACGCCCTCAACGCCGCCGGCCTCGGCATCAACTATCTCGTGCAGGGCTCGAACAAGCGCTCGCTCGCGCTCGACCTCGCCTCACAGGACGGGCGGGCGATCCTGCTCGATCTCGTCGACGGTGCCGACGTGCTGGTCGAGAATTATCGTGCCGGCGCGCTGGACGCCCTCGGCCTCGGGGCAGAGGCCCTGTGCGCCCGCAATCCCCGGCTGATCCATTGCTCGATCACCGGCTTCGCCCGCGGCCATGAGCGCGAGGCGGTCAACGCCTATGACAATGTCATCCAGGCCGCCTCGGGCGTGATGGCGCGCACCACCGGGCGCTCGGGCGAGCCGGTGAAATCAGGCGCCTCCTTCATCGACTACGCTACCGGCTATGCCACGGCCTTCGCGATCTCGGCGGCGCTGTTCCAGCGGCAAGCGAGCGGCAAGGGCCAGATCATCGACTGCGCGATGTTCGACACCGCCCTGACGCTGATGGCGCCGGAAGCCGCCGCGACGCTCTATGAAAGCCCCAGCCAATCGCGCCCGAAGGAAGCCGGGCTCGGCACCTACGAGACGGCCGACGGCCTGCTGATGCTCGGCGCTTTCAATGCCAGACAGAACAGGCGGCTCTGGGAGGCGCTCGGCCGCCCCGACTTCGCCGCGCTCGACAGCTGGCCGGCGCTCTGGGGCGCCGCACAAGCGATGCGCGAGTCGCTGGTGCCGATCATGCTGACCCGATCCGCGGCCGAGTGGGAGGGCTGGCTTCACGAGATCGGCGTCCCCGCCGAGCGCGTCCGCACGCTCGACGAGGCCGCCCGCCTGCCGCATCTGCGCGAGCGCGGCTTCTTCCATAGACTCGAGGCCGCGCTGCCGGGCGCAGCCTCCGTCGCGGTGCCGCTCGCCCCCTTCACCTATGCTACCGCCGGCCCGGCGATCGACCGCCCACCGCCGCGGCTCGGCGAGCACAGCGCCGAGATCCTCAGCGAGATTGGACGGTCGCCGGCCGAGGTCGAGGCCTTGAAGGCGCGGGGCGTGATCGCATGATTGCCGCCGCCTTCCCCCGGCATAAGGCCGAGTTGTTCACGCGCCTGCCCGAGGCCCTTCACTGGACCGGCGAACCGACCGAATGGGTCCGCATCACGCGGCCGGGCCAGCGCCTGCATTCCTTCCTGGAAGGCCCCAGCTTCGACGCAGACGGATATCTCTGGCTGGTCGACGTGCCCTATGGCCGCCTGTTCAGGATCGCGCCGGACGGCAGCTGGCAGCTCGCGTTCCAATATGACGGCGAGCCGCATGGCTTGCGCCCACGCGGCGACGGGACCTGGCTGATCGTCGACTACCGCCACGGCCTGCTCGCCTTCGACCCCGCGGCGAACACCGTGACGACGCTCTGTGCACGGGTGAACACCGAGCCCTTCCGCGGTCTCAGCGACCTCACCATCGCCCCAAACGGCGACGTCTGGTTCACCGATTCCGGCCGCACCAGCCTGTCCGACCCGACCGGACGGGTCTACCGGCTGCGCCAGGGTGAGACGAAGCCCGAGCTGATCCTGGCGAACGTGCCCTATCCGAACGGCATCGCGCTCTCGCCGGACGGCAAGCTGGTCTATCTCGCCGCGACGCGCGCCAATGCCGTCTGGCGCTTCATGGCGGATGCTCCTGATCCGGCCTGGCCGATGGTCGGCACCTTGCTGCAGCTCTCCGGCGGCCTCGGTCCTGACGGGCTGGCGGTCGATGCCTCCGGCCGGCTCGCCATCGCGCAGGCACAGGCCGGCCGGCTCTATCTCGTCGATGCGCTCGGCGATCCCCTGGCGGTAATCCACACGCCGGGCGGGCTCTGGACGACCTCCTGCGCCTTCTCGCCGGACCAGTCTGTCCTGTTCATCGTCGAGGCGCAGACCGGCAGCGTCTTCCGCATTCCCATGGCCACGCTTCTCGCAGGCTCCGCTTCAGGACATCGCTCATGACCATGCTGACGAAGGACACGCTCAGGGGCTTCGTGCCGGCCATCGTCACGCCCTTCGACGCGCGCGGCGAGATCATGGCGGACGCTTTCGCGGACATCGTCGAGCATCTGATCGGCATCGGCGCGCAGGGCATCTGCGTCGCCGGCGACAATGGCGAGAGCTGGGCGCTCGATCGCGACGAGCGCGCCCGCCTGACCCGCATCGCCGTCGAGCGCAGCGCCGGACGCGTGCCGGTGATGATGGGCTGCACTGCTCCGGGCTCGAGGCAGACGATCCAGTATGCGCAGGCGGCGCGCGATGCCGGCGCCAGCGGCATCCTCGTGATGCCGCAGACCTATGTGCTGAAGGCGACGCGCGAGGAATTGCTGCGGCGCTTCGAGCTGCTGGGCAAGGCGGTCGACATTCCGATCGTGCTCTACAACTCGCCGCGCCGGGCCGTGATCGAGCTCTCGATCGACGATGTCGAGGCGATCGCCGGTGTCGCCCGAGTCGTCGGCATCAAGGAATCCAATCGCGACATCGGCCATCTCACCCGGCTGATCCACCGCATGGGTGACAGGATCGCAGTGATGGTCGGCCCGGCCTACTACATCCTCATCGGCAGCGCGCTCGGCGCGCCGGGCTTCATCGCCACCGGCCCGGAATTGCTCGGCAAGACCGCCGGAAAGCTGATGGAGATCGGCCGCAAGGCGCCCGCTGCCGACTATGTCGATGCCCATCACAAGCTCACCATTGTCTACGAGACGCTGATGTCGCTCGGCACCTGGCCCTCCTCCTTCAAGGCGGCGCTGAACCTGCAGGGCCTGCCCGCCGGCGTGCCGCGCGACCCGCTTCTGCCGCTCGGCGGGGCCCAGCTCGACAAGCTCCGCGCCACGCTGGGCGAACTCGGCCTGCTGCCCGGCCGCTGAGATGGATGGCGATCTGCGCATCGGCTCCGCCTGGGCGCGGACGGTCAGCTTCCGCTTCGACGGCGAAGTGCTGACCGCACCCGAAGGCGAGACGCTCGCCGCCGCTCTCTATGCGCAGGGGCGGCGCACCTTGCGCATCAGCCGCGACGATGGCGGCCCGCGCGGCGCCTTCTGCTTCATGGGCGTCTGCCAGGAATGCGTCGTCTCGATCGACGGCAGGCTGACCGAAGCCTGCCGCACACCGGTACATGAAGGGCTGGTCGTGGAGAGCGTGCGGTGAGCGATTACGATCTCATCGTGCTCGGCGCCGGTCCGGCTGGCGCCGCAGCGGCGATCAAGGCCCGCAGCCTCGGCCTCCGGGTCGCCGTGATCGACGAGGCGCCGGCCGCCGGCGGCCAGGTCTACCGCGCGCCCTCCTCGGCACTGACGGCGACGACGCCCGATGCCGACCGGGCGAAAGGTGTTGCATTGCGAGCAAGGCTCGCCGCTAGCGGCGCCGTCCTCTACGCCAACCATCGCGTCTGGTCGCTGACATCAGGCTTCTCCGTCATCGCGATCGGCCCGGGCGGTCCGCTGACGCTCGAAGCGCCCAATCTCATCGTCGCGGCCGGCGCGATCGAGCGGCATATTCCCGTAACCGGCTGGACCTCGCCCGGCGTGATCGGGCTGACCGGCGCGACCATCCTGCTCAAGGCCCATGGTGTCCTGCCGGGACGCCGCGTCGTCGTCGCCGGCTCCGGCCCGCTGCTCCTGCTTGTCGCCAGCAAGATCATCGCAGCCGGCGGCGAGGTCGTTGCCGTGGTCGATGCGGCCCCGCGCACGGGCTGGCTCGCCAGGGCTGGCGCCATGCTGGCTCGGCCGGACCTGATGGCCAAAGGTTCGGGCTGGCTGCTCGCGCTGCTGAAGGCGCGGGTTCCGATCCATTCGAGCGCGGCCATCCGCACCATCCACGGCACGGCCGGCGTCGAAGCCGTCACGATCGGCCCCATCGATCATGATTGGCGGCCGGTCGGCGATGCCGAGCGGACGGTTCCCGCCGATGCCGTCTGCCTTGGCTTCGGCCTTTTGCCCGCGACCGAGGTCACGCGGCTGCTGGGCGCCGAGCACCGCTACGAGCCGGGGCTGGGCGGCTGGATCCCGTCCGTGGATGCGTCGCTGCAGAGCTCCGTGCCCGGCCTCTTCGTGGCGGGCGATGGCGCCGGCGTGCGCGGCGCCGATGCCGCCCCGTTCTCCGGTGAGCTCGCGGCGCTCGGCGTTGCCCGCCGGCTCGGGCGCGGCGGTGACGTTGCGCAGCAGACCGCTGCAATCGAGTCCGATTGGCGCAGATCCGGGCGTTTCGGCGCGGCGATGTCGGCGCTCGCCATGCCGCCGCCCGGCGCCGCCGCGATGATCGCTGCCGAGGCGACCGTCTGCCGCTGCGAGGGCGTCACGCGTGCAACGCTCGACGCTGCGATCACGATCGGCGCTCGTACCCTCGCCGATCTCAAGGCGACGACGCGCTGCGGCATGGGTCCCTGCGGCGGTCGCGTCTGCGGCGAGGCGGCGGCGATGCTGATCGCCGCCGCGACCGGCTGGGACCGCGCGACGATCGGCCAGCCGAGCGCCCGGCCGCCCTTGCGCCCAGTGCCGCTCGCCGCGATCACCGGCGCCTTCGACTACGACGACTTGCCCATCCCTGCCCCGGCTCCGCTATGAGCACGCTCTACGATCTCGCCGTCATTGGCGGCGGCATTCTGGGCAGCGCCTCCGCCTGCCGTGCCGCGGAAGGCGGGATGCGCACCATCGTCATCGAGCAGCAGACGCTCGGCAGCGGCGCCTCGGGCGTCAATGCGGGCACGCTTTCGCTGCAGATCAAGCGCGTCAAGCTGATGCCCTATGCGATCAAGGGCCATGAGCTCTGGGAGCAGGCTGGCGAGCGCGTCGGCTTCCACAAGACCGGCGGCATCACACTCGCTTTCAACCAGCGCGAGGCCGAGCTCCTGCATGAGCGCATGGCCCTGAAGCGCGAGGCCGGCGCGCCGATCGAGCTGATCTCTCCGGCCCGCGTCGCAGAACTCGAGCCCAACCTGTCACGCAAAATCGTTGCCGCGAGCTGGTGCAGCGAAGACGGCTACGCCAATGCCAGCCTGTCCGGCGCCTATTACCGAGCCCTGCTCGAGGCGGCCGGCGTCGAGATCCGCGAACGCACCCCGGTCACGGCGATCGACCGCAGCAACGGCGTCTTCGAACTCGCGACGCCGACGGGCACCATCCGCGCGACCCGACTGCTGCTCGCCTGCGGCGCCTGGCTGAAGGGCGCCGGCGCGATGATCGGGCTCGACCTGCCGGTCCGCGCCCGCGTCAACACCGTCTCGGTCACCGAGCGCGGTCCGGCGCTGGTCGGCACGGTGATCGGCCACGCTACCGGCTTGCTCACCTTGAAGCAGAAACCCAATGGCAGCGTCCTGATCGGCGGCGGCTGGCAAGGCACCGGCTCGCCGGACGAAGGCCGCAGCTCGGTCGATCCCGCGACGCTGCTGCCGAACCTGCGGCTCGCCATGTTCGCCGTGCCCGGCCTCGACCGCTTCCGCGTGGTGCGCTCCTGGACCGGTTTCGAAGCCAATGTGCCGGATTTCTACCCGCTCGCCGGCGCCGCACCCGGCATCGACGACGCTTTCCTGCTCGGCTGCGTGCGCGGCGGCTACACCATCGGCCCCTATATCGGCGCACTGATGGGCGATCTCATCCTCGGCCGTGAGCCGGAGCTGCCGCTCTTCGATCCCAGCCGCTTCGCAACGGCAGCCTCGGCGGTGGCAGCGTGACCCGCTTCGCGGCCACGCGCTGCGTTGATCAAACAGAGTTTTGCATATAAACAAAAATAACCAAGGAGGATGACGTGCTGCACAGATCATCGGTCGAGGTCGCGCGATGAGCGAGGCGCCTGTCACCACGAATCGGCTCGCGCCGCTCGCCGAGGACACGGTCGGCCCCTATTACCCCTATTCCTTCATCGACGGTGACCGCAGCGACCTGACACGCCTGCATTACGGGCTGAGCGTCGGGCCGCAAGGGCAGCAGATCATCCTGCGCGGCCGCCTGCTCGACAGCGACGGCGCGATCGTCGACGACGCGCTGGTCGAGTTCTGGCAGGCCAACGCCGCCGGTATCCTGCGTGTGCCGGACAATGACGGCCACCCGCTGCTCGACCCGTTCTTCGACGGTTTCGGCCGGCTGATCACCACGACCGAGCCCTTTGCCTTCAGGACGATCAAACCCGGCGCGATTCCCGCTAAGGGTGGCATGGCGGCACGCGCCCCGCACATCACCGTGACGATGTTCTCCGACGGGATCACACGGCTGGTCACGCAAATCTTCTTCGACGACGAGCCGGAAGCGAACGCGCAGGACCCGCTGCTCGCGAGCCTGCCGGCCGAGCTGCGCGAGCGCCTGATCGCGAGGCGCATCGAGGCGCCTGCGGACGGTCCGGCCATCTACGAAATAGCCATCGTGATGCGCGGCCCGGGCGAGACGCCCTTCTTCGACGATCTTTCGAGCTGAGGAGGCGAAGCGATGTCCCTGATCATCGATCGCGGCCGCCTAATGCTGCCGGGCCCCACCGACGGGGCAGCCGAGCGGCGCGTGCCGAGCGAGCGGCTGCACCTGATTCCGGAGGCGGCGCGGCGCAGCTTCGTGCCCTGGGTCGCCGACCTGCCTGGCCTCAAGCTCGGCGAAAACGACCTGACCCGGATCGCACCGGGTCGGCCGCAGGCGCAAGGCGAGGTCATCGAGATCTCCGGCCATGTCCTCGACGAGTTCGGCCGCCCGGTCCGCAACACGCTGGTCGAGGTCTGGAACGCCAACAAATGGGGGCGCTACACCCATGTGAAGGACCCGGTGCGCGAGCGTCTCGACCCGAACTTCCTCGGTTTCGGCCGGACCATGACCGACGAAGCCGGACGCTACCGCTTCCGCACCATCATGCCCGGCTCCTATCTGGCACGGCCCGACATCGATCGCTGGCGTCCGGCCCATGTCCATGTCTCGATCCGCGGCGGTTCGGCCAGGCTGATCGCCCAGATGTATTTCGCCGGCGATCCGCATCTCGCCCGCGACCCGATGTTCATCCTGCTCGGCGAAGCCCAGCCGCGCCATTTCGGCAACCTCGTCGGACAGGGCCCGGATGGCGAGGCGCTCTATCGCTGGGACATCGTGATCGGCGGGCGCAATACGGCGTATTTCGAGAGCTGAGGCAGGCATATCAGAAGGAACCACCCCGTCTTTCCGGGGCAGGCCGAAGGCCCGAGCCCGGAACCCAGAACCGATGCGATCTCCGGAAACGCGTATCAATCGCAGCGCCATCGTCACGCCCGGCATCGGTTCTGGGTTCCGGGCTCGACGCTTCGCGTCGCCCCGGAATGACGAGGGCGCTTGAGCGAAAAGCTCTATGCCGCCTTGCGCCGCTCGGTGACGGTGAGCGCAAGGCCTCCCAGCACCAGCAGCACGCCGAGCACGAAGAACAGCCCGAGCTCGTCGCCGAACATCACGGCGGCGGTGGCGACGCCGACGACCGGCTGCAGATACTGGATGCCGGCAGCGATGCGCGCCGGCACCGTGCGCAGCAGATGCAGCCAGAGGAACAGGCCCGCCACCGTCACCACGATGCCGAGATAGACCGCCGTCGCCAGTCCCGTGGCGGTCACCTGGAATGGCACATGCGCCATCTCCCAGGCCGCCCAGGGCATGAGCGCCAGGAAGCCGAAGACAGTGCTCCAGGCGGCGACGGTCGCGGTGCCGTACTGCTCGGTCAGCTCGACGCTCCAGACATAGTAGAAGGCGATCGTCAGCGCCGAGAGCAGCACCAGCGCCGCACCGGTGAGCGTGGTCTGCGAGGGCGCGACAGCGGCATCGCCGCGACCGGAAGCGACCAAGGCGATCCCGGCGAAGGCGGCCAGCAATCCCAGCGCCTGGAGGCCCGACACCGATTGCCGCAGCCGCGCCGCTGCGAAGACGACGACGAAGATCGGGATGGTCGCGGAGATGATGGTCGCGACCGAGGCCGAAGTGCCGACGACGCCGAAGGTCTGCGCCACCTGCCCGATGCCGATGCCGAGGACGCCGAGGGCGGCGACGCGCGGCAGCGCCCGGCGTGGCAGGCGCTGCTTGCCGACGACAAGCAGGAACATCAGCGGCAGGGCGATCCCGAAGCGCAAAGCGGTCAGGGTCAGTGGCGGCAGCGTGAGCAGGCCGAGCTTGGTGATCGGGATCGAGACGCCCCACATCAGCGCGAGCAGCAGCATCGCCGCGAAACTGCCGACGGAGGGGCTGTAGCGGGTGGCCAGCGCCGTATGGCTCATGGGGCGGTCTTCATGCGTTCGAGGCGCGCTGAGAAGGCGCGGCGTGACCGCAGGCTGTAGGTCGTACGCCGTCGCACGACAAACCATTTGTCGTCACGTCATGAGTGAGCAACACTCACGCATGGCTTCGATGTTCGCCCGCCTTCCGCCGCTGCAGACACTCCGCGCTTTCGAAGCGGCCGGACGGCTGTCGAGCATGACCCTGGCGGCGCAGGAGCTGAACCTCACGCATGGCGCGGTGAGCCGTCACGTCAAGACACTGGAAGCGCATCTGGGCGTTCCCCTGTTCGAGCGCCTGACCCGGCGGATCGTGCTGACCGAGGCGGGCGCCACGTTTCTCGCGGTCGTCGCCCGCAGCCTCGCGGAGCTGACGCGGGAGGCCGAACGCCTGCGCAACCTGAACGTCGCGACGCGCCTGACGCTGAGCACGAGCGTGTCCCTCGCCAGCAAATGGCTGGCGCCGCGCCTGCACCGGCTGATGGTCCGTTTCCCAGACTATGACGTCCATCTCGACGTGACCGACATCAATGTCGATCCTTCCGACGGGCGCATCGACGCCGCCGTGCGCTACGGCGCCGGGCAGTATCCGAACGCGGTCGCGGAACGCATCCTCGACGAGACCGTCACGCCCGTCTGCAGCCCTGCTTACGCGAGCAAGATCGGCGCCGGAGCCTCGCCAGCAGAGCTGGCGCGCTGCACACTGCTGCATGAGGACCGCATGCTGGCGAACTGGGAGCAGTGGTTCGCGCTGGCTGGCCTGGCACAGCTGCGCAGCCGCGGCCCGGCCTATAGCCATGGCAGCCTCGCAATCGAAGCGGCGCTACGCGGCGAAGGCGTGGCGCTCGGGCGCAGCATACTCGTGGCGGAGGACCTCGCGGCCGGACGCCTCGTCGCGCCCTTCCCCGAGCTGACGCTCAAAGCCGAACGCGGCTACGATCTGGTCTATCGTCCGGGCAATCAGGATCACCCGAAGGTCCGTGCAGTGCGTAACTGGCTCGCCGACGAGATCAGGCTTTTCCTGAGCAGCATCGGCCGATAGCCCGGCATCCTCGCCGGCGCGAGGATGGCCGCCGCTCGGGAGCGCCGCTCACTCGTAGCGCGCTTCCATCCGCCGATCGATCGTCAGCGCCGCCAGCGTGCAGAGCGCGCCGGAGAGCAGGTAGACGCCGACCCAGGCGAGGCCGAAGGTGCTCGACACCGTGAGCGCGACCAGCGGCGCAAAGCCCGCGCCGAGCAGCCAGGCAAGGTCGGAGGTCAGGGCGGCGCCGGTGTAGCGGTATTGCTGGCCGAAGCTCGAGGCGACCGCGCCGGCCGTCTGGCCATAGGAGAGGCCGAGCAGCCCGAAACCGATGATCACATAGATCGTCTGCCCGGCCTGGCTGTCGCCGAAGAGCAGCGGCGCGATGATGCTGGACAGGCTGAACAGGCCGATCATCGCGCCGGACAGCAGCAGCGTGTTGCGGCGCCCGATCTGGTCGGCGATCAGGCCGGAGGTGACGATCGCCCCGGCACCGACGACGCCGCCGGCGGCCTGCACCAGCAGGAATTCCGAGACCGAACGACTGGTGAAGAGGTTGATCCAGCTGACCGGGAAGATGGTGACGAGATGGAAGAGCGCGAAGCTCGCCAGCGGCACGAAGGCGCCGAGGATGAGCGTGCTGCCATGGACGCGGACGAGTTCGGAGACCCGCACCGGCACGAGCTCGCGCGTTGTCATCAGCTCCGCGAATTCATGGGTCGCGACCATGCGCAAGCGGGCGAACAACGCGACGACGTTGATCGTCAGGGCGACGAAGAAGGGATAGCGCCAGCCCCAGCCGAGGAAATCCTCCTTCGAGAGCGCGCCCTCGAAATAGGCGAAGAGCCCGGCGGCGAGGATGAAGCCGAAGGGGGCGCCGAGCTGCGGCAGCATGGTGTACCAGCCACGCCGATTGGCGGGGGCATTCAGCGCCAGCAACGAGGACAGGCCGTCCCAGGCGCCGCCGAGCGCAATGCCCTGCAGCAGGCGGAAGGCGGCGAGGATGACGCAGGACCAGATGCCGATCGTCTGGTAGCCCGGCAGGAAGGCGATGGCCGCGGTCGAGCCGCCGAGCAGGAAGAGAGCTGCGGTGAGCTTGGTCGTCCGGCCGTAATTGCGGTCGATCGCGAAGAACAGCACCGAGCCGAGCGGGCGCGTCACGAAGGCGAGCGCGAAGATGCCGAACGCGTAGAGCGTGCCGGTGAGTCGGTCGACGAACGGGAAGACGAGCTCGGGGAAGACCAGCACGCAGCCGAGGCCGAAGACGAAGAAGTCGAAATATTCCGAGGTTCGCCCGATGATGACGCCGAGCGCGATATCGGCCGGGCTGACGTGGTCACGCCCGTGATCTTCCGCCGGAAGGGCCGATGGCTGGATCGTCGCGTCAGCGCTCATGACCGCGAATTCCTAAGCTGGCGGCCGCCCGGAGAGACCGGACTTGCCCGCACCTCTGACAAATGGATACGGTGGATAGAAGCAACACGTCAAACTGCCGCAATGGGACAGATTGTCTTATGTGCGGCGCGAAAGAATGGACCTAGAGAACGTCAGTTCCCGGAACGGGGAGGCCTCGACTCTCTTGCGGATCTTTCGAACCATAGCGGTTCTGCCGCTTTTCGCGCTGCTCGGCGGCTGCCAATGGGTGTTGCTCGCGCCATCAGGCGATGTTGCGCTGCAGCAACGAAACCTGCTGCTGGCCTCCACCGCGCTGATGCTGCTCGTCATCGTCCCGGTGATGGCCCTGACGATCTTCTTCGCCTGGCGCTACCGCGCCTCGGCCAGGGCCGCCTATAATCCGGACTGGAACCATTCGCTGCCGCTCGAGGTGGTGATCTGGTCGGTGCCGCTGCTGATCATCATCGTCATTGGCGCGATGACCTGGATGGGCACGCATTTGCTCGATCCCTACCGGCCGCTCAACCGCATCGCCGCCGGCAAGCCGATCGTCGAGGCGCGGGCGGGCAGCGCCGCGATCAGGAAGCAGCCGCTGGTGATCCAGGTCGTGGCGCTCGACTGGAAATGGCTGTTCATCTACCCGGCGCAGGGCGTCGCCTCGCTCAACGAGGTGGTGGCGCCGATCGATCAGCCGATCGAATTCCGCATAACCTCGTCCGCGGTGATGAACTCGCTGTTCATTCCGGCACTGGCCGGCCAGATCTACGCCATGCCGGGCATGCAGACCAAGCTCAACGCGGTGATCAACCATCCCGGCGAGTTCGAGGGCTTCTCCGCCAATTACAGCGGCGCCGGCTTCTCCGACATGCGCTTCCGCTTCCGCGGCGTCGATGACGCGGCCTTCGGCGAGTGGGTGCAGGGCGCGATCCGGGGCGGCAGCACGCTCGGGCGCGACGAATATCTCGTGCTGGAGCGGCCGAGCGAGCGCGAGCCGGTCCGCTATTTCCGCGACGTCCCGTCCGATCTCTTCACGGCCGTCCTCAACATGTGCGTCGACCGCGCCAAGATGTGCACGCGCGACATGATGGCGATGGACGCCAAGGGCGGCGGCGGCAAGGAGGGTATCCATACCGTCGCAGCCCTCGAATACGACAAGAACGTGCGCCGCGGCGGACAGCCGCTGCCGCCACGTCCGTTCGTCATGGCGATCTGCACGCCGACCGATGTCTATGGCGCCGCGGGCCTGTCAGCCCGCGCCGTCAACTAACCTGACCTGCGCCGGCGAGCCGAGGGAAGCATGACCTCCTATCCCGACTGGTGGAAGCTCATCTTCGGACGCTTCACCTTAGAGGCGATCCCCTATCACGAGCC
Source organism: Allobosea sp. P4_H5 (assembly GCF_056400825.1). NCBI lineage: Bacteria > Pseudomonadati > Pseudomonadota > Alphaproteobacteria > Hyphomicrobiales > Alloboseaceae > Allobosea > Allobosea sp. P4_H5. The sequence continues at coordinate 325,450 of NZ_JBFUKM010000002.1, read as the reverse complement.
GATCCTGATCGGGACCTTCGCCGCCGTCCTGCTCGGCGGGCTCGTGCTGCTGGCGCTGATCACCCGCTACAAGCTCTGGGGCTATCTCTGGCACGAGTGGTTCACCAGCGTGGACCACAAGAAGATCGGGATCATGTACATGATCCTCGGCGTCGTCATGCTGCTGCGCGGCTTCGCCGACGCGCTGATGATGCGCGGCCAGCAGGCGATCGCCTTCGCCGGCAACGAAGGCTATCTGCCGCCGCACCATTACGACCAGATCTTCACCGCCCATGGCGTGATCATGATCTTCTTCGTGGCGATGCCGTTCGTCACCGGGCTGATGAACTATGTCGTGCCGCTGCAGATCGGCGCGCGCGACGTCGCCTTCCCCTTCCTCAACAATTTCAGTTTCTGGATGACGGTCGGCGGCGCCGTGCTGATCATGGCCTCGCTCTTCATCGGCGAGTTCGCCAAGGTCGGCTGGCTCGCCTATCCGCCGCTGTCGGGAGCCGCCTACTCGCCCGGGGTAGGCATGGACTACTATCTCTGGGGCCTGCAGATCGCGGGCATCGGCACGACCTTGTCGGGCGTCAACCTGATCGCGACCATCGTCAAGATGCGCGCGCCCGGCATGGACATGATGAAGATGCCGGTCTTCACCTGGACGTCGCTGTGCACCAACGTGCTGATCGTCGCGACCTTCCCGATCCTGGCGGCGACGCTCGCCCTGCTGACGCTCGACCGCTATGTCGGCACCAACTTCTTCACGAACGATCTCGGCGGCAACCCGATGATGTACGTGAACCTGATCTGGATCTGGGGTCACCCGGAGGTCTACATCCTGATCCTGCCGATCTTCGGCGTCTATTCCGAGGTCGCCTCGGCCTTCTGCGGCAAGCGCCTCTTCGGCTACGCCTCGATGGTCTATGCGACGGTGGTGATCACCATCCTGTCCTACCTGGTCTGGCTGCACCACTTCTTCACGATGGGCTCGGGCGCCAGCGTGAACTCCTTCTTCGGCATCACGACGATGATCATCTCGATCCCGACGGGCGCGAAGATCTTCAACTGGCTGTTCACGATGTATCGTGGCCGCATCCGCTTCGAGCTGCCGATGATGTGGCTGCTCGCCTTCATGATCACCTTCGTCATTGGCGGCATGACCGGCGTGATGCTGGCAGTGCCGCCCGCCGATTTCGTGCTGCACAACAGCCTGTTCCTGATCGCCCATTTCCACAACGTCATCATCGGCGGCGTGGTCTTCGGCGTCTTCGCCGGCATCGCCTACTGGTTCCCCAAGGCCTTCGGCTTCAAGCTCGACCGGTTCTGGGGCGTTCTCTCCTTCTGGTTCTGGGTGATCGGCTTCTACGTCGCCTTCATGCCGCTCTACATCCTCGGCCTGATGGGTGTGACGCGCCGTCTCAGCCGCTTCGAGGACCCCTCGCTGCAGATCTGGTTCGTGATCGCGGCAGTCGGCGCAGTGCTGATCGCGCTCGGCATCGCCTGCTTCCTGATCCAGATCGGCGTCAGCATCCTGCGCCGCGAGCAATTGCGCGACACGACCGGCGATCCCTGGGACGGGCGCACGCTGGAATGGTCGACCTCCTCGCCGCCGCCGGCCTACAACTTCGCCTTCACGCCGATCGTGCACGACCTCGACGCCTGGGCCGACATGAAGAAGCGCGGCTATGCACGTCCGCTCGCCGGCTTCCGGCCGATCCACATGCCCAGGAACACCGGCGCTGGCATCATCATCGCCGGGCTGGCGACGATCTGCGGCTTCGCCCTGATCTGGTACATCTGGTGGCTGGCGGCGCTCTCCTTCGTCGCCGTGCTCGCAACCGTGATCACCCACACCTTCAACTACGACCGTGACTTCCACATCCCCGCCGACGAGGTGGTGCAGGCGGAAGATGCGCGCACGCAACTGCTCGGCCGGGCCTGAGGGGCGGATGATGGCTAAGGCGACAGCGCAGGCCGCAGGCACCGCCCCGGCGTTCTACGTCACCGAGGAGGAGCACGCTCACCCCGGCGGCTCGACCATGCTGGGTTTCTGGCTCTACCTGATGAGCGACTGCCTGGTCTTCGCAGTCCTCTTTGCGACCTATGGCGTGCTCGGGCGCAATTATGCTGCAGGGCCGTCCGGCGCCGACCTGTTCGACCTGAAGCTGGTGGCGGTCAACACCGCCATGCTGCTGTTCTCCTCGATCACCTATGGCTTTGCCATGCTGGCGATGGACAAGGGCCGGCAGGCGGCGGTGCAGGGCTGGCTCGTGGTCACCGCGCTGTTCGGCCTCGCCTTCCTCGGCATCGAGCTCTACGAGTTCGCCCACCTCATCCATGAGGGCGCGACGCCGATGCGCAGCGCCTTTCTCTCCTCCTTCTTCACCCTGGTCGGCACGCACGGGCTGCACGTCACCTTCGGCCTGATCTGGCTCACCGTGCTGATGACGCAGGTCTCGAAGCACGGGCTTATCGAGGCCAATCGGCGCCGGCTGATGTGCCTCAGCATGTTCTGGCACTTCCTCGACGTCGTCTGGATCGGCGTCTTCACCTTCGTCTACCTGATGGGCGTGCTGAAATGAGCCAGAACCAGGCCGAGGCCCAGGGCGGCCACCACGACGCCCATCATGACGAGCATGACTCCCATGGCGCGGCGCATGGCAGCCTGCGCGGCTACGTCACCGGCTTTCTGCTCTCGGTCGTCCTGACCGCGATCCCGTTCTGGCTCGTCATGAACGACGTGCTCGGCAATTCGACGCTGACGGCAATCGTGATCATGCTCTTCGCCGCCGCGCAGATCGTCGTGCACATGGTCTATTTCCTGCACATGAACGGCCGCTCGGAGGGCGGCTGGACCATGCTGGCGCTGATCTTCACGATCATCGTCGTCGCGATCGCCCTCGCCGGCTCGCTCTGGGTGATGTTCCATCTCAACGCCAACATGATGCCCGACATGCACAGGATGTGAGGCCCGGCCCATGTCGGCTGGCGCGGAGCGGCGGCGCAGCGGCGGCGCCCAGGCGATCTTCGTCGCCGGGCTCTGCCTCACCACGCTGGTTTGCGCCGGGCTCGGCATCTGGCAGCTCCAGCGGCGGAGCTGGAAGCTCGACCTGATCGCCCGCGTCGAGGACCGCCTCCGGGCAGCGTCCGTCGCCGCACCCGGCCCGGCGGACTGGCCCGCGATCACCGCCCAGGCGGACGAATATCGCCGCGTCACCCTGCAGGGTCGCTATCTCGACGCAGCCGAGACACTGACCATGGCGGTGACCGAGCGCGGCCCCGGCTTCTGGGTGCTGGCGCCGTTCCGGGCCGATTCCGGCTTCACCATCCTCGTCAATCGCGGCTTCGTGCCGGAGGACAGGCGTGCCCCCGAGGAACGCCGCAAGACGGCCGGAGGCGAGATCAGACTGGTCGGGCTGCTCAGGCCGAGCGAGCCGGACGGCGGCTTCCTGCGCGCCAACGACCCCAAGGCCGGCCGCTGGTATTCGCGCGACGTCGCCGCGATCGCGCTGGCGCGGCAGCTCGGCCCGGTCGCCCCCTATTTCGTCGATGCCGACGCCACCGCCGAGCCCGGCCCGTTGCCGCAGGGCGGCATGACGCAGATCGCCTTCCGCAACACCCATCTCGTCTATGCGCTGACCTGGTTCTGCCTCGCTTTGATGAGCGCCGGAGCCATGGCCTATCTGCTCAGGACCAGATCGGACGAGGCCCAGGCGGACTGACAAGCGGCAGGACGAGCGCGTACGATAGGGGGAAAGGCCTTCGCTTGGCCGAATCCGCTCGCACATGCCAAGACACTCAGATCAAGACGTGCGTGGCGCTGCAGCTGGGAGCGCCGGGAACAGGACGATGCGCCACGTGACCAGCCTGATCGATCGCATGCGGCATGAGGCGCCCGAGATGAACCGGGCCGAGCGCAGCGTCGCCGAGATCATCCTGGCGGATATCGACGGCGCGACCCGGATCAGCACCAAGGACCTTTCCACCCAGGCGCAGGTCAGCGAGCCGACCGTGGTGCGCTTCGCCCGCCGCATGGGCTGCGATGGCTTCACCGACTTCAAGATCCGCCTGGCGCAGGAATATGCGATCGGCCGGATGTATCTCGCCGCCGAACGCCAGCAGCCGGCCGACACCGGCAACGAGGTCGCCGAGCACGTCTATAATGCGACCATCCAGGCACTGGCGATGGCCTTCAGCCAGCATGATCCGCAGGCGATCGAAGCGGCCGTCGATGTGCTCGACAAGGCCCGCCGCGTCTTCTGCTTTGGCGTTGGCGGCAGCTCGGCCAATGTCGCGACCGAGGCGGAAAACCGGCTGTTCCGTCTCGATGTCGCGGCATCCTCGACGGCCGACCCCTATCAGCAGCGTGTCATGGCCGCGACCTGCGGCCCGGAGGACGTCCTCCTGATCTTCTCGGTCACCGGCAAGCCGCGCTCGCTGCTCGACAGCGCCGAGATCGCCCGCAGCCAGGGGGCTGGCGTCATAGCCGTCACCCATCCCCCGAGCCCGCTCGCCGAGCTTGCCAGCGTGCTGGTGCCGCTGGAAGCTTTCGACGAGGAGAAGTTCTTCTACATGCCCAATCGCGGCCGCTACGGGCAGCTCTTCCTGCTCGACTGCATGGCGACGCTCCTGGGCGCGCGCCGCATGAAGATCGTCTCGAAGAAGCTTTGGCGCGCCCGCGCCACCCTGATCGCTCTGCACGGCAGCACCGAAGGGCAGCCGATCGGCGATTGATCGGCTCGATTTAGTAGTTTTGCTACATTTTGTCGCCCATGCGTAGATCGACAACGACTGTCGACAGCGCGCAGGCTGCGCAGCCCTGACTACTACTAGCAATATCAAATGATTATAACAGAACTCGCGCGAGTGTGCCGGCCTCGCCGCGGCGAGGCCGCGTCTGCCGCCTCGCCTCCCTCCAACCAGGGCGACACGGGCGAATACCAGGGCTCCGCCTTCTTGATTGACAATAAATGTAATTTAGCTACATAGCCGAGCGCTGCGCCATGCGCCAACGACCAGAAGACGAGACGAGCCATGCAATCTGCCGACGGAACGATCGTTTCCTTCCAGTTTGACGAGGTCGTGGTTCCCGCCCACCCCGGCGTGATCAACTCGGACAGCCTGGCCAAGCCGCTTCACATGCTGCCTGTCGGCGGCAAGGCGAGCTGGAGCGTGCAGTTCGACGAATTGCCCAAGCTCATCGTCCGGATGACGCTGAAGAACGGCGTTGTCGGCATCGGCGAGTTCTACCGCGATCATGAATGGCCGCGCATCGAGGCGATCTGCGCCAACCTGCTCGGCCAGTCGGTCTTCGACCTCTCGCTCCAGGACCTGCCACTGCCGCTCTGCCGCGAATATGACGGCTTCGAATGCGTGATCTGGGACGCCTACGCCAAGACGCTCGGCGTGCCGATGCACCGCCTGCTCGGCGGCGCCATCCGCGACCACGTCAATGTCAGCGCCTGGTCGAGCCATCGCACCCAGGACGAGGTCGGCCCTTGGGTGAAGCGCTATTTCGAGCAGGGCTACAAGGTCATCAAGTTCAAATGCGACCTTGAGGACGACGTCGCCGGCTGGTGCGCGCGCATCAAGGAATACGCGCCCGGCATGAAGGTGATCTTCGATCCCAACCAGCGCTGGGAGAATTCCGGCAATGCCCGCCCGATCATCCGGGAGCTGGAGAAGGTCGGCAACGTCCTCCTGTTGGAAGACCCGCTGCCGCGCTGGATGCTGCAGGACTTCGCGGAACTCCGCCGCTTCTCCTCGATCCCGATCGCGCTGCACGTCTCCCTGCCTTACGTCTATCAGGGCCAGCGTCCGCATGACGCGATCAACGCCATCGCCCATGGCGCGGTCGACGGCTTCAACTTCAATTGCGGCCTCGCCAAGTTCCAGACGCTCGACCACATCGCCTCGACCGCCGGCGTTTATTGCTGGCACGGCTCGGAGGTCGATCTCGGCATCCTCGAGGCGATGTATGTGCATCAGGCCGCGGCGGCGAAGAGCTGCGTCTGGCCGAGCGACATCTTCGGCCGGATGATCCGCAGCCACGATCTGCTCGTGAGGCCGCTCGCCTTCGAGCCGCCGCATGTGCGCATCCCCGACGAGGGGCCAGGCCTCGGCATCACCCTCGACGAAGCCGCCATCGCCCGCTTCCGCGTCGGCGGCCGCACCATCTCCTGAACAGCGAGCTCAGTTCCATGCGTTGGGAAACCCTGACGACCAATGAGGTCGCCGCGCTCGATCGCGACATCCCGGTCGTGCTGAACGTCGCCGCGATCGAGCAGCACGGCCCGCATCTGCCGCTGGAGACCGACGCGGTCATCGGCGACCACTTCCTGCAGGCGCTGGAGCAGAAGCTGGGCGAGCAGGTGCTGATCCTCCCGCAGGTCAAGATCTGCTGCTCCGAGCACCATATGGATTTCGCCGGCACGCTCAGCGTCCGCCACGAGACCTTCCTGGCCTATGTCGGCGATATCCTCGAAAGCGTCGTGCGCCACGGCTTCCGCAACATCATCCTGTTCAACAGCCATGGCGGCAACCAGGCGATCGGCCAGGTGCTGCTCGAAACCTTCGGGACGAAGCACCGCGACTGCCGCGTCGCCTTCCTGACCTGGTGGCGGCTGGCCGCGAAGGAGCTCGGCGCGATCCGGCAGAGCGCCTTCGCCGGCGTCAACCACGCCTGCGAGTTCGAGACCTCGCTGATGCTGCTCGGCGCGCCCGCGAGCGTCCGCACCGCGCTGGTGTCCGGCATGAGCTATGTCGAGACCCATGACTGGGCCAATGCCGACATGATCCTGCCGGCCCGCGGCGCCCTCTTCCGCTCGATGCACGAGATGTCCGGCGGCACCGGGGTCGTCGGCGACCCGTCCTTGGCCACCCGCGAGAAGGGGCAGGCCATCACCGCCACCGTGACCGCGCAGCTGGCCCATGTGGTGGAGACGATCCGCCAGCGCTGACGAAAGCCGCGCACCGAATTCAAAAACGACAGGCAAAAAACGACAGGGAGGGACGACAGATGTTGCAGAAATTGACCCGGATCGGGGCGGCGGCGCTCGCCGCTGCGGCACTGAGCGCCGGCGCGCCGGCTCTCGCCCAGCAGAAGGGCGGCGCGATCAACGTCGCCACGATCGGTGAGCCCAACACGCTCGACCCGATGGTTGCCGCCGGCGACCTCTTGGGCATGATCACCCAGCATTTCTACGAGACGCTCTACACCTTCGACAAGAACTGGGCGCTGACGCCGCTGCTGGCCGAGACGCTTCCGCAGATCAGCGACGGCGGCAAGGTCTACACCATCCCGCTGCGCCAGGGCGTCACCTTCCATAACGGCAAGGCGATGACCGCGCAGGACGTCGTCGCCTCGCTGAAGCGCTGGACCGAACTGGCCTCGCGCGGCAAGCTCGTCGCCGACAACATCGCCGCGATCGAGGCTTCTGACGAGAAGACGGTCAAGATCACGCTGAAGGCCCCCTTCGCGCCTCTGACCGCGCTGCTCGCCTTCAACAACTCGGCCGCGGTGATCATGCCGGCCGACAAGATGGAGAACCCGATCAAGGAGGTGATCGGCACCGGGCCCTACCAGCTCAAGGAGCGCAAGCCCGACCAGTACATCCAGCTGACCCGCTTCGACGGCTACAAGCAGCGCCAGGGCGAGTCCGACGGCTTCGGCGGCGCGCGCAAGCAGTATCTCGACGAGATCCGCTTCGTGCCGGTGCCTGACGCCAACACCCGTGTCGAGGGCGCCCTCGCCGGCCAGTTCGACTTCGCCGACCTGATTCCGGTCGAAGCGTTCGACCGGCTGAAGGGCCAGGCCAAGACCGAGCCGGTGCTGATGCAGGGCTTCGGCTGGCCGATGTTCATCATGAACAACAAGCAGGGCATGATGACGTCGAAGGACATGCGCAAGGCTGTCCAGACGGCGCTCAACGCCGAGGACATGCTGGCCGCGGCCTTCGGCAAGCCCGAATTCTACAAGCTCGACGGCGCCATGTATCCGGAGGGCTATGCCTGGCGCAGCGACGCCGGCATCAAGGCCTACAACCAGGGCGACGCCGACAAGGCCAAGGCACTGGCCAAGACCGCCAAATATGACGGCGCGCCGATCCGCATCCTGACCAGCCGGCAATACGAATTCCACTACAAGATGGCGCAGGTCGCGGCCGAGTACCTCAAGGCCGCCGGCCTCAAGGTCGATCTCCAGGTCGTCGACTGGGCGACGCTGGTGCAGCGCCGGGCCGAGCCGGCCCTGTGGGACATCTTCATCACCCACAGCCCGTTCCTGGCCGAGCCGGCCCTGATCGCACCGCTGCCGGACAGCTATCCCGGCTGGTGGGCGAGCGAAGCCAAGAACAAGCTGCTCTCGGCCCTCAACGCCGAGTCCGACGAGAAGAAGCGCGTCGCGATCTTCGCCGACCTGCAGAAGCTGATCTTCGACGAGGCGCCCTTCTACAAGGTCGGTGACTTCGCTGCCCTCAGCGCCAAGGCCCCGCGCCTCGCCGGCTACACGGTGTCGCCCTGGCCGTATTTCTGGAACGCCTCGCTCAAGCCCTGAGCGGCTGACGCGGCCGCCAGGCCGCACGCGAAATACCCGTGGCCGCGCCAAGCACGCCGCCACGGGCAAGCGACGAACGCTTCAAGAAACACGAAAAAGGGGGGCAGGCGATGACGCGATATGTGATGCAGCGCATCCTCGGCATGCTGGCGGTGATGTTCACCGTCGTGACGATCGTCTTCGTCATTGTCCGCGTCGCGCCGGGCGATCCCGCGGCCGTCATGCTCGGCCCCGACGCGACGGCGGCCGACATCGCCGGCCTGCGCACTCGGCTCGGGCTAGATCAGTCGCTGCCGACGCAATACGTGCTCTTCCTCGGCCAGCTGCTGCGCGGCGATCTCGGCCAGTCGATCTTCCTGAACATGCCCGTGCTCAGCGCCCTCGCCGAGCGAGCCGAGCCGACCTTCTTCCTGACCCTGTTCTCGATCCTGATCGCCAGCGCGATCGCGCTGCCGGTCGGCATTCTCTCGGCCTACAAGCGCGGCACGCTGTTCGACCAGGTCGCGACCACCTTCGCCATGTTCGCCGCAAGCATTCCGAGCTTCTGGCTCGGCCTGATCCTGATCCAGGTCTTCGCCGTGCGCTATGGCTGGATGCCGGCCTCCGGCTATGGCGGCCCCAACGCCTCCTTCCTCGAGCGGCTCAGGCATCTCGTCCTGCCGGCGCTGGCGCTCGGCATCGTCTCCTCGGCGCTGATCACCCGCTTCACCCGCGCCTCGATGCTCGACGTGCTCAACGACGACTATGTCCGCACCGCCCGCTCCAAGGGCATGGGCGAGTGGGGCGTGGTGATGAAGCACGCCTTCAAGAACGCGCTGATCCCGGTGCTGACCGTGATCGGTCTCACCGCGGCGCTGCTGATCTCCGGCGCCGTGGTCACGGAGACGGTGTTCAGCCTCCCCGGCATCGGCAATCTCGTCGTCTCCGCCGTGCTGCGCCGCGACTATCCGGTCATCCAGGGCGCGCTGCTGGTGATCGCCGCCCTCTATGTGCTGATCAACTTCCTGATCGACATGCTCTATCTCGCGATCGATCCAAGGGTGCGCTACTGATGGCCGCCTCCTCCGCTCCCGCCGGCCGCCCACGGCTCGCCAGCCTGATCCTGCAGCGCAAGACGCTGCTGATCGGCCTCATCGTCCTCACCATCATCGCGCTGCTGGCGATCCTCGCGCCGCTGATCGCGCCCTATTCGCCGAGCCGGCTCTCGGTGGTCAATCGCCTGAAGCCGCCGAGCGAGCGCTGGTTCTTCGGCACCGACGAGTTCGGCCGCGACATCTTCAGCCGCACCATCTATGCCGGCCAGCTCTCGCTGCTGGTCGGCGCGGCAGCGACGGTGCTCGCCGCGGTGCTCGGCATCACGCTCGGCCTGATGGCCGGCTTCTTCCGCCGGTTCGACGGCGTCATCGCCCGCATCATCGACGCGATGATGGCCTTCCCCGACATCCTGCTGGCGATCTCGCTGGTGGCGGCGCTCGGCCCCTCGCTCGCGACCGTCATCGTCGCGCTCGGCATCGTCTATGCGCCGCGTCTCGCCCGTATCGTGCGCGCCTCGACGCTGATCATCCGCGAGCTGCCCTATGTCGAGGCGGCGCGGGCGCTCGGCGTGCCGACCTGGCGGATCATGACGCGCCATGTCCTGCGCAACCTGGTCTCGCCGATCCTGGTCCAGGCCACCTTCATCTTCGCTTACGCGATGCTGGCGGAGGCGAGCCTGTCCTTCCTCGGCGTCGGCGTCAGCCCGGAAATCCCGACCTGGGGCACGATGATCGCCGGCGGCCGCCAGTACATCGGCCAGGCCGACTGGATGATGCTCTTCCCCAGCGCCGCGATCGTACTGACCGTGCTCTCGCTGCAGCTCGTCGGCGACGGCCTGCGCGACCTGCTCGATCCGCGCCTGCGAAAGGATCTGTGACGATGGCGACCATGGAACAAGCCGTCGTCGCCGCGCCGCGCGCCGACGACGACATCCTGCTCAAGGTCGAGGACCTGCAGACCCACTTCCTGATCGGATCGAGCGCGATCAAGTCGGTCGACGGCGTCAGCTTCTCGCTGCGCCGCGGCCAGACGCTGGCCGTGGTCGGCGAATCCGGCTCCGGCAAGTCGGTGACCAGCCTCACCATCATGCGGCTGCTCGCCGATCCCGGCCGCATCGTCGGCGGGCGCATCCTCTACCGCCTGCGCAGCGGCGAGACCGTCGACCTCGCGCAAATTCCGGAGAAGCGCATGCGCGCCATCCGCGGCAGCGAGATCGCCATGATCTTCCAGGAGCCGATGACGAGCCTCAACCCGCTCTTCACCGTCGGCGACCAGATCATGGAGATGATCCTGCTGCACGAGACGATGTCGCGCAGCCAAGCGCGGGCGCGGGCCAAACAGATGCTCGAGCTGGTCGAGATACCCGCGGCCGAGCGGCGCCTCGCGCAGTATCCGCACGAGATGTCCGGCGGCATGCGCCAGCGCGTGATGATCGCGCTGGCCTTGTCCTGCAATCCCTCGCTGCTGATCGCCGACGAGCCGACCACGGCGCTCGACGTCACCATCCAGGCGCAGATCCTCGACCTCTTGCGCCGGCTCCAGGCCGAGATCGGCATGAGCATCCTGTTCATCACCCATAATCTCGGTGTCGTCGCCGAGATCGCCCATGAGGTCGCGGTGATGTATGCCGGGCGCGTCGTCGAGCAGGGGCCGGTCGGCGGCCTATTTGCGCGCCAGCGCCATCCCTATACGCGCGGCCTGCTCGCCTGCATCCCCGATGCTCGCCGCGACCGCATCCCCGGCCAAGGCCGGGCCCTGCTCAACGCCATCCCCGGCAATGTCCCGAGCCTGCTGGCCCTGCCGCCCGGCTGCTCCTATGCGCCGCGCTGCCCGCTGGTCGAGGAGCGCTGCACCAAGGACGCTCCGCCGCTGATCGACGTCGCGGCCGCCCATCTCACCCGCTGCTGGAGGCATGACGCGCTGTGACCGCTGCAAGCAATGTCCCGGCGGAAGCTCCCCTGCTCTCCGTCCGCAATCTCCAGAAGGTCTTCTCGACACGCGGCGGCGATGTCCGCGCCGTCTCGGACGTATCCTTCGAGGTCCGCCGCGGCAGCATCGTCGGTATCGTCGGCGAATCCGGCTCGGGCAAGACCACGGTCGGGCGCTGCATCTTGCGCCTGGTCGAGCCCTCCGGCGGCGAGGCGGTCTTCGACGGCGTTGACCTGTTCGGCCTGCCGGAGAAGGCTCTGCGCGGCTATCGCCGCCGCCTGCAGATCATCTTCCAGGACCCCTATTCCAGCCTCAACCCGCGCATGCGCGTCGGCGACATCATCGGCGAAGCCATCGACACGCATGGCCTCGCCAAAGGCAAGGCCCGCGAGGCACGTATCGCCGAACTGCTCGGCCGGGTCGGGCTCAACCCCGACCATGCCAGGCGCTATCCGCACGAGTTCTCCGGCGGCCAGCGCCAGCGCATCGGCATCGCCCGGGCGCTCGCGGTCGAGCCGGAACTGATCATCGCCGACGAGCCGGTCTCGGCGCTCGACGTCTCCGTCCAGGCTCAGGTGCTCAACCTGATCCAGGAGCTGCAGCGCGAGCTCAGCCTGACCATGGTCTTCATCAGCCATGACCTCTCGGTGGTCGAGTATCTCTGTGACGACATCGTCGTGCTCTATCTCGGCCGGATCATGGAGAAGGGCCCGGCGCAGGAGGTCTACGCCAATCCGCGCCACCCCTACACCAAGGTGCTGCTCTCGGCCGCGCCGGTGCCCGATCCGAGCGTCAGGCGCGAGCGCGTGATCCTGAAGGGCGACATTCCGAGCCCGCTGAACCCGCCTTCCGGCTGCGTCTTTCGCACGCGCTGCCCGCATGTCATCGACGCCTGCGCCAGTGCGGTGCCTGACATCGAGGAGGTCGGCCCCGGCCACAGCGTCGCCTGCATCCGCCAGAAGGAACTCGCCGGCACGGTGGCGTAAGCGAGGCCGCGCCCCCGCGATCAGGCGAGCTCGCTAGCCCCGATCTCGTTGAGCAGTGCGAGCTGGCTCGCCGGGTCGGTAGCGCTTCCGCCAACGGCCCTGCCGAGGAAATCGGTGAGCCGGTCCAAGGCCTGCGCCGCGATCCCGGCGGAAAGCGGCTGGCGGTCATAGGCCTCGACGAAACGGCCGGCGAGATCGGCAAGCAGGCGCAAGAGCGCGGCCTGCTCCGGTGCCTCGGCGCGCAGGGCCAGTGCCCTGTCCTGGAATTCGACATAGGTGCGAAGGCTGCCCTTCTGCTGCTGCAGCCAGTTCAGAAGCTCGTTCATGTCATCTCCGCGAGATCGCGGCCTCGTGGTGGGGTGGAGTGGATTGCGGATCAGCTCCGCGGCGCGAGGCGGGCCCGCCCGCCATGACGGGTCGACCAGGCGACCGGATCGGCCAGGAAGCGCTCGATCTCGGCACGATCCTCCGGCGCGAGTGCACGACCAGCCTCGGCGCGCAGCACGTCGCTCCAGTTCGCCAAAGAGTGGAGCGTCAGGCCAGCCTCCTGCAGGCGGGCATCGGCGCCGGGGAAGGCGTCATGGTAAAAGATCGTCAGGACGTGCTCGACCTCAGCCCCCGCTGCGCGCAGGCCGCGGGCGAAGTTGAGCTTGCTGCCGCCATCGGTGGTCAGGTCGTCCATCAGCAGAACGCGCAGGCCCTCGACCGGACCGCCCTCGACCTGGGCATTGCGGCCGATGCCGAGCGGGCGCTTGCGGACATAGCGCAGCTTCAGCGCCAGTCGGTCGGCAAGCCAGGCCGCGAACGGGATGCCGGCCGTCTCGGCGCCGACGACCGCGTCGAAACTGCCCGGTGCGAACGCCTCGCCGGCATAGCGGGCGGCAAGATCGCTGACCGCCTGGCGCAGATCGGGATCGCCGAGCAAGAGGCGGACATCGACATAGACCGGGCTCGCCCAGCCGGCGGCCAGGATGAAGGGCTGCTGGCGGCTGACATGGACGGCGCCGGCCTTGAACAGCAGCTCTGCGACCTCGCGGCCGATCTCGTTCGCGCTCATCGCACCGCCTCCCTGATGGCGTCCCGCATCACCGCGATCCCGGCGAGGAAATCATCGATCGCCATCGCCTCATCCGGATTATGCGAACCGTTCTGGTTGCGCACGAAGATCATCGCGCTGGGGATGCCGGCATTGGCGAAAACAGCCGCATCATGGCCCGCCCCGCTCGGGATGTCCTCATCGGGCAGGCCGAGATCGCGGGCGGCGGTCTTGAGCCGTGTGATCCAGCCCGCGTCCATCACGGCAGGAGCGGATTCGAGCCGGCGGTCGACGCGGAATTCGACCCCTCGCTCCTCGCCGATCAGGCCGCATTCCGAGAGGAAGAGGTCGTAGAAGGCCTCCAGCGTCTCGCGGTTCTGGCTGCGCACCTCGAAGGAGAAGCGCACCGTGCCGGGAATGCGCGCGATGGCGTGCTCCTGCGGATCGGTGCCGAGCACGCCCGCGGTCACGACAACATCGCGCCCGCGCTCCAGCAGCGTGCGCCAATGCCGGTCGAGATGGGTGATCAATTCGGCGGTGGCGAAGACGGCGTCACGCCTGAGCCAGCGCGGCACCGCGCCGGAATGGCCGGCCTCGCCGAGGCATTCGACCTCGCGATGCCGGATATTTCCGCGGATGCCAGTGACGATACCAATCGGCAGATCCCGCGCGACCAGCACCGGCCCCTGCTCGATATGCAGTTCGATCCAGGCCGCGACGGCAGCGGGGTCGAGCAGCGGCTCTCCCTTTTCAACGCGGGCCATGTCGACACCGACGGAGGCCATGCACTCGGCGAGAGTTCGCCCGCTAGCATGGTCGCGCACGGCAAGATCGGCAGCCGAGAGTCTCCCGAACAGGGCGCTGGAGCCCATATAGGCCCGCCCGAACCGGGAGCTTTCCTCGCCGCGCAAGCCGAAGACCTTGATCGTCCGGCGCGGGACGAAGCCCTCCTGCTTGAAGCGGGCGATGATGGCGAGCCCGGCGATGACGCCGGCGGCGCCGTCGAAATTGCCGCCCTGCGGCACGGAATCGAGATGCGAGCCACAGGCGAGGAAAGGCAGCTCCGGCTCGCTGCCCGGAAGCGTGACGACGAGGTTGGCGCCGGCGTCGCGCTCCGTTTCGAAACCGAGTTCGCGTGCCTTCGCCTCGACGATATCGAGCGCCAGCGACTCGCGCTCGCTATAGGCCTCGCGGGTGATGCCGACGCCGTCGCCCGTCGCCTCGCGCAGGGCATCGAACAGCGCCTCGGCGAGGGTCCGGTCGCCCGCGTCGCCACTGAAGACGTTGCGCATCGTTTCGGCTTGCGCGCTCACGAGACCGGATCCAGCCAGGCGAGATCAGGCTCGTCGGCCTCCTCGATCACGACGCCGCCGATCAGGTCGGCGACGCGCGGGATTTCGCGGCGCAAGCAGAAGGCTTCGAGCCCGTCGATGATCGTGGTCATCGCCGCCGGCTGCAGGAAGGTCGCGGTGCCGACCTGAACGGCGCTGGCCCCGGCGAGCATGTATTCGGCCGCGTCCTCGGCCGTGGAGATGCCGCCGCAGCCGATCACCGGGATCTTCACCGCCTTGGCGCATTGGAAGACCTGGCGCAGCACGATCGGCTTGATCGCCGGCCCTGAGAGCCCGCCCATGATGTTGCCGAGGCAGGGCTTGAAGCTCTTCAGGTCGATCGCCATCGACAGGATGGTGTTGGCGACCACGACCGCGTCGGCGCCGGCCGCTTCGGCCGCACGCGCCACCTCAGGCACGTCGCCGGTATTGGGCGTAAGCTTGACCCAGAGCGGCAGCTTTGTCGCCTTGCGCAATTCGCGCGTCACCTTTTCAGTCGACTCGGCCCGCATCGCGAAGGCCTTGCCGTCCTCCTCGATGTTCGGACAGGAGATGTTGGCCTCGATCGCGGCGATGCCGGGGATCGAGAGCTCGGCCGCGAGGCTGGCGAAGCCTTCCGCCGTCGGCGCCGAGATCGAGACGACCAGCGGCGTGTCATAGGCCGCGTAATGCGGCATGGTCTTCTCGATGAAATAGGGCACGCCCTTCGAGGGGATGCCGATGGCGTTGATCAGCCCGCCCGGCCGCTCGACCACCCGCGGCAGCGGATTACCGGCGCGCAATTCGCGCGTGATCGTCTTGGTGACGAAAGCGCCGAGCCGGTTGAAGTCCATCACCTTCTCGAGCCCCTCGGCGAAGGTGCCCGACGCCGGCATGACCGGATTGCGCAGGGTCAGTCCGCCGATCCTGACGGAGAGGTCGACATTGCCTGTCGCGCTCATGGCAGCGCCTCCATCAGGTCGAAGACCGGGCCGTCCCAGCAGACGCGCCGGTTGACGATCTCGCCATTGACGTTGAAGTCGCGCACGCAGCAGTAGCAGAGGCCGATTCCGCAAGCCATTTGCTGCTCCATCGCGACCTGGCCGGGCAGCCCGAACTCGCGCGCCAGGCGCTGCTGCACCCGCATCAGCCGGCTCGAGCCGCAGGTAAAGAAGGCGTCGCATCGACCTTCGGCGATCTGACGGCGCAGGATGCGCTCGACATTGGCCGGGCCGCTGGTCTGCTCGGCGTCGGTGACGGCAATGACGTCGGCACCATGGCGATGGAAGAGTTCGACCGAGACGAGCAACTCCGGGCGCCTCGCGCTGAAGATCGCGGTCACCTGCGTGCCATTGGCCTTCGCGGCCCTGGCGAGCGGAGCGAGCGTCGCCAGCCCCGCGCCGCGCCCGACGGCGACGATGTGGCGCCAGCTCGGATCCAGCGTGAAGCCGGTGCCCAGCGGCCCCATGATGTCGAGCCGATCGCCCGGCCGCAGCATGTCGAGACCGCGCGTGCCGGCGCCGGTCACCTTGTAGAGGAACTCGACCTGCCGCTTGTCGGGATCGGCGCCGTAGAGGCTCATCGGCCGGCGCAGGAAGGGCTGCTCGCCCGCCGGCTGCGGGCAGAGCAGCTGGAAGAACTGTCCCGGCTGGGCAGCGGCGGCTTCCTCGCTGCAGTTCACCACGAGATGCCGGTACTCGGCGTTGACGGCCTCGTTGCGGACGACCTCGGCAAGCTCCGCGACGATGCTCGCCTTCCACGGTGCAGCAGAGCAGACGCTGCCGCCCATGGCCGCACCGGATCGTGCGGCCGCCTCATGCTGATCGCGTTGGATCGACATCACGAAGTCCCCGCGCTCAGGCGAGTTCGGCGCCACGCCGCTCCGGAATCAGGAACCACATGGCGAGGATGTCGAGCACATAGAGCGTCGCCAGCAAGGCGATCGCCATCTCGAAGCTGTAGGCCGCCGCGATCGTTCCGACCACCAGCGGGCCAAAGCCGCCGACGCCGCGCCCGATATTGAACAGCACGTTCTGCGCCGTCGCCCGAGCCGCCGTCGGGAACAGCTCGCTGATCAGCGCGCCATAGCCGCCGAGCATGCCGTTGACGAAGAAGCCCATCACCGCGCCCGCGACCAGGAGCTGGATCGGATCGGTCAGCCGCGAATAGACGACGACCATCACGGCGGCACCGAGCATGTAGCCGAAGAAGGCCGGGCGGCGCCCGATCCGGTCGGCGATATGGCCGAAGGCAAAAATGCCGACCGCCATGCCGGCGATGGTCACCGAGGTCCAGACGGCGGACTGCGTCAAGGCGAAGCCGAAGCGGGTCGCCAGATAGTTCGGCAACCAGATCATCACGCCGTAATAGCCGAAGTTCTGGACCGAGCAGAGCACGACCATGCCGAGGCTCAGCTTCGTCGTGTCCCAGTCCTTGACCAGCAGGCGTAGCGCCGACTCCTTCGGGCGGTCCTTGCTGCGGGCGACGAAGACCTCCGGCTCATGCAGCGAATGGCGGATGAAATAGGCGGCGACCGCCGGCAGGATGCCGATGGCGAACATGCCGCGCCAGCCGATGGTCGGCAGCAGGATCGGGGTCGCGATCGCCGCTGCGAGCACGCCGACCTGCCAGCCGAGGCCGACATAGGACGAGGCACGCGCCCGCTTCGAGGCCGGCCAGGCTTCGGCGACCAGGGCCATGCCGATGCCGAATTCGCCGCCAAGGCCGAGGCCGGCGATGGTGCGATAGATCAGGAGGTCCCAATAGCCCTGCGCCAGCGCGCACATGCCGGTGAAGACGGCGAAGAGGACGATGGTCCAGGTCAGGACGCGGACGCGACCGATGCGGTCCGACAGCATGCCGAAGCCGATGCCACCCAGCACCGCGCCGATCAGCGTGGCGGTGACGAGCGAGGCGGCCTGACCCTGGGTGAGTTGCAGGTCGGCGGAGATGGTCCGCAGCATGAAGCCGAGGATCAGGAGGTCGAAGCCGTCCATGGCATAGCCGATGGCGGCGCCCCAGAGCGCCTTGCGGGCCTTGCCGTCGACTTCGGTCGGAGACGATAGGGCGATGGAGCCGCCCATGGCGGCCTGGTTGTCACTCACGGCGAAGTCCCCCGTTTCTGCTTTTCTTTGCGATGCGCACCAAAACGCCAAAGCACCAGCGCGCGCTTCCGCACGCGGCTGCCGGCCGGTCTCAAGACTATTGGAGTTTGGGCGCTCGCCCGCTTTCCCAGGGCGCTTGCCGCGCCGCTTGACGGCCGAGACATCAGGTTCGACCGCGAGAAATCCGCCACGGCACCGGAAAGCCGGCGCCATCGTGTCATCACCCTATGTCACGCGAAAATCTCAATTGCAAGAACAATCTCAATTTTGCGACAACACGCTAAACCCGCTT
Organism: Allobosea sp. P4_H5; assembly: GCF_056400825.1. Taxonomy (NCBI): domain Bacteria; kingdom Pseudomonadati; phylum Pseudomonadota; class Alphaproteobacteria; order Hyphomicrobiales; family Alloboseaceae; genus Allobosea; species Allobosea sp. P4_H5. The sequence continues at coordinate 307,219 of NZ_JBFUKM010000002.1, read as the reverse complement.
CAGACCAGCTCGGAGGGCGCCTCCTTCGGCGGCAACTGTGCGATCCCCGAGCGATCGAGCGTCGCCCGCAGCACCGCCCCGGCTTCGCTGCCCTTGAGGGCGCGGCGCCAGAGCCCGTCGGCGATCTCCTCGTAGAGGCGTACCGGCTCCTCATCCGCGGTCAGCATGGCGATGCCGGACCGGAGATTCGGTAATTCGCCGCCCAGCCGGAACGGGCTCAGTCCCAGCAGCGTCTTTTCCGCAGTCCGGAAGAGCTGGAAGGTGATGTTCGGCACCGCTTCCTCGATCAGGCCGATCTGCACGCCCATCGGCTCGCTCTCGATCAGCCCGATCAGATGCTCGACCTCCATGCGCGCCGCCAGGCGTCGCCGGGCCTGCTCGGCAGCCGGCAGGTTGAAACGGCCGACCACGCCGAGCTTCAGCCAGCGCTCGATCTCGAGGACGTTGACGAAATTGACGACGCTCAAGCGCCGGCGTTTGCGGGCGTTCTTGCGCTCGTCGAGGATCGCGATGATCGCGTCGATCTCGGCCACGGCCTGCTCACGCGCGATATGGGGCGGCAGCGCCTCCACCAGGGTCTGCCGCAAATGGGCGGAATAACCGTCCGAGGTCAGGAGGTAAGACAGCGGCGGAAAATGCGCGATGACCTGGTCGGCCTGCTCCTCGATCTGCCGCATGCGCTCGAAATAGCTGAGCGGGCTGGAGTAGTACTCGACCCCTGCCCCGAGCAGCGAGGCGACGGTCGTCTCCAGCAGCGTCGCCAGCCGCTCCAGGGTCTCGATCTTGACGACGCCCCCGGCCTCGATCCGGTAGACCGCCGCCCGCGAGATCCCGAGACGTTCGGCGACATCCTCGGCCTGGAGCCGACGCCCCAAGCGGTAGGCCTTCAGCCGCTCACCGATTTCCTCGAACCGGATTGCCATCGAGCCGACCTCACCTGCCGCATCATCTGAATCTCAGATTTTAGACAGCCTAGTTGATCCGAGGCGCGATGCGAAGCGCGATCGCTTGTTTTCAACGCCCTGTAACACGCCGCAGTCGAGCGTGGATGCGCCGAACCTGCGACGCCCGCCCCATCAGCCCGGCCTGATGCCGGCCTCCTCGACCACGCGGTTGGCGCGCTGGATCTCGGCCTCGATGAACTTGGCGAAACTCGCCGGGTCCTCGGTCACGGCCTCCGCACCGAGCGCCGTCAGCTTCTCGACGATCTCGCGATCCTTGGAAGCCGCCTGCACCGCTGCGTTGACGCGCTGCACCGTCTCGGCCGGCAGGCCCTTCGGGCCCCAGAGACCGTACCAAAGCGTGAAGTTGAGATCGGCGAGCCCTTGCTCGCCTGCAGTCGGTACGCTCGGCAGGAGCCCACTGCGCTGCGCGCCCATGATCGCGAAGGCGCGCACCTTGCCGTCGGTGATGAACGACAGGGCCGAGCCGAGCGGAGCGACCATCAGCGGCACCTGCGCGGCAACGACATCGGTGATCGCCGGGGCCGTGCCGCGGTAATTGACCAGTTCGGCGCTCGTGCCGGTGCGGCGCTTGAAGCTCTCGGTGGCAAGATGACCCATGCTGCCCAGCGCCGAATTGGCGAAGGTGTATTCGGTGGGCTTCGCCTTCATGTCGGCGATCAGCGCCGGCATGGTCGCTGGCGTCTTCATCGAGCCGATCAGTACCATCGGCGAGGTCGCGAAGCGGGAGATCGGCGTGAAATCGGCGAGGGGATCATAGGACACGCTGCGCATCACATGCCTGGCCATGATGTGGATGTCGGCGTTGGTCAGATAGGTCATGCCGTCGGGTGCAGAGCGCGCGACCTCGGCCGCGCCCAGCGTGTTGCTGGCGCCGGCCTTGTTCTCGACCACCCAGGATTCGTCGAGCGCCGGCGCGACGCGCTGGGCATAGAGCCGGCCGATGACGTCGATCGCGCCGCCTGCCGCGGCGGGCACGATCAGCCTGACGATCTTGCGTTGGGCGAAGGCGGCACGGGGCGCGAGCGCGGCGCCAGCGAGCCCGGTCAAGGCGGCACGTCGTGTGATGATCACCTGGTTTCCTCCGGATTGGGCCGCGTTGCTCGCGGTTCTCGGCTTCAGTTCGAAAGGCCGTCTGCTGTCCTCGACCTCGACTTGCAGCGGAGTCCGGCACGGCAAGGCGGTGCCGTCAGGTGCTCTAGCTGCTCGCCTCGCGAAACAAGGACGCATACTTATTATCAGTATGCATCGTATCTTGGTGCTGTCAAACAGCGAGCCGTCCAAACCCGGCGAAGCGGACCTCTCGCGGCCGCTTCGGCCCCAATCGCGATTGCGGAAGAAGCCGCGCCCTCAGGCGGCGTCGGAGGAGCGAACCGCGTCCAGTCGCAGCGGTACGCGGGAGGCTTCGTTGTTGAGTTCGACGAGTTGCCCGAGCATGCGCATGAAGGTCTCGCGATCCTCCGGCGCGAGCGGGGCGAGGATGCGCTCCTGGGCCCGCTGCGCCAACGGCTCGGCTTCCTTCAGGATGCGCTCGCCCTTCGGCGATAGGTGCAGAACCTTGATGCGCTTGTCGTCCTTGCTGCCCGAGCGCTGGATCAGCTCCTTGGCCTCCATGCGTTCCAGCACATTGCCGAGCGTCGAGCGGTCGAAGGCGACGAGCGCCGACAGGCGGGTCGCGTCGATGCCGGGATTGTCGCGCACCGTGACCAGCGCCGCGAACTGGACGGGGGTGAGATCGACCGGCGCGCATTCCTCGAGAAAGAGCGAGACGGCGATCTGCTGCGCGCGCCGAATGAGATGGCCGGGCATATGATAGATATCGTCCATCGCCATCATCGCTTTGCCTTGGTGGGGCAGCAGGTGGATTCCGCCGCTCGAATGTTCGTGCCGCCGGCTCTTCGTCAGGCGAAGCTTGCTCGGCTCGATCGCTGCGTCTCCGCTATAGATCGTATGCTTTCAATCCGTAAGCGGTCAAAGCGCCCCGCTTCGGGCTTGTCCGAACCGAACACTCAGGCCCCCACCCTTCAGCCCCGGTTGACACCGAAAAATCTGCGCGTATCCTGTTAATCAGTATACGGACGATTTTTCAGAGATCGCCGGATGGGAGGTTGGCCCCAGCGTTTTCTAGGCGCTGGCAAGCTGGCGCCGCTCGTGCGGCGGCCGGCGATCCACGCATTCCTCCGTCTCTCTGATCGTCTACCCGACCCGGCGGCCACCGCCTGATCGGCAAGGCCCGGATTGTAGTTTCGATCAAGGCGACTGCGGAGAGAGCGAGCAATGTGCACGTCTGACCATGGCAACCATCCCATCGCCGTCGACCTGGCCGACACGGCAACCGCCTCGGTCGCGCCCTCGCCGGAGATCGTCGAGGATCTCGTTTCGGCCAACCACATCCTGTTCGACCAGGGCGTCGTCGACGCGTTCGGCCATATCAGCGTGCGTCACGACAAGCGTCCCGACCGCTTCCTGCTGGCGCGCAACATGGCGCCGAGCCGGGTCGCCGCCGAGGACATCTTCGAGTTCACGCTCGATGGCGAGGCGGTGAACGCCAATGGCCGCAAGGTCTATCTCGAGCGCTTCATTCACGCCGAGATCTTCCGCAGGCGCCCGGATGTGATGGCCGTCATCCACAGCCACTCGCATTCGATCGTGCCGCTCAGCGTCGTCAAGGGCGTGCGGCTGAGGGCGATGTTCCACATGGCCGGCTTCGTCGGCCAGGGTGCGCCGGTCTTCGAGATCCGCGAGGCCGGCGGCGACGCCACCGATCTGCTGATCAGCAACAACCATCTCGGCCGGGCGCTGGCCGAGCATTTCGACGGGCATGACATCGTCCTGATGCGCGGCCATGGCTCGACCGTGGTCGGCGGCTCGATCAAGCAGGCGGTCTACCGCGCCGTCTATGCCGAGCTCAATGCGCGCTATCAGCTCCAGGCGATGCAGCTCGGCGAGGTCACCTATCTCACCGAGAGCGAAAGCCGCGCCTGCGTCGCCAGCATCGAGGCACAGGTCCACCGCCCCTGGGAGATGTGGCTCGAACAGGCCCGCGCCCGCCGGCGCTGAGACGCCGGCCGCGTTCGATCCTCTCAATCGTCCTGCTTCACCGAAGGTCGCCGCCATGCAGTTCCATCTCAACGGCTTCCGGACCGGCGATCCTGCCGTCTCAGAGCCGGCCACCGATCTTGCGTCCTCTGCCCGGGACTCCCTGCCGCAGGAGGTCGATGTCCTGATCGTCGGCTGCGGCCCGGCCGGGCTGACATTGGCGGCGCAGCTCGCGGCCTTTCCCGAGATCACCACACGGATCGTCGAGCAGAAGCCGGGGCCCCTGGAGCTGGGACAGGCAGATGGCATCGCCTGCCGCACCATCGAGATGTTCGATGCCTTCGGCTTCTCCGAGCAGGTGCTGAAGGAGAGCTACTGGGTCAATGAAACGGTGTTCTGGAAGCCCGACGCAGCCCGGCCGGGCGCGATCACCCGCAGCGGCCGGATCCAGGACGTCGAGGACGGGCTCTCCGAATTTCCGCATGTCATCCTCAATCAGGCGCGGATCCACGGCTTTTTCCTCGACGTGATGCGGCGCTCGCCCAGCCGGCTGGAGCCCGACTATTCCCGGCGCCTCATCGACCTTGAGATCGACAACGCCTCGTCGCACCCGGCGACGGTGCGGCTGGAGCGGCTCGATCCCGCACATGAGGGAAAGATCGAGACCGTCAGGGCGCGCTATGTCGTTGGCTGCGACGGCGCCCGCAGCGCCGTGCGCAAGTCGATCGGGCGGGCGCTGGAGGGCGATTCCGCCAACCAGGCCTGGGGCGTCATGGACGTCCTCGCCGTCACCGATTTCCCCGATGCCCGGCTGAAGGCGCTGATCCAGTCCGCCGGCGAAGGCACGATCATCATCATCCCGCGCGAGGGCGGCTATCTGATCCGCATCTATGTCGAGCTCGACAAGCTCGCCGACAACGAGCGGGTCGCGAGCCGCAACATCGGCGTCGAGCATCTGATCGCGGCAGCGCAGCGCATCCTGCGTCCCTATGCCTTCGAGGTGAAGGAGGTCGCCTGGTGGTCGGTCTACGAGATCGGCCAGCGCCTCTGCGACAAGTTCGACGACGTGCCGGCCGGCGAGCTGGACCAACGCCTGCCAGCCGTCTTCATCGCCGGCGATGCCTGCCACACCCACAGCCCGAAAGCCGGCCAGGGCATGAACGTCTCGATGCAGGACGCGTTCAATCTCGGCTGGAAACTGGCAGCGGTCCTGCGCGGGCACTGCCCACCGGAGCTGCTGCACAGCTACTCGGCCGAGCGCCAGGCGATCGCCAAGGAACTGATCGATTTCGACCGCGAATGGGCAAAGATGCTGAGCGCCCCCCTGAAGACCTCGGAGACCGGCGACGGCGTCGATCCCAAGGAGGTCGAGGCCTATTTCGTCAGGCATGGGCGCTACACGGCGGGCACCGCGACCCGCTACGCGCCCTCCCCGCTGACCGGCGAGCCCACTCACGCCCATCTGGCGACGGGATTGCCGATCGGCGCGCGCTTCCAGTCAGCGCCGGTGATCCGGCTCGGCGACGCCAAGCCGGTCGAGCTCGGCCATGTCGCACAGGCCGACGGGCGCTGGCGCCTCTACGCTTTCGCCGACAAGGCCGACCCGTCCTCGCCAACATCACGCCTGCACGCGCTCTGCGATGCGCTTGCGACCTCACCGGCATCGCCCCTGCGCCGCTACGCCAGGCCGGGCGACGACATCGACGCGGTCATCGATCTGCGTGCGATCCTGCAGCGGCCGCATCGCGAGGTCGCCGTGGAGGCGCTGCCCAGCCTGCTCCTGCCGCGCAAAGGCCGCCTGGGCCTTATCGATTACGAAAAGGTGTTCTGCCCCGACATTAAAAGCGGCCAGGACATCTTCGACCTGCGCGGCATCGACCGCGAGCGCGGCTGCCTGGTGATCGTACGGCCCGACCAATACGTCGCGAACCTGCTGCCACTCGACGATCACGCAAGCCTCGCCGCGTTTTTCGCCGCTTTCATGATGCCGCAGACCCCCGCCGGCTAACCGCGACCGAGGCTCGCGCGGCCACCTTCCCCGCGGCGTCGAATGCCCCGGCGAAGACCCGTGCTGCGACCGATCAATCTACCAGTCCGTGCAGATCACCGCCTGCGCTCGCATCATGAGCATTGGCGGGTGCGGTAAACTCTGCTTCGATCGAAGCACAGCACACGACAGGAAAGGAGGACGGGCGAGGCGAACCGATCGCAGCGATCGGCTGAACCTTTGCGAAAGCTGACGACATCCTTGAAATTTTCATGTTTGGGGGGAAACAGAACATGAAAAAGCATTCCGTACTGCTTGCACTGCTGGCGGGATTTTTGACCATGCACGAACCTGGTCTCGTCCTCACCGAGGCGAAGGCCCAGTCACAACCGGCGGCGAGCGATGCTTCGAAGCCGTTGCGCAAGCTCAAATTCCTGCTGAACTCCGGCTATACCGGCGCCAATGCCTGGTTCCTGCTGGCCGATGATCGCGGCTATTTCCGCGAGGAGGGTCTCGAGATCGAGTTCGTCGACGGACGCGGCGCCTTCACGGCGGCCCCCCGCATGGCGAGCGAGGGCTTTGATGTCGGCTATGGCGACATGCAGGCCCTGATCGAGCAGGCTGCCGCCGATCCCAAGACCGCGCCGATCGGCGTCTACATGCTTATGGACCGCTCGCCTTCGGTGGTCGCGGTGCCGGCGAATTCCAAGATCAGGACACCGCGCGATCTCGAGAAGCTGACCATCACCGGCCACACCACCGACGTCGCCCTCAACACCTTCGAGCAATATGCGAAGCGGGCGGGGATCGATGGGTCGTCGGTCCGCATCGTCAAGAACGACGGCAACTGGAAGACGCTGCTCGGCGTCATCGCGGAGGGCAAGGCGGACGCCTTGTTCGGCTACTACTCGACCATCTCGGTCGGCGTCCGCGCCGCCGGCAAGCAGGTCAGCTCGGAAATCCGCTTCCTCAGATATCCGGACGTCGCGCCCGAACTGCTCGGCAATGCAGTGATGGTCTCGCCCGCGGTCGCGCGCGATCCCGAGCTCGCCAGGCGCTTCGTCAACGCCGTCAATCGCGGCGTGATGGCGGCCGTCTGCCAGCCGGACGAGGCGATCGCCGCCGTGATGAAGCGCAGCCCGAACAGCGACCCGGTCAATGAGCGCGGCCGGCTGGTCGACACCGTCATGGAGGACATGGGCGGCAAGGCGACGCTCGCGAGCGGGGTCGGCGACATCGACAAGGCCCGCATGGAGGCGGTGCTGAAGCTCACCGCCGAGCAGCGCAAGTTGCCGCGGCAGCCCACGGTCGACGAGACCTTCACCAGCAAGTTCCTGCCGGCGGCGGAGCAGCGCAAGGTCGCGATCAACGCCGCGCCCTGCAAGACCTTGTGAGCCGGGCAGAACCCGCTTTGCTGACACGGCCGATGCGATGATTTGGCCGAGGCGGTCCGTTCGACCCCTCGGTTCCAACGCAAGGAAGCAAGCTGCCCCCAAACGCAATTCCGGGCGGTCACAGCGACTCGGCGATCTTCCAGCCGACATAGCCGAGCAGCGCGAACCAGCTCAGCGTGACGGCGGCGATCGCCGTGCCGAGCACCGCGCCGACCAGCCTGCCGTCCGGATGCGTGTCCGGAATGGCCCCGATGGCGACGTCGAGCGGCGGCAAGCCCTGCTCCCGCGCAGGCAAGGGCACGTCGCCACGCCTGACAGCGCGATAATCGGATGGCTGGTGAAGCATCGAGCCTGGGTTCCCAGCATGGGTGCCGACGAGTGGCCTAGGTGATTCCGCTCGCCCCTTGAACCCATCTGTTCCCAGCGAGGACGGGACGAGGGAGGCGCTGCTCCGCAGCGACAACCGGCGCCCGAACCGGATCATCGGGTGCTCGACCGTCTGATAGACCAGCCAGGACAGCGCCAGGGTCAAACCGGTGCACAGCAGCATTGTGCCGATGTCACCGAGTTCGCCGGTCAGGGGCCGAACCCGATAAACGGCAGCGTTCACAGCTCCATGGAACAGATACATCGAATAGCTGGTCAGCCCGATCCGCGCGAGCAGGAAGGAGCGTGGCCGCTCCAGCCCGATCGCGGCGAGGAAGACCGCGAACGCAAGCATATGGGCGGCCAGGACCGGCCTCAGCCCCTCCATGATGAAATTGTCGCCGCGCGCCAGCGAGAACTGCGCGACCAAGAGCAATGCGGCGAGCTGCGCGAGCACGAGAACCAGCGCAGCAAAACGCGCGCCCCATATCCGCTCGACCAGCCACAGCCGCAGCAGCAGGCCGAGGAGCAGGAAGGACAGGTGCAGGCCGAGATACTGGACCGGCAGGCTGGCGAAACCGTGCAAGCGCAATTGCACCGGCAGGACCGTCGCGGCGATCAGGACAAGGCTCAGGGTCAGCAGGACGCCGATCCGTCGCAGCGCTCCCGCCGCAAACAGCAGCACGACGAGGCCATAGAACAAGAGCTCGATGAACAGGGTCCAGTGGATCGGCGAGAGCCAGGGCTGGCGAAAGAGCGGCGGCGCCATGATCAGGTTGGCCAGCACGGTCGCGGTCTTCGGCATGTCGCCGGCGAGCCAGGTCATCGCCGTCAGCACCGCCAGGGCCAGCCAGAACGCCGGATAAAGGCGGAACAGCCGCGAGATCGCGAAATGCCGGAGCGGCCGCTCGCCGTCGATGCTGAACGGCACGACGAAACCGCTGATCAGGAAGAACAGTGCCACGCCGAACCGGCCAAGGCTGAGATTCTGGACGACCGACTGGGCGAGCGCGCTGATCGGGCCCGCCGCGGACGGGACCTGCCTGAGCAGGTCGCCGAACATGTGCTCGACCATCACGGCGAGCGCCGCGACCGCCCGCAAGGCGTCGAGATGGGCATAGCGCTGCCGGGGCATGGCGGAGCTCATGGCGATCGGAGCCCCAGCGCGCGACGGGTCGCCATGTCGAAGCCCGGCCCGGTCTCGTTCTGCGCGAGCGCGAACCCGCCCGCCCCCGCATAGGTCCAGCAGGCCCAGGCAAAACCATGCGCCTCGGCCAGTTCACGCATGTCGCGCAGCCAGTGCTCGCGCGCCGCCGCCCCTTCGGGCGTGTCCAGATAGGGCGTCCGGTGCACTCCGAACTCGCCGAGCAGGATGGCATGGGCCGGCAGGCGCTGCGCGATGCGCCAGGCGCTCACCTGCTGGAAGGTTCGCTCAAGGGTGGAGCGATCGAAGCCGACATAGCGCGCGAGCGTCCGCTTCGCCTGCCCTGCTTGCTCCAGTTCCGCGCTGTCGAGCCCGAGATTGACGGTGCGCCGGCGGGTCGCAGCCATCATCGCCGCGGCCGAAGGCGGTGCCGGATAGGTGATCGCATCCAGAGCAAAAGCTGGATTTCCGCGCACGCCCTGATGGGTGAACTGCCAGGGCGAATAGTCGTGATAGGTATAGATCAGTCTGGGATCGCCAGCGAACGGGCGCATATCGAGCGCTACCAGCGCCGCCGGAGCGTTCATGGACCCGCCGCCCAAGACGAGCGGCAGCGTCGTCGAACCACGGCGCACGGCCCGATAGGCGGCTTCCAGCATCGGTTGCCAGGCCGCTTGCGGCAGCTCGGGCTCATTCATGAGTTCGAGCGCGAGCCTCGCCGCCTTGCCCTGCGCAAGCCGTTCCAGCTGGCCGGCCAGACGCTGCAGCAAGGCGAGCACGGCCTGGAAGTTCGGCGTCTCGATGCCCGCAGTCAGGGCGGTCGGCCGGTAGGCCGGGTTCATCGCGCTCGGATGCAGGTCGACGATCACGCCGAGATCGGCGTCGATGAGGTCGCGCACGGTACCGATGAGAAGGTCATCGAGCTGGTCGCGTGCCGTCCCACTGAAGGCCAGGAACGGACCGACATCGACGGCGAGGCGCACGAAATCGAAGCCGGCCACCCTGATCGCCTGGCGCTGGGCCTGGTCGAAGCGAAAACGGGGACCAGAGAAGGGCGCCTCGCCATAGGAGCCGTCGGCCGCGACCTCTGCCCAGCCCAGCGCATGCGAGACGCCGATGCCGCGGCGAAACAGCGGGATGTCCTCGCTTCCAGCCGGCAGCATCCCGAAGGCGGCCAGCGTCGCGATGCCGGCGAGACCGCCGAGAACGGAGCGGCGGCTGGTCATGACGCCATCCCCCAGTCGCCACCCGGTCCGGGATAGCGCGCCGTCAGGGCGCCATCGAGGATGCTCATGTCATCCCGGCCGGCGAATGGCGCGGCGAGGCCGCACAGCGAAACCGTGCGAAGCGCAGGATCGATCGTCCGCGATGGCAGAAAGCGGACATCGCTCCAGCCTTCGGCCAAAAAGCTGCTGATATAATCGGCTGGACGCAGGCGGTTCGGCTGGCCGGGAAACCGGAAGAGCCGGTAGATTGGCTCGGGATAGCGATAGATGTTGTTCGGATCGTGCTCGCGGATCCAGCGCGAATGCGTCTGCAGGTCGATGATGTGCACGCTCACGCAGCCCGGCCGGGTGACCTGCGTCAGGCTTGCGATCGCCTGTGCGGGATCATCGTAGTGCTCGAAGGCGGCACAGCTGACGATCAGGTCGAAGTTCCGCCCCTCGGCCAGGCGCGGGATGTCGAAATCCCGCCCGACGGCGTAGCCGAATTCGCGCGTCCCTGCCCTGCCGAGGATAACCCGGGCCCGTTCCCGGTCGGCGCTCCGGCCTTCGAGGAAGCGATCGAGCAGCCTGCCGTAGAAGGCCGGGTCCTCGTCCCCGGCGAGGTCGAAGACGTCGATGGCGTGATAGGAGCGCGCGCCGAGTGCCAGAAAGAGCACGCCGTTGCCGCGCGATGCGCCGGGGCTCAGCTCCAGCACGTCGCGCCCGCGCAGGTCGAATTGCGGCGGCAGGAAGCGGCGCAGCGAGGCGAAGATGTCGAGGAAATAGGCGATCTTGCCCTCCTCGTCGGCTTTCGCCACGCCGTTCGGCGTGGTGTAGCCGTTGAGCCTGCTCTTGCCCCAGGCCAGGCCGAGGAAGCCCAGGCCGAGGATCGTCATTTCGAGATTGCGCAGGGACGGCAGCATCAGCGGCCTCCGAATTCGACGCGTGGCCGGAAGCCAGCTCCGCCACGGCGCGCTTTGCCCGCTCTCCAGCCGAGAAGCGCGCTCTCGTAGACGTCGGCGGTACGATCGACGATCGCGCCCCAGCCGAAGGAATCGAGCACCTGGGCGGCCCGCTCCGCGCCTTCGGCCGGGTTGGGTGCAGTGAGCTTCGCCCGCATCGCCTGCGCAAGCGCATCGACATCCCCCAGGAGGAAATAGCTGTCTCGTCCGAGATCGAGCGCGAGGTTGGCGTCGATGTCGCTGGCCAGGCAGGGTGCGCCGTAGCTGAGCGCTTCCAGCAGCACCATCGGCATGCCTTCATGGCTCGACGGGAGAACGAACAGCCCGGCGTGCCGGTAAAGCTGGGACAGGGCTTCGCCGCGCTGGAACCCCGCCATCACCACGCCAGGCGTCGTGGCGGCCGCCGCCTCGACGGCGCGCTGATAGCGTCCCGCATGATCGGCCGTACCGGCGATGACGAGCTTGAGGCCTGGGTCATCCAGGCGTGCGAAAGCCCGAATCAGATCGAAATGCCGCTTCTCCTCGACGATCCTGCCGACGCTCAGCACATAGCGGCGCGGCACGACCTCGATCTGGTCGAGATAGGACGCATCCTGCTGCGGGAACGGATTCTCGACGCCGTTCGGGATGAAGGTCGCGCCGACGCTGAACCTGTGGCGGACGCTCTCGACGATCACCTTCGACACGCCGATATTGGCATGGGAGAACAGCATGCCCAGCGCTTCGCCGGTCCGCAGGACGGACTTGGCCAGGCGCCCCCATTTTTGGCGCTCATAGTCGAAGCCGTGATGGGTCACCACGACATGGAGGCCGAGCAGGCGCGCGAGCGGAGTCAGCAGCGCCGGCCCGATCGCATGGATATGGACGAGGTCCGGGTTGCGCCCGGCCGCGACGATCAGGCCGAGGGCCGTATGCGCCAGCGCCTCGAAGCTGCGCGAGCGCGGCGCCCAGACCGGCGTGACGGTGACGCCCTTCCAGGTATAGGGCCATCGCGACGGCAGATAGGGCGCACGGCCGAGCACCTCGACCCGCCAGCCGCGCTCCGCCAGCCGCGCCGCGATCGCCGCGACATGGGTCTCGACCCCGCCCTGGATCTCCGGAACACCGCGCAGGCCGACGAAGATCACCGTTCGTTCGGGCGGCCTTGCGCCAATGGGCGGTGTCAACGTGTACATCAGCGCAGCGCCTCGTAGAGAGCCATGGTGCGGTCGCGGTAACTGTCGGGGGAGAATTCCCGGGCGACCCGGTCGCGGCCGGCAGCGCCCATTGCTGCGCGAGCGGTGGGGGAAAGGCTCGCGAGGGCGGCGAGCGCTTCGGCCAGCAGCGCGACGTTGCCCGGCGCCACGAGAGCGCCGGTCTCACCATCGGCGATCAGTTCTGGAATACCGCCGATCCGCGTGCCGATGACCGGGCGCCCGAGCGCATAGGCCTCGAGGACGCTGATCGGCGCGTTCTCGTACCATTCGGACGGGAGGACCAGCGCCCGCGCCTCACCGATCAGCCGCTGCAGCGCCGGCTTGTCGAGATGGCCGGTGAAGGCGACGTCGGAGCCGAGTTCCTCGGCCAGCTTGCGCAAGGCCGGCTCCTCGGGGCCGCCGCCGGCCAGCACCAGCCGCTGCCGCGCCAGGGCTGCGGCGCGCACCAATGTCGCCAGCCCCTTCTCCGGCGCGAGCCGTCCCGCATAGACGACGTAGTCGCCTTCATGCTGCGCCAGCGGATACTGGCCGGTATCGATGCAGTTCGGAATGTAGACGATGCGGCCAGCGTCCCAGCCCCATTCCACCAGCTTGTCGCGGTAGAAGCGGCTCGGCGCGATCAGGCGGTCGATCGTGTCGCGATAGAGGCCGAAGCTGCGGTGGACCAGCGTCTCCAGCAGGACGAGCCCGCTCACGACAGCCGAGTCCTTGACGCAGCGACGGAGCAGCACGTTGTGGATGCGCCCGCCCTGGCAGCGCTCGCAGACACGGCCCTGGCTCAGCATCTTGTAGGCCGGGCAGGCGATCTTCAGGTCATGCGCCGTCATCACCAGCGGCACGCCCTCGGCCTTGAGGGCGCCGAAGATCGACGGCGAGATGTGGTGATAGACGTTGTGGGCATGCGCGATCGTCGGCGCCGCCCGCCCGATCAGGGCGCGGATTTTCCGGCGCGCTTCCAGCGAGAAGACGACCTTGGCGGCCTGCCTCGCCTTGGCGAGAGGCCCGCCCGCCCCGCCATATTCGATCTCGGAGACGAAATACTCCGACCAGACGCTCGGCAGGTTTGCAGGGTGCTGCATCGCGAAGGGCACGACCTCCCAGCCAGCGGCAGTGAACAGGTCGATGTGGTCGAGGAAGACGCTCTCGGCGCCGCCGCGGCGATAGAAGTAGTTGTTGATGGCGAGGAGCCGCTGGGCGCGCGTCATGGCGCCCTCTCCCGCAACCCCATGCGGTCGAGCGCCGCATCGACGGTCAGCACCCGGCAGCCGCGCGCGAGCGCATAGCCGACCAGCAGCCGGAAGCCCGGAGCCGTGCAGCCATAGGGCGTCGGCTGCGGTGCGATGTCGTGCGTGAAGAAGATCAGCCAGCCGGGATTTGCGACCAGCGCGTCGATCCAGCGGACCAGCCCCAGCACATGCCGCTGCGGCTGCTTGATCTCGACGGCGCGCAGGAAGCTCGGGTCCGTCGGGCCGCGATTGATCCCCTCCCCGCCGGCCCGGCAGGTACGAAAGGTGTCGGCGAGGATCGCCCGCGTTCCGAACGAGCCGCTGTTGTAGGGATAGGCGAAATTGCGCCGGCCGGGCTTTGGATCGATCGCGTCGAGATAGCGCGCATTGCGGGCAAGGTCCTCGATCAGGGCCTCGCTGTCGACATGGCGCAGGTCGCGATGCGCATGGGTATGGCAGCCGATCTCGTGGCCGCGGGTGGCGAGCTCCCGGCAGCCCGCCTGGTCGATCAGGGTGCGGCCCGGCTCGACCCGCCCGGCGAGACCCCCGGCGATGTAGAAGGTTCCGCGCACCCCGTCCGCCTCGAGGATCGCAGCGCCCTCATCGAGGGCGGAAGCGGGCACGTCGTCGAAGGTGAAGGAGACGATCGGCTCCCGGGTCGGCACCTGCATGACCTGCCAGGGCGCGGCCCGCAGCAGCCGGTTCTCCAGGCGGCCGGCGAAGCGGTCGATCAGGGCCGGCAGGCGAGTGAAGCGCTCCGGCTGGAAGGAAAGCATGAACTCGCTACGCATGGGCCGGCTCCATGCGGCGGCGATGCTGGGCCGGCTCGCGGATCTCATGCGCGTTGGCCTGAAGGTGGAGGCCAAAGATCGCGACGACCAGCATGAACCAGATCAGGCTGCCCGACTGGAAGAACAGGCTCTCGACGCAGGCGACCAGGATCCCGTAGAGCCAGATCCGCACGAAGAAGCGCGTCAGGGCGGGATCGTTCGCCGTCGCCTCGGCCAGGGCGATATCGCGCAGCGGCAGCCAGACCAGCAGGACCAGCGTCAGCGCGAGGCCGGGCAGACCGGTGGTGATCGCCATGTCGAGATAGGCGTTGTGGCCGTTGAAGGCGGCGAAGGCCCAGCTTGCCGCGGCCCCGCCCTTGTGGACCATCGCGTCGGTCTGCCAGAACAGCTGGAAGCCGTAGCCGGTCAGCGGGTTGTCCATGGCAGCGCCGGCGCCGATCTTCCAGATGTCGGTGCGGTTGGTGAAGCTCGGATCGATGCCGAGTTGGGCGACTAACTCGCGCATGGCCGGCGATACCGAGCAGCCGATCGTAAGGATGTTGACCGCGGCGATGCCCAGCACGACCATCGGGGTGCGGGCGGCCCGCCAGCGCTCGAAGACCCAGGCGACGGCAAGGATGCCGGGCAGCGCCATCGCGGCCGACTTTCCGCCGGTGCGGGTCAGGAAGACGAGCGCCAGCAACACCACCGCTGCGCCGAGAGCCCGCCGGGCGGTGCCGAACAGATAGAGCCCGGCGAAGCTGATGATCACCATGGCCGCGGCTGCGACGTTCTTGTGGGCGAAATGGCCGCGCCAGAACCCGGCATTCATCGGCTCGCGGACTTCGCTGGCCTGGTGGATCGCCAGCTGCGGCATCAGAGCAACGCCGGCATAGGCAAGCCCCAGCGCCCCGAGGCAGCAGAATGCGAGCATGCCGGCGAACTGGCGCTCGGAGCGCGGCAGCAGCAGGAATATGCTGCCGTTCACGATGGTCAGCGTCGCGAGGAAGGCGCGCTTGAGCGCCAGGTCCGGCTGGGCTGAAACCACCGAGACCACCGCGAACCAGAACAGCAGCACGATCAGGAGACCGCGTGGCCGCGCCACCAGATGGCGCGCCGGCGATTTGAAGACCGTCAGCCACAAGGCCACGGTCAGGCAAAGATAGATGATCTGGTTGATCGTGTTCGACTTGGCTGTCGCAGCATCGCTCGAACCGGCCATGGAAAGGTCGATGAACGGCGTCAGCGTGACCAGATAGAACAGCAGCGTCGCCGTGAAGAGCAGCGGCCCGAGGGTGCCGGCGGTCGAATTCCCGAGCCTGTCGTTCGCCTGTGTCATGGCGCAGCACTCCCGCCGGACCGGAATTCATCGAGATAACCGCGACCCAGGAGCGTGCCCGCCGAGAGCAGCAGGCCGAGCATCATGCCGGCCGCCGCCGCAACGATCGGGCGTGGCGGCCAGGTCGCACGCGACGGGGCGGTCGCGGCGGTGATCACGCGGACATCCGTGGCGTCGATCTGCTGGCGCTGGGCGGCTTCGCCCGCCCGGGTCAGGAAAGTCTGGTAGAGCGCGGTCTTGGCGGCTGCCTCACGCTCCAACTCGCGCAGCTTCACCTGGGCCTGGTCGTCGACCGAGACGCTGCCGCGCAGCAGGCGCGTCTCTCCCGTCAGCGCGTCGAGCGCCTTTCTGGCCTGGTCGACCTCGATCCGGGCCGTACGCCGGAGCCGCTCGGTCTCGGACTTGATCGCCTTCGCCAGCGCATCGGCCTCGGTCAGCGCGCTCACCAGCGAGGGATGGCGCGGGCCCAGGGTCTTGGAGAGTACCGCGACCTGCCGGCGCAAGGCCGCCTCGTCGGCGAGCAACCCTGCCAGGGTCTGCGACTGGACGCCGCCGCCCTGCACGCCATGCTGGGAGAGCGCGCGCGAAACTTCATCGTAGCGCGCCTCCGCCTCGGCGAGCCGCGCCTTGGCGTCGGTCAGCTTGCCGCTCATCCGCTCCAGCGCCTCCGCGCTGAGCGGCTGTCTCGAGGAGTTTTGTTGCAGACCATGGTCGCGGCGGAAGGCTTCGACCCGGTCTTCCGCTTCGGTCGCCGCGGCCTTGATCTCGCCGAGCCGAGCGGTCAGCCCCTGCGCCGCACGCCCAACCCGCTCCGCATCGGCCCGCACGACCTCGTCGCGGAAGGTCTCGGCGACGGCGTTCGCCAGCCGGGCCGACAGTGCCGCCTCGCTCGCCCAGACCGACAGGGAGACGACATAGGAGCGTTCCTGCCGGGCGACGGTGATGCGCCGCGCCAGGGCGGCGGCGAGATCGGCGCCATCGGCCTGATGTCGATCGGATGCTCCCAGCAGGCCGAACAGCGCCGGCTTGGCCGCAAACTCCGGATCGCTCTTCAGCTGGAGCTGGTCGACCACTCGGCGCAGGACATTGCCCGAGGCGATCATCCGCATCTTGCTCTCGACATCCAGGATCTGGCTGTCGCTCTGCACATTCGTCGCGTAGAGGTCGTTCGGAGCGATCAGCAGGTTGGACGGCGCGATAGTCAGCTCCGTCGTCGCCGTGAAGCGCGGCGTCAGCAGACGCGTAACGCCGACCGCCACGACCGCGCCGACGAGCGCCACGACCAGCAGCCAGGGCCAGCCGCGCAGCAGCCAGCCCAGCACCTGGAGGGCCGAAATCGTGGGGACGGGCAAAGAGACCGGTTCGGTGGTCGGGCGATAAGGGACGTCGTCCCCGTGGCGCATCCTGCTGCTGTCGGTCGTGAGGTACATGGCGACCTGCGTCAGTGAGAGGGCGCGCATGCCTTGGACGTCGCGGAGCTCAGCTTCGGCCCCACCAGCCAAGTCCCGAGAACTTTGAAGACGTCCGGCTGCAGCGCGACGTGACGGGGCCGATCGATGACCTGCCTTGCCCTCGCAGACCTTGCCTCGCCAGCAATAGCGATGACCGGAACAGGGCCAGCGGCCGCGATCGTGATCATGGAATTCCCCGTATTCGCGATTTTTCACGACTACACTTATAGGTTGTGATATTCCGGATTTGATTAAGAAAAGACAACCTTAGGTAGATATCTCAATTAAATGTTTACCTTAACGAGGGGGAGCACCGGCGAGGCGCCATGCCCTTCTCAAAGAAAGAATCAGGAACTAGAGATCACCAATCCTGAAACTATCAATTTTTGAATGTAATATTTAAAGTAAATGTAAGTCTCGATGAAGTTTTGGAAACACGATCAAAAATGCAAATGTCATTCATATAAACATTAAAGGAACAGTAATTGGAAACAAACCTGACCGACGTCAGCCGAAGCATTCGGGTCGCCCGTCCCGCTCTCGTCAACTACCTGCTGTCGAGCGGATCTCTGGCATCGGCCGCCCTCTCGCAGCTGGTGACCTTCGCCATCCTGGCGCGCGCGTTCGGGCCGGCCGAGTTCGGCTTGTTCGTGCAGATTTCGGCCGTGACCGCAGTTGCGGTTCAAATCTGCGGCCTGGGCGCGTCCGATTGCCTGCTGCGCAGGGTCTCGCGCGAACCCTGGAGCTATCCGGGTCTGCTCGGTCACAATCTTCTGTTGATCGGCCTGAGCGGAGCCGTGCTCGTCATCGGCGGTGTCGCGGCGATGTCGTCCTGGGCCCGCCTGGGCTCAGGCCCTTCGGTCGACATACCGACCCTGGCGCTGCTGTTCTTCAGCAATGTCGTCCTCGTGCGGCTGATCCTGCTGGTCGAGACCGCCTTCCTCGGCCTCGGACGGGTTCATAGCGCCAACCGCGCGGTCGTCGGCTTCGCTGCCGCGCGCATGGCCACGGCCGTCCTCGCCTGCCTGGCGTTCAAGGTCTCGAGCCTGTCGGACTGGGCGCTCTGGCAGTGCGGCGGCAATCTTCTCTACGCTTTACTTGGAGCCATCTGGCTCTCGCCCCTCGGCCGGCCACGGCTCGCGATCCGGCGCGAGGAACTGCGCGCCGGCCTGCTGTTCGCATCGCAATTCGCCGCGCGGGCCATCCGCTCCAATGTCGACCTGCTGGTCATCGGCCTGTTCACCCCGATCGAGACGGTCGGCAGCTATGGCGTCGCGAGACGGATCATGGACGCAAGCTACCTTTCGATCGACGCGCTCAACCGGCTGCTCTATCCGCGCCTGGCGAGGGAGAGCCGCGACGGCCTGCATCTCGCCTTGCCCACGGCCAAGCGGGCCCTGCTCGCGGCGCTCGCCCTCGGCGTGACGACAGCGCTCACGCTGTTCATGCTGGCGCCCTGGCTTCCTGCCCTGTTCGGCCGTGACTATCACGATCTCCCGTTCTTCCTGCGCTGCCTCTGCGGCACCATCATCCTCGTCGGCGCCTGGGCGGCCGCGGTCGACCTGCTGGGCGCCTCGGGGCGGCAGGATGCGCGGGCCTGGATCCTGAACGGCGCCAACCTTGCGGGCAGCGTCGTCATCGCGGTCGCGACCTGGCTGGCGGCGCCGATCGGCACCTTCGTCGCGCTCTATGTCATCGACGGCGCCATCGTCATCGCAGCCTGGCTGGTCCTGCTCCGCCTCGCCCGGAAGAGCCGGCTGCAGGCGGCCGATCTCATCCAAGCGAGGCCTTAGATCGCGCTTTTCTTCAGAGGGAAGCACGCCGTCTTTCCGGGGCAGGCCGATAGGCCTGAGCCCGGAACCCAGAACCGATGCCTTCCCCGGAAATGCGGGTCGATCGCAGCATCCTCGCCACAACCGGCATCGGTTCTGGGTTCCGGGTCCTTCGCTTTGCGAAGTCCCGGAAAGACGGCGTACTTCCAGATCACGCCCTCATGATCCCTCGCTGACGACCCGGCTCTCGATCCAGGCCTCCGGCGCCTTGCGCGCCTGGACAAAACCGAGCGGCAAGGCAGCGGCATGGAACAGCCAGGCGACGACCGCATAGAGGCCGAGCGACAGGCTCTTCTGCCGCAAGCTCATGATGCTGATGATGCCGGCGGTCAGGGCAGCGTCGATCGCAAGCCCCAGGGCCGGGCTCGATAACACGAAGGGCAGCACGATCATCGCGGCCAGCCAGAGATAGACGACGGCCCAGAGCTTCAGCTCCGGCAACTCCGCGACCAGGCGCGGCCATTGCGGCTGGCCAAGCGCGGCGCGCAGCAATTCGCCGATGCCGCGCAGATAGCCTGACTTCCAGCGCCGCAGCAGCAGCGCATAGGCGTTGATCGCATGGCCGAAATGGCGGACGAAGCGGCGGTCGAGACGATGCAGGGTCCAGCCCTGCGCCCGCAGGCGCAGGCCGAGATCGAACTCCTCGTAGCCGTGCAGATTGCGATCCGACAGGTAACCCGCCTGCTCGACCGCTTCCCGGCGATAGAGGCCGCCGCCATTCATCCGGTCGATCGTGCCGATCCGGTTCTCCGGCGAGATCCGGCGCCCGCGCCTGACATGTTCGAGGCTGGTGTCGTTCATCTCCTCGACATGGCCGGTCACGCCGGCGGCACGGGGATTGGTTGAGAGAAAGGCGAGCGCTTCGGGCAGGAAGCCGGGATCGAGCAGCATGTCGCCATCCATCAGGCAGACGAACGGCTCGCGGCTATACTGGAAGCCGAGCTGGGGGCCAATGCCGCAGCTCGGCCGGATCGTCGGCTCGAGCTGGACCACCTGGACGGGGTAGCGCGCGGCAATGGCGAGCGTGCGGTCGCGCGAGCCACCATCGGCGACGATAACTTCGCCACCGATCCCATCGAGGGCCGCCAGCACGCTCTCGATCGCGGCGCCGATCCTTGCTTCCTCGTTGAGCGTCTTGAGGATGACCGAGACCGCCATCGCACCCGCCTCAGTGGAAATCGCCGAGGAGCCGGCTCCAGTCCTCGCCGGCGAGGCCGCCGACATAGACATCGCCGCGCGCGACCGCATCGTTGATCTCCGGAACCCGCGTCAGCACGGCGGCGAAGGCTCGGTGCCGGAAGACGAGCCAGCGCTGCAGCGAGAGCCCGGCCATCAGGGCGAACTGCGCACGGCCGCGCGCCTCGACATGGCCGGTCTCGTCGAGATGGCGAAACATCGCGCCGAGGACGGCGGGCTCCCGGCCAGGGAGCGAAAGCACGTTGAGGACATGCGCGCTGCGCCCCGGCGCCGCATAGTAGACGAAGCTGCCGATGATCGCCCCGGCACGATCGACGACGGCGCGGATCGCGAAGGCGCCGAACCGGGTGTTCTGCGCCGCCAGCGCGACCAGCCAGGAGAGCTCCTCTTCGCTCCAGAGCGGCCGCACGGCATAGTGGGCGACGAGCCGCGGCGCCTGCACGAGGAAATCCGGAACGGGCATCTCGACGACCTCGGCGGCCCCCGCTTCCGCCGCGTCCTGCAGCGGCAGCCGGCGCCGCAACAGGCTGTCGAGAGGACGCGCGAGGACGGATAGTCCGAAGCGCCTGCCACCCAGGAAACGCTCGGCGACGCGCCCGATGAGAGCGCCCACAGGGCGGAAGCTGCGCGCCCATTCCAGGTTCTGCACCGGGATCGGCCTGCCCCCGATCGCGAGGAGATGGTCGCGGCTCGCCGGCGAGGCACTGTCGCAGAAGGCGAAATCGGCGCGCCTGGGCCGCAAGGCGAGGATGAGCTGCGCCGCTCCGGCGGCCTCCTTCTCGGCATCGGTCATGAAGACGCCGAGCAGCCTCCCCGGCAGGACGGTTCCGCAAGCGACGAAACGCATCGGCACCGCCAGCAAGGCGCTGCGGATGCGCCCGTCCTGCTGCTCGTAGACCTGCGTGCCCAGCGTCTCGTCATGGGACGGAGACGCCAGGGCCAGGGTACACAGATAGTGCTGAAGCTCCTGATCCGCCGGCCTGTCCGCCCCCCTGAAGACCTTCAGGAACAACCGGGCGACTGCGGGCACATCCGCCCCGGTCATCGGCCTGACCACGCCCTTGCGCCCAGCACGCGCTCGAACGTCTATCGGCGACTCTCGCAACGACATCTAGGCCGCAATCGCCAAGGCCGGACCGCGCCTCGGGTTCGATGCAAGCACGCTGCGACCGGGCATCGTCATCTACCTCCTCGTAAAACCGGCGCCTCCGCGCCTCGAAGGGCGAGCCATGTCCATCTGGTTGGATCAGCTCTCTCTATACAACTTATACGTTTAAATCGTAATCGATGCGTAAAATGGAGATTGGGCTGCGGGGCACGCTTCCCTCGGCAGGTTCACTCGACAGAGCACGTCGGCCGCACCGCGCCGGTTCGATTGCCAAGCGCGGGCCAACTCCATATGTCCGGTGACGTCGGCTCTCCCGCCCGGCCAGGATTCTCGGTCTCGCTTCCATGACACGCGACATCGCTGCGCGGCGGCACCAGGCCATCCTCGCCACTCTCGACAAGCAGGGCTCGGTGACCGTCGAGGAGCTCGCCCAGTCGCTCGATGTCTCGCGCGAGACGGTTCGGCGCGATCTCAAGGCCCTCTCCGCAGGCGGCCTGCTCTCGGTGGTTCATGGCGGCGCGGTCCGGCACGAGCGTTCGGAGGCCTCCTTCGCCAGCCGCCGGACCGTGAACCGCGCGGGCAAGGAGAAGATCGCCGATCTCGCGGTCTCGCTGCTCGGTGACGGCATGACCGTCCTGCTCGATTCCGGCACCACGACCGAGGCCCTTGCCCGCGCAATCGCGCGGTCAGATCGCAAACGGCTGGTCGTCCACACCACCTCGCTCGAGAATGCGCGGCTGGCCAGCCGGCTGCCCGGCGCCCGCGTCTTCCTGATCGGCGGCGAGTTCGACCGCAACGAGGATGCGACGACCGGCGCCGAGACCCTGCGCGCAATCGCCCGCCTCTCCGCCGACATCGCCTTCATCAGCGTCGGCGGCGTGGATCCGGATGGGCACCTGACCGACTACACCCGTGCGGGGGCGGCGATCCGCAGCGCGCTGCTGGGTGCAGCCGAGCAAGGCTTCCTGATGGCCGACGCCAGCAAGTTCGGGCTCGTCCTGCCCAGCCGCATCGGCAGCGAAGGGCCCTGCGCGGGCCTCCTGGTCGATCAGGCTCCGCCCGCGCCCATCGCCGCGAAACTGGCGGAACGAGGGGTCGCAGTGCGCATTTCCTGATTTGCCCGTTTTTGTGGTTTTTTGTTGTTTTATGAGTCGAGAGCGCTAGACTGCCTCCATCGCGGAGGCGCTCATGTCCATTCCCACTCAATCTCGCGTCGTCATCATCGGCGGCGGCATCATCGGCTGCTCGCTCGCCTATCACCTGACCAAGCTCGGCTGGCGCGATGTGCTGCTGCTGGAGCAGGGCCGCCTGTCCTGCGGCACCACCTGGCATGCGGCCGGCCTCGTCGGCCAGTTGCGCAGCCAGTCCAGCATGACGCGGCTGATCCGCTATTCGACCGAACTCTACGCCTCGCTCGAGGCCGAGACCGAACTCGCCACCGGCTGGAAGCGCTGCGGCTCGGTCTCGGTCGCCCGCACGCCCGAACGGATGACGCAGCTGCGCCGCACGATCTCGGCGGCCCGCGCCCAGGGCGTCGAGATCGAGGAGCTCAGCCCGAAGGAGGCCGGCGACAAATGGCCGGTGATGCGCACCGATGATCTCGTCGGCGGCGTTTGGCTTCCCGGCGACGGCAAGGCCAATCCGTCCGATATCACCCAGGCCCTGGCGCGTGGTGCCCGCAACGGCGGCGCGATCGTGCGCGAAGGCGTCCGCGTCACCGGCGTCGAGACGCAGAAGGGCCGGGTCAAAGCCGTGCTCACCGACCAGGGCCGCGTCGAATGCGAGGTGCTGGCGATCTGCGCCGGGCAGTGGTCGCGTGAGGTCGGCCGGATGTGCGGCGTCTCGGTGCCGCTGCATTCGGCCGAGCACATGTACATCGTCACCGGCAAGATCGAGGGCGTAACACCGGACCTGCCGGTGATGCGCGATCCCGACGGCTACACCTACTACAAGGAGGAGGTCGGCGGCCTCGTCATGGGCGGCTTCGAGCCGGACGCCAAGCCCTGGGGCATGGCGGGCATCCCCTACCCGTTCGAATTCCAGCTCCTGCCCGACGACTGGGACCAGTTCGCGATCCTGATGGAGAACGCGCTGCAGCGCGTGCCGGCGCTGGAGACGGCCGAGATCAAGACCTTCCTCAACGGTCCCGAGAGCTTCACGCCCGACAACAACTTCCTGCTCGGCGAGGCCCCGGAGGTCGCCGGCGTCTATGTCGGCGCGGGCTTCAACTCGATGGGCATCGCCTCGGCCGGCGGCGCCGGCCGCGCACTCGCCGAATGGATTGTCGCCGGCGAGGCGACCAGCGATCTCTGGCCGGTCGACATCCGCCGCTTCGCCGACTTCAACAACAACCCGGCCTGGCTGAAGGATCGCATCAAGGAGACGCTCGGCCTGCACTACGCCATGCCCTGGCCCAACCGCGAGCTCGACACCGCCAGGCCGTTCCGGCGCTCGCCACTCTATGATCGCCTCGCCGCCAAGGGCGCCGTCTTCGGCTCGAAGATGGGCTGGGAGCGCGCCAACTATTTTGCCCGCAGCGAGGACGAACGCACGATCCGCTACTCCTTCGGCCCACAGAACTGGTTCGAGACGGTCGCTGCCGAGCATCGCGCCTGCCGCGAGGCGGCCGGGCTCGTCGATATGAGCAGCTTCGCCAAGTTCCTGCTGCAGGGGCCGCAGGCCGAAGCCGCGCTGCAACGCCTTGCCGCCAACGACGTCGCCGTGCCGGTCAGCACCTCCGTCTACACCGCTTTGCTCAACGGACGCGGCACCTTCGAGAGCGATCTCACCGCCGCCCGCATTGCGCCCGACGCCTATCTCCTCCTCACCGGCACCGCACAAGCGACCCGCGACGCCCACTGGATCCGGCGCCAGCTTCCCGTCGGCGTGACGCTGACGGATGTGACCTCGGCTTATGCCGTGCTCTCGCTCGCCGGCCCCAAGGTGCCGGAGATCCTGGCTCGCGTCTCGCCAACCTCGTTCGATCTCGCCGACTTTCCGGCCAACGCCATCCGGCAGATCACGATCGGCTATGCCACCACCTGGGCCTGCCGCCGCTCCTATCTGGGCGATGGATTCGAGCTCTATGTGCCGGTCGAATTCGCAGCCGCCATCTACGATACACTGCACGGGGCCGGCGCCGAACTCGGCCTCGTCGATGTCGGCTACTACGCCGTCGACTCGCTGCGCATCGAGAAGGGCTTCCGCGCCTGGGGACGCGAGCTGACGCCGGACATCAATCCATACGAGGCCGGGCTCGGCTTCGCCGTGAAGCTGAACAAGGGCGATTTCGTCGGCCGCGACGCCCTCACCGCAGCCCGCGCGGCCCCGCGCACAAAACGGTTGGTGGCGCTTGTCGGCCCTCGCCCGAACGGCCAGATGGCCTGGGGCGGCGAGGCGATCCTGGCCGACGGCAGGCCGGTCGGCGAGATCACCTCGGCAGCGTTCGGTGCGAGCCTGGGCGGCATCGTCGCCCTGGGCTGGGCGCAGAGCGACGAGGCGATAGACCAGGCCTGGCTCGATGCCCGCAGCTGGACGATCGACCTCGCCGGCACCACGGTCCCCGTCACCGCCAGCCTCGCCGCGCCGCTCGACCGCGGCCCCTAGAGCGTGTTGAGTTCCCACGGAACCACCACCGTCATCCTGGGCGAGCGAAGCTCGGCCCGGGATCCATCGTAGAGTGCGACGCCCTACGATGGATCCCGGAGCTGCGCGGCTTCGCCGCTTGTCCAGGATGACGAAGTGGTTCCGAGGAATATCCGCATTCCCTAGACGATCCCGCCCTGCTCGCTCGGAGCCCTCGCCTCACGCAAACATGACATTACGCGTCTGCGCCCGCAGGCGCGGATCGTGCGAGCGGATCTGCACCGGTTTCCCCTCCAGGACCTCGAAACAGCGCGCCAGCGTGTCGTCGGAGAGCCGCTGCATCGCCTCGCTGGTGAAAAAGGTCAGGTGCGGGAACAGGATGACGTCGTCGCGCCCGAAGAGCAGGCTGAGCGGATGGCCTTGCCGGGCGAGCGGTTCCTGGCTGTAGACATCGAGGCCGACACCGCCGAGCCGCCCGGCCAGCACCGCCTCGACCAGCGCCGCCTCGTCGATCAGCGCGCCGCGCGAGACGTTGACGAGGATGGCGCCGGGTTTGAGGCAGGCAAGCTCCGCCCGGCCGACGACATGGCGGGTCGCGGCGTTCAGGACGCAATGCAGCGAGACGAAGTCGCATTGCCGCAACATCGCGTGGAGGTCGCAGGCCTTCTCGATCCCCGAAGCGGCCATGGCGTCAGCGCCGATATGCGGATCATAGCCGAGCATCCGCGCGCGAAAGCCCTGCCCCGCCATCCGCGCCATGCTGCGCCCGATCCTGCCGGCACCGACGAGCCCGAGCGTCGCGCCGGCAATGTCCCGGCCGAGCCAGCGCTGTGCCGGCCAGATCCAGCCCTCGCTCTGCATGGCGCGGCCGATCTCCGGCATCCGCCTGGCGAGCGCGATCATCAGGGCGAAGGCGCCTTCGGCGACCGTCTCCTCGGCATATTCGGGTACGTTGACGACCGGGATGCCGCGCGCCATCGCCGCCGGAATGTCGATCGCGTCGATGCCGACGCCGTATTTGACGATGCCCTTGAGCCGCTTGGCGGCCGCAATCACCCGCGCCGTGATCGGCGTGTAGCACATCAGCAGAAGGTCCGCGTCGGCGACCTCCCGCGCCAGCGCTTCCTCGGAAATACCGTCGGGCAGCGTGATGAGCTCGACGCCCCGGGCGCGCAGGCCGGCGTCGATCTCAGGGCACTCCAGCTCGCGGTCAGTGCGCACAGCCTTCATCACCGTCCCCTCAACCCGCCAGGATCGCCTGCTCGACAATGTCGAGCGCCTGGTCGAGTTCGGCGCGCGTGATCACCATCGGCGGCGACAAGGTGAGGACGTTGCCCTGGCTGATCTTGAAGCTCAGCCCGCCTTCGAGGCAGCGATAATAGACTCGTTCGGCGAGAGCATTGTCGGGCGTGAAATCGGCGCGGTCTTTCACCAGCTCCACCCCGAACAACAGGCCGCGCCCACGGACATCGCCAATCGACGGGCAGCGCTCGCTGAAGTTCCGCAAGCGGTCCATCGCATAAGCGCCGAGCTCGGCGGCCCGCTCCGTCAACCCTTCCTCGCGGATGATATTGATCGTCGTCAGCGCCGCGCGGGTGGTGACCGGGTTCTTCTCATGCGTGTAGTGGCCGATGGCGTAGCCGCCGGCAACGTCGAGATCGCGGCGGGCGATGACGGCGGCGATCGGCAGGATGCCGCCGCCCAGCGCCTTGCCGAGCACGACCATGTCGGGCTGCACCCCGTCATGCTCATGGGCAAAGAAGCGCCCGGTCTTGCCGAGCCCGGTCGGGATCTCGTCGAAGATCAGCAGCGTGCCATGCCGGTCGCAGGCCTCGCGAACGCTCTTCCAGAAGCCCGGCGCCGGCGGATAAGGCGTCGCCCGCATCGGCTCGGCAACGACGGCGGCGATGTCCCCTTCTTTCGCGAGCACATAGGAGATCATCCTGGCGCAGGCGCGGGCCGAATCCTCCAAGCTGTCGTGGCCATAGGCGCAGTTGCGCGTGCCCCAGGGCGCGACATGCTCGGCGCCGGACAGAAGCGGCCCGGCGATGCCGGAGCGGAAGGTCGCCTCGCCGCCGACGCTGGAGGCACCGAAGCCGGCGCCGTGGAAGGCGTCCCAGAAGGACAGGGTCTTGAACCGGCCGGTCGCGGCGCGGGCGAGCCGCAGCGCCACCTCGATCGCATCCGAGCCGCCAGTGGTGAAGAGCACCTTGCTCAGATCGCCCGGCGCCAAGAGCCCGAGCGTCTCGGCGAGCTCGACCGCCGGCTCGCAGGTGAAGCGGCGCGGCGAAAAGCAGAGATCGTCGAGCTGCGCCTTGATCGCTTCCTTGAGGCGTGGGTGCCCGTAGCCGATATGGTGGACGCTGTTGCCATGGAAATCCATGTAGCGCCGCCCCATCGTGTCCTCGATCCAGATGCCCTCCGCCCTGGCGATGGCGGTGAGGCAAGGACTGGACAGGCTCTGGTGCAGGAAGGCGGCAGAGTCGCGCGCCAGCAGGTCGCGCGTCGCCTCGTCGCCGATGCCGGCGTTCCAGCCGCTGCGGGCCGCAGAGGTGTTGGACTCGCCCTCGGTGTGAACGATCGCAGAAGCTTCGGCGCGCATGAGGAGTTCCCGTTTCACGCCCCAGCACGGCGCGACGGGAGGCAGAATGGCGGCAACCGAATGATCTGAAAAATCGTTAATTCATATCTTCATATAAATTCTAGCGATATCATGCCCACTCGCTCCGAACGGGTCTTCCTCGCCATGCGCTATGTCCAGCTCCGTGCCTTCCACCAGGTCGCGCTGTCCGGCGGCTTCTCGAAGGCGGCGCAGGCGCTGCACCTCACCCAGCCGGCGATTTCCGACCAGGTCCGGCGGCTGGAGGAGGAATACGACGTCGCTCTGTTCAACCGACGCCATCGCCAGATCGTCCTGACCCCGGCGGGCCATCGGCTGCTGGCCGTTACCCATCGCCTGTTCGGCGCCGAAGGCGAGGCGCTGGAGCTGCTGCAGGAGGAGCGCTCGCTGCGGACGGGCTCGCTGCGGATCGTCGCCGATTCCGTCCAGCACGTGCTCGACGTGCTCACCGCCTTCCGTGAGCGCCATCCCGGCATCCAGGTCAGCGTCGCGCGCGGCAATACCGGCAGCATCATCGAGATGCTGACCGGCTACGACGCCGATATCGGCGTGCTCGGCGAACTCGGCGATGAGCGCCCCTTCGCAGTTCTGCCGCTCAACATCTCGCCGATCATCGCCTTCGCCGCCCGCAGCCACCCGGCCGCCGCCCGGGCGAGCCTTTCGCTGGCGGAGCTCGGTGACTGGCCGCTGATCATGCGCGAGCCGGGCTCGCGCACCCGCCAGATGCTGGAGCAGCGGGCAGCAGAGGGCGGCATCGCGCTCAGTTACGCGGTGGAGGCGGAGGGGCGCGAGGCCGTCCGGGCGATCGTGGCTGCGGGCGGCGGGATCGGCTTCGTCTCAGCGGCGGAATTCGGCGAGGACGATCCGCGCCTTGCCCGCATCGCGCTCGACGGCCCGCCGCTCCTGATGCGGGAGACGCTGATCTGCCTGCATGACCGACGCAACAGCAAGGCGATCCAGGCCTTCTTTGCGACCGCACGGGCATTGCGTGGAATCACGCCGTCATCCTGGACAAGCGCCGAAGGCGCGCAGCTCCGGGATCCATCGTAGGGCTCCGGAACTCTACGATGGATCCCGGGACGAGCTGCGCTCGCCCAGGATGACGAGAGTTGTCGGGAGATTTGAGCCCTCTCACTCCGCCGCGCGCAGGAGCCGGCTGCCGATCAGGGCGCCCTTCTGCTCCAGCAGCCCATGCACGGTCGCGGCGATATGGGCATCGATCCGCTTGAGGTCGCGGGTGATGTCGAGCTGGAGCGCGCTGACGACGACAGCCTCGCGCTGGCCGGTGCGCATCTCGGCGAGGTGCGACTCGATCGCCTCGCGCTCGAGCTCGCGGAAGGTCTCCTTCTCGCGGATGATCCGGCGCGCCGTCGGCTCGTCCTCGGAGATGAAGACGGTGATCGCCAGGCGCAGATGGTCGCGCAGCCGCTGATGCATGTCGGCGATGCGCGCCAGAGCCTCGGGCGGCAGCCGGCGCTGGTCCTCGATGCGCTTGCCCGCCATCTGCATCAGGTTCTTCTCGACGATGTCGCCGATGTGTTCGAGGTTGATCGCCAGCACCAGCACCGCCGAGAGCCGGCGCTCGTCGGCCTCCGACAGGGCCGTCTCGGCGATCGCCCCGACATAGAGCTGGATGTGGTTGTAGAGGCTGTCGAGCACGTCGTCGGCGCGGCTCACTGCGGCGACGCGGGCAAGGTCGTCACCTTCGAAAGCGGCGAGCGAGGTCTTGAGCATGTCGTCGACGACATCGACCATGCGCAGCACCTCGCGGGTGGCGTTGGAGAGAGCGATGGTCGGCGTCGCCAGAGCGGACTTGTCGAGATAGCGCGAGCGTGAGGGGTCGGCCTCCGGGGCAGGCTCGGGCAGGAGGCGCATCAGCAACCGCGCGATCCCCGGCAGCGGCACCAGGAAGAGCCCCGCCATCGCGAGGTTGAAGGACAGGTGGAACAGGGCAGCCGCCTGAGCGGGTGTCAGGGCGAGCTGCTCGACGAGCCGGGTCAGCAGGGGCAATAGCGCCAGCCCGAGCAGGCAGCCCAGGACGCGGTTGGCGATATTGCCCAGCGGCACCCGGCGAGCGGCGGCGTTACCCTTCAGCGCCTGGACGAACGGGTTCATCGCCGTGCCAAGATTGCAGCCCAGCACCATCGCCAGCATGGTCGGGGTGCCGATCACGCCGGTCGCCGCGAGGCTCATCACGATCAGGATCGCGGCGAGCGAGGAATGGGCGGCGAAGCTGAGGGCCGCCGCCAGCAGCAGCGCGATCAGGGGATCGTCCGAGAGCGAGCCGAGCACCGTGCGCAGCACCTGCGAGTGCTCGACCGGCCCCATCGTGGCCTGCATCAGCCGCAGCGACAGCAGCATCAGGCCGAGGCCGAAGAGCGCTTTCGCGCTTTCCCTGGCCGGGAGCCGTCCGAAGCGACGCATGCCGGCATAGCCCGCCAGGATCAGAAGCGGCACGAGCATGCTGGTATCGAAGCTGACGAACTGGACGATCAGCGTCGTGCCGACATTGGCGCCGAGCATCATCGCCAGCGCCGGCGCGAGCGCGATCAGCCCCGCACCCGAGAAGGAGGCGATCATCATCGCCGTGGCGGTGCTGGACTGCAGGCCCGCGGTCACAAGCACGCCGGCCCCGAAGGCGCGCCAGCGGCTGTCGAGGCCGGTCGCCAGCACGGCGCGCAGGCGGCTGCCGAAGGCGGCGGAGATGCCCGCCGTCACCATCTGCACGCTCCAGAGCAGCAGCGCGACCTCGCCGGCAAGCGCGAGCAGGATCTGGGTCGGCGTCTGCCCGGTCATAACGCGTTTCCCGCTAGCGCTGCCGCCAGCGCTGCAGGCGGCCGAACACCAGCTTGTCCAGCCCGACATGGGCGAGCTTCACGGCAATGGCGGTCAGCATGATCACACTCGCCATGCCCGCGGCTGAGGCGATGGCGCCGGCCTCGTCCATGTGGACGATGGCGATCGAGGCGAGCTTGGTATCGGCGCCGTAGAGGAAGATCACGGCCGAGACCGTGGTCAGCGCGTTGACGAAGACATAGACGGCGATGTCGAGGATCGCCGGCAGGCAGATCGGCGCGGTGACGCGCCGGAAGGTCGACCAGAACGGCACCTTGAGCGAGGCGGAGACCGATTCGAACTCACCGTCGATCTGCTTCAGGCTGGTCAGGGCAGTGATGTGCCCGACGGTGTAGAAATGGGCGATCGTGTTGATCACCAGGATGGTCAGCGTCCCGTAGAGAGCGTTGAGCGGGTTCCAGCCGGCATTGAAGAAGAAGACATAGCCGAGGCCGAGCACGAGCCCGGGCACCGCCATCGGCAGCATCGCCAGGAACTGCGCGAAGGCGCGCAACCGCGGGAACAGCTTCACCTTCTCGATCAGATAAGCCCCGATGAAGATCAGCGCCGTGCCGATCACCGCGGTCAGCGAGGCCAGCAGGAGCGAATTGCCGTAGGTAGTCCAGCCCTCGGGATCGACGGTGGCGAAGTCGTAATTGTTCAGCGTCAGCGACAGGTTGTAGGGCCAGTATTTGACGAAGGAGCCCCAGATCGCGATGCCGTAGGGGCCGACGATGGCGAGCGCCATCGCGCTGACGAAGGCGAGGAGCGCAAGGTCGCGGCGCCGCTCGGGCCGCGGCGAATAGGGCACGGCGCGAGCCGAGAGCATGGCGCTCTGGCGGCGCTGGACGGCACGATCGACGAAGAAGGCGAGCACGGCCGGCACCAAGAGGATGATGCCGACGACGGCGCCCATCGGGAAGTTCTGCTGGCCGACAACCTGGCGATAGGCGTCGGTCGCAAGCACGCTGAACTGCCCGCCGATCACCTTGGGGATGCCGAAATCGGTAATCACCAGCGTGAAGACCACGAAGGCCGCGCTGATCACGCCATAGCGCGCGCCCGGCAGCGTGATCGTGTGGAAGATGCGCCAGCGCGTGGTGCCCATCGCCTCGGCCGCCTCGCGCAGGCGGCCATCCGACAGGCTGAGCGCGGTGACCAGGATCAGCACGGCATGGGGGAAGCTGTAGAGCGCCTCGGCGCCGATGATGCCGACCGGCCCGTAGAGCGAGGCGCCCATCATCCAGGATTTGAGCAGGCCCTGATTGCCGAAGATGTAGATCAGCGCCAGGCCCGACAGCAGCGAGGGCGCGAAGACCGGCACCATCGCCGCGGCATAGAACAGCCCCCGGCCGGGAATGCAGCTGCGGCGCAGGGCGTAGGCGTAGAGAAAGGCGAGCGGCAGCACGATTCCCGTGGTCACGCTGGCGACGAGCACGCTGTTGGTCAACGAGGAGAGCAGTGTCGGCGTCGTCGCATAGCTGACGAAGTTCGCCAGCCCGACGAAGCGCCCCTGGGTATCCTCGAGGCTCTTGGAGAGCAGCGCCCAGAGCGGCAGGGCGATGATCAGGATGAGCACCGCGCAGAGCGCCAGGATCAGCACGCCGGCGACATGGCGTTCGCTGAGCCGCGGCGGCGAGATCTTCACGGCGGCGCTTGTCATCGTCAGCGGTGTCGCGGCATGGCTCATCGACCACCCCCGGCAAAGACATGCAGCGCCTCGGGCGGAAAGGCGACCGTGCGCACCTGCCCCGGCAGGATGGCGAGGTCGCGCATCGCATTGGTCGAGAAATCGGCAGCGATCCTGGTCGAGCGCGAATTCGTCGGCTCCAGATGCGCCCGGCAATAGGAGCCGAGGAAGGAGAGATCGCCAATCGTCGCGTCGAAGCGATTGGGGGTCTCGGCAGTGATCGAGCGGGTGCGGACCTCCTCGGGACGCATGGCGAGCCGCACCGACGTGCCCACGGCAAAGGGCGCGGCATTTGCGACGAGGAGATCGAGCTCGCCGACGCGCACCTGGCCCGGCCCGGTGACCACCGCGTCGAGGAAGGTCATATGGCCGACGAAATCGGCGACGAAAGGCGTGCCCGGGCGGCGATAGATCTCCTCGGGCGTGCCGACCTGTTCGACGGCGCCGTCGCTCATCACGACGATGCGGTCGGCCATGGCGAGGGCCTCCTCCTGGTCGTGGGTGACCATGATCGTGGTCACGCCGAGCCGCTGCTGGAGAGAGCGCATCTCGTCGCGCAGCCTGATCCTGACCTTGGCGTCGAGCGCCGAGAGCGGCTCGTCGAGCAGCAGCAGCTCCGGCGCAGTCGCGAGTGCGCGGGCCAGGGCGACGCGCTGCTGCTGCCCGCCCGAGAGCTGGATCGGGTATTTCTTGCTCTGTTCGGGCAGGCCGACGAGCGCGAGCAGTTCGTCGACGCGCCGGGTGATCTCGGCCGACGGGCGACGGCGGTTGACCAGGCCATAGCCGACATTGTCGGCGACCGTCAGGTTCGGGAACAACGCATAGGACTGGAAGACGATGCCGAAATCGCGCTCGGCCGGGCTCGCATGGGAGACGTCGCGCCCGCCCATCTGGATGCTGCCGCTGTCCTGCAGGTCGAGGCCGGCGATCGCGCGCAGCAGGGTGGTCTTGCCGCAGCCCGACGGGCCGAGGAAGCAGACGAACTCGCCGCGGTGGATGTCGAGATCGATGCTGCGCAGGGCCTGGAAGGCGCCGAAGCTCTTGGCGAGCTTGCGGATCGAGATAAACGGAGCCGTGTTCGTGCTCATCTTGCCGACCTTCATCTGAACGCGCAGCTGGCTTCGGGCGCGATCTGCCATCACGCCCTGCATGAAACGCGCCGGCCTGGCCCGCCGCGGCGGGCCAGGCCGGCGCGATGGCGTCAGTTCTTGGGCGCCGCCTTCGACTCGTAGCGCTTCGACCATTCGGCGAGGACGCGGTCGCGATTATCGGCCATCCAGGACAGGTCGTTCTTGATCATCCCCGCTTCGGCATTGGCGGGATAGTTGGCGGGCTTGTTCTCGATGCCCCGCGCCGCCACGATCGCATAGGTCTTCGAGTAGAGCTCATTGGCCTCCTTGGTGGTCGACCAGTCGGCGACCTTCTTGGCAACGGCGAGGTTCTTGCTGCCCTTGACGATGGCGCTGGCCTCCATCTCCCAGCCGACGCCTTCCTTCGGGATCACGACCTCGATCGGCGCGCCCTTGCTCTTCTCGGAGGCGCCGCGCATGTCGAGCGCCAGGCCCACGGTGCGCTCGCCGCGCGCCGCCTGGACGCAAGGAGCGGAGCCGGAGTGCAGATAGGCGGCGATGTTCTCGTGCAGGCCGTCCATGAACTTCCAGCCCTCGGCCTCGCCCATGCTCTGCAGCCAGCCCGCGACCATCAGATAGCCCGTGCCGGACGAGGCGGGATGCGGCATCACGATCTTGCCCTTGAGGGCCGGGTTGAGCAGGTCCTTCCATGAGGTCGGCACCGGGACCCCCTTGGCCTCGGCGGTGTTGAAGCAGACGACGCCGAGATAGGCGTCCATGCCGGTCCAGGTGTAGGGCTCGTTGCCGTCGCGGAAGACCGGCTTCAGCGCGTCGGCGCCGGCGGGCTTGTAGGCTTCGAGCAATCCTGCCTTTTTGAACATCAAGAGGCTCGACGCCGCCAGGCCCATCACCATGTCGGCCCGCGGATTGTCCTTCTCGGCCAGGAAGCGGGCGGTGATGACGCCGGTGGAGTCGCGGACCCAGACCACCTCCGCCTCGGGCACGGCCTTCTCGATCGACGCCTTGAACGGGCCGAGCTGGTCGTTCTCCAGCGCAGTGTAGACCGTCACCTTCGTCTTCTGCGCCAGGGCGGCGCCAGGAAGCGCGAGTGCAAAGGCGCCGACGAGGCAGGTAGCAAGCCAGTTCTTCATGATCTCATCCCCTCTTTATTGATCGGTTTGAACGCTCTTTCGACGCTTCTTCCCCTGACATGCAAAAACGCAGGCGGATCGCTCCGCCTGCGTTGGTCTTCTCAGGTCACGCGCTCCAGGGCATCGACCATGTCTTGACGTTGGTGAAGGACTTCATGGCCTCGACGACGCCCTCCTTGTAGCCGAGGCCGGAGTCCTTGATGCCACCGAAGGGCGACATCTCGATCCGGTAGCCCGGAACTTCCCAGAGATTGACCGTACCGACCTCCAGCTCGGCGACGAAGCGCTGGATGTAGTCGAAGCGGTTGGTGCAGATGCCGGAAGACAGACCATAGGCAGTCGAGTTCGAGATCGCGATGACCTTGGCGATGTCGTCGGGCACCCTGATGATCGGGATGACCGGGCCGAAGGTCTCCTCATGCACAAGCTCGCAGGTGTACGGGATCTTGTCGACCACGGTCGGGTGGAACAGCGCTCCTTCCGCCCGCTTGCCGTAGAGGACCTCGGCGCCCTTCGTCACGGCATCGTCGACGCGGGCCTGGAAGAGCGCGGCCGAGCGGGCGTTGATGACGGTGCCGACATCGGTCGCCGGGTCCATCGGGTCGCCGCATTTCAGCTTCTTCGCCTTCTCGACGACGAGCTTGGAGAAGGCCTCGGCGACGCTCTCGACCACCAGGATGCGCTTCACTGCCGTGCAACGCTGGCCGGAGTTCTTGGTCGCGCCGGTGACGGCGAGCTCGGCCGCCTTGTCGAGATCGGCATCCTCCATCACGATCAGCGGATCGTTGCCGCCGAGCTCGAGCACGATGCGCTTGTAGCCGGCGGTATTGGCGATGTGCTTGCCGACCCGGACCGAGCCGGTGAAGGTCACCAGGTCCGCATCGGGATCGGTGATCATCGCATCGCCCATGGTCGAGGGATTGCCGGTGACGACCGACAGCATCTCCGGCGGCAACCCGGCCTCGTAGAGCACGTCGGCCAGCGCCAGCGCCGTCAGCGGCGTCAGCTCGGTCGGCTTCAGCACCAGGCGGTTATTGGTCGCGATCGCCGGCGCCAGCTTGTGGCTGACCATGTTGAGCGGGTGGTTGAACGGCGTGATCGCCGAGATCACCCCGAGCAGCGGCTGGCGCGTCGTGAAGATCTTGCGGGCCTTGCCGTTCGGCGAGATGTCGCAGGAGAACATCTCGCCATCGTCCTTGATGGTGAGTTGGGCCGCGAAGGACCAGACGTCGTAGGCGCGGCTGGCCTCGTAGAGCGAGTCCTTCCAGCACAAGCCGGCCTCGGCGGTGATCAGCCGGGCGAAGTCTTCCTTGCGTGCGAACAGAAGTTCGGCCGTCTTCTGCAGGATGCGCTGGCGCTCATAGCGCGTCAGTACCGGCTTGAACGCCTTGGCCTTGGCGAAGGCCTCGCGGACATGCTCAGGTCTTGCCGCGGGAATGAGCCCGACGACGCTGTCGTCATAGGGGTTGCGGACCTCGACCATGTCCTCGGTCGAGACCAGTTTGCCAGCGATCCGCATCGCCTCGCGCCGCACCGGCGGCTTCACGGTCGCGTTCATCGTCAGTGCACCAGGTTGAGGGCGACGTCGAAGACGTCGAAATTGCGCAGGATACGCCCGTCCGGGACGGTGATCGGCCGGTTGGCGATCATCGGCACGCGCTGCTCGGTGATGCCGCCATGCGAGCGCAGCGGCTCGGTCAGGCCGGAGAGGTCGTGCCTGTCGGGCGAGGTGCCGATCACCTTCTGCCGGTTCGAGATCGCGACGACGTCGCCGATCCGGTCGGCTGGCAATTCGAAGCGCTCGCAGGCCTCGGCCGCCGTTACCGCGAGCGCGATGCCGTCGAGGCCGGAGATGCGGGCGGCGACCTCTTCCTGGCTGGCGCCGTCAGGCAGATAGACCGTGGCGAAGGAGCCGAGCGCGCCGTGATGCACGACGTAAGGGTCGGTGATCGGCAGGATCACCCGCATCGTGCCCTTGCCGTACCACTCGTCCATCAGGCTCTGCAGATAGATGACGTCCGGCTCGCCATTGGCCAGGTGCTTGTCGTTCATGCCGTGGTCGGCGGTGATGACGAGCGTGCAGCCAAGCGCATCGAGCTTGCCGACATAACCGTCGAACATGGCGTAGAAGCTGTCGGCCATCTCCGAACCCGGCGCCGCCTTGTGCTGCACATAGTCGGTGGTCGAGAGGTACATCAGGTCCGGCTTGAAGCTCTCGAGCAGCTTGACGCCGGCGGCGAAGACGAACTCCGAAAGGTCAGCCGAATAGACCGACGGCACCGGCATGCCGACGAAATCCAGCACCTTCTCGATGCCGTTTTCCGCCTTGTTCGCCTTGTCGGCCTTCTCGGAGGAGAAGGCGATTGCCGAGCCGCTGGTGAAGTCGAGCCCCTTGCCGAGCAGGGTGCGCAGCTTGTCCTTGGCGGTGACCATCGCGACCTTGAGGCCGGCCTGCTGGAACTCGGCGAGGATGGTCGGAGCGCGCAGGAAGCGCGCATCGTTCATCATCACCTCTTCCTTGGCCTCGCGGTCGTAGAAGAAGTTGCCGGCGATGCCGTGGACCGCCGGTGGGCGCCCGGTGATGATCGAGAGGTTGTTCGGGTTGGTGAAGCTCGGGATCACCGAATAGGCGTAGGTGCTCGCCCCCGTCTTCATGATCCGGTCGAGGTTCGGCGTCAGCCCCTTGGCGCTGGCCGCCTCGATATAGGCCGGCTCCGAGCCGTCCATGCAGATCACCACCGTCGGACGAGCCGGGCGGGCATAGCCGCGGCCGTTGGCGATGACCGCGCCGTCGATTTTCGTATGAACCGTCATGATCTGCTCCTCAGGCGGCCGACTTCAGGCCGACGCCCATCTCGTCGAGAACCGACGACACGGTGGCGACGAAATTGCGCATGTCCTGCGCGCCCAGCGCTCCGATGCAGCCGATCCGGAAGCTGTCGGCAACCGTGAGCTTTCCGGGATAGATGACGTAGCCGGCATCCTTCAGCGCGTCGTAGAAGCGCTGGAACACGAAGTTCTTGTCCTGCGGCATGTGGAAGGTGACGATGATCGGCGCCTGCCGGGCCGCCGGCAGCAACGTCCGGAAGCCGAGCTCCTGCATGCCCTCGATCAGGATGCGGGCGTTGTCGGCATAGCGCTCGCCACGCCCGGCGACGCCGCCCTCGGCCCAGAACTCCTGCAGCGCCGCATGGAAGGCGACGATGACGTGGATCGGCGGGGTGAAGCGGTACTGGCCGGTGCGCTCGAAGCCGGCGTTCTGGTCGTAGAGGTCGAGCACCAGCGTGGTGGCGTTGCCCTTGGTCTCGGCGAGCGCGCTCTTGCGGGCGATGACGAAGCCGAGGCCCGGAACGCCCTGGATACACTTGTTCGAGGACGCCGCGACCGCGTCGAAATGGACCTCGCGGCTGTCGAGCGCCAGGGCGCCGAAGGCGCTCATCGAGTCGACCAGCAACCGGCGGCCATGGCGCTTGACCAGCGCCGCGATCGCCTCGACCGGGTTGCGGATGCCGCTGGTGGTTTCGCAATGGACCGTGAAGATGTGAGTGATGCCGGCATCCGCCACCAGCATGCGGTCGACCTCGGTAAGATCAGGCGGTGTGTCCTCGGCGGTCTCGTGGACGACGACGGCGCGGCCCGCGATCTCCAGGATGCGCTTGGCGCGCTGGCCATAGGCGCCGTTGATCAGGACCAGGATCTTGCCGTCGCGCGGCACGAAGGTGGTCAGCATGGCTTCGACGGCGAAGGTGCCGGAGCCCTGCATCGGCACGGTGACGAAGTCCTCGCCGCCATGGATGATCTTCGGCAGCTCCTCGAGAACAGCCTTGTTGATCCCGACGAAAGTGGCATCGCGCGAGCCCCAGTCGTGCACCATCGCTTCTTTGATGGCCTTGCTCGTCGTCAGCGGGCCGGGCGTCAGCAGAAGAGGGTCACCGGTTTCGGAGGAGGCAGGGCGGCGGGCCTGGGCCATGATGGTCTCGCGATGTCGTTGCGGCGGGTGATCTCGACGCTAGGATCGCGGTTGACATAGGTCCAATACATCGTTTCCATATCATCCATAGATAGGATCTATGGCATGGCCATCAGCTATTCCGGGCTCTCCGCTTTCCATGCCGTGGCCGAGGCGCAGAGCTTCACCGGCGCCGCCAGGACCCGCAATGTCAGCCAGCCGACCCTATCCGCCCAGGTCCGCGGGCTGGAGGACGCCTATGGCGTCAGGTTGTTCGATCGTGCCGGCCGGCAGGTGAAGCTGACCCCGCTCGGGCAGAGCCTGTTCGTCATCACGGCCAGGCTGTTCGCAGCGGAGGACGAGGCGCAGTCCCTGCTCGCCGGCAGCCGCACCTTGCAGCGGGGACATCTACGGATAGCGGCCGACAGCGCCACCCATGTCATGGCCACCCTCGCCCGCATGCGCGAGCGCTATCCGGGCCTGACCTTCTCGCTGACGATCGGCAATTCCTCGGAGGTCGTCGACCAGATCATGGACTTCGCCGCCGATGTGGCGATCA
This sequence comes from Allobosea sp. P4_H5, assembly GCF_056400825.1. NCBI lineage: Bacteria > Pseudomonadati > Pseudomonadota > Alphaproteobacteria > Hyphomicrobiales > Alloboseaceae > Allobosea > Allobosea sp. P4_H5. Next base: position 268,582 of record NZ_JBFUKM010000002.1, on the reverse strand, counting down.
CGGCGCGCGCCAACTCCGACCCGCGCATCCACAGCATCAAGCTGCGCTCCGACGATCTCATCGCCTTCGTCTCGGACCAGCACGAGCTGGCAAGGCACGAGCAGTTGCCGATCGAGGCTTTCGCCGGCCAGGACATCGTCCTGCGCGAGCGCGGCTCGATCACCCGCGAGGTCTTCGAAAACCGGCTGTCGGTCGCCGGGATCAAGCCCGCGAACCTGCTGGAGGTGCAGTCGCGCGAGGCCGTCCGCGAGGCCGTCGCCTTCGGTTTCGGCATCGGCGTGGTCTTTGCCTCCGAGTTCAGGTCGGAAGCCGGCCTGAAGCGCATCGTCATCACCGGAGCCGAGTTCGACGTCGGCGAATACGTCGTCTGCCGGGCAGAACGCCAGCGCCTGCCGCTGGTGCGCAGCTTCTTCGAGACGGTTCAGAACCTCTGAAGGGCAGCTCCGCTCAGGACGCCCGCACCGCCGGGCGCAGGCATTCCAGCGTCGCCAAACCGCGGCGTCAGGGACCGAGCACCGTCAGGATGAGTCGCACCGGCTGCTCGCCGACATTGCTGAACCAATGCTCGGTATCGACCAGCACCGTCGCAGTGTCGCCAGCGTTCAGCGTGATCGTTTCCTGCCCGGCATGGACCTCTAGGCGGCCGGCGAGAATGTGGAAAATCTCGCGAGTTCCCGGCTTATGCGGCGCGAAGCGATTTGATGTCGCTCCCGGCGGAACGCTGTAGGACAAGAGCTCCAGATCCGGTGTCGGGCGCGCCAGCGTCAACCGCTCGATTCCCGTCACATCGTCGAAGAAGCGTAAGTTCTCGCCGACGCGGGTGATCTGGGCGTTGTCGCGCTCCACAAGCTCGGCGAGCTCCAGGCCGAGGCCGCGGGCAATGGCGATCGCGTTGCGCAATGTCGGGCTGAGCAGCCCGCGCTCGACCCGCGACAACGCAGCCGCCGAGACGCCGCTCGTCCCGGCGAGCTGGTCGAGCGTAACGCCGAGCTGCGTGCGGCGCGTGCGCACGGCATTCCCGAACCGGACATCCTGATCCTGTGACTCTGCCTCCACGCTACACCCCTGCGCTTGACAATTTGCATATTAGCAAAAATAATTTCTGATCTGCAAATCGAGATTGCCCCATGTCCACCTTCCTCAGCGCGCTGCCGGCGCTGTCCACCATTCTCGCCCTCGCCTTCGGAGCGCGTTCGCTCCACGCCGCTCTTCTCGGCGCAGGAACGGCCGCGCTTGCCATCCTGCTGGCCTTTCCGCTCCCGCCGGACAGCATCGTGCCGGCCACCTTGCGCTGGACCCCTATCCTGATGGAAGTCCTGCTGATCGTCGCGGGTGGGCTACTGCTGTCGGAGGTGCTGCGACAGGCCGGTGGGCAGGCTGCGCTGGCGAGCTGGATCCGCGGACGCTCCGGCCAGGGCGTCAGCGCGATCCTGCTGGTGGTGCACGGCGTCACGCCATTCGCGGAATCGCTGACCGGCTTCGGCATAGGCGTCACCATCGGCATACCCTTGCTGGCGCATTTCGGCCTGCCGGCGCGCAAGGTCGCAGTAATCAGCCTGCTCGGCCTCTGCGCCGTGCCATGGGGATCGATGGGGCCGGGAACGCTGATCGCCGCGACGATGTCCGGCCTCTCCTTCCGTGATCTGGGCGTTGCCTCCGCGGCGATCAGCGTCATCCCCTTCGTCGTGACCGGGACCATCGCCGCCTGGCTCGCGGCCTCCCCCGAGGAACGGGGCAAGGCGGTGCTGCAGGGGACGCTGTCCGGCATCGCGCTGACGCTCGCGGTTGCAGCGGCCAACACCGTCTTCGGAACGGCGCCCGCGGGCGCCCTCGGCGCACTCGTGATGATCGTCCTGCATGTCCTCCTCGGACACCGGCGCGGCGGCAGCGTGCAGTTGGAAGCCGTCGGGCGCAGGGCGCTGTGGAGCTACGCCGTCCTGCTCGGCGGCGTGCTGGCCGCCGGCTGGGCCGTGCGGACGAGCGGCCTCTCGGAAAACTGGCGCTATCTCGGCTCGCCGGCGCTCTGGCTGTTCATCGCCGCGGCCTGGTTCACGCGGGGCCGGCCGGCGACCCAGTCGCTGCACAAGGCCTGGGCGTCATGGCGCGAGGTCGCGCCGGTGACCGGCCTGTTCATCCTGCTCGGCATTCTGATGGCGGTGTCGGGCATGGCCGCGCATCTGGCCCAAACCCTGGCGGGAGCCGGCACGGCCTATCTGGCGGCCGCTCCGTTCGTCGGCGCGGTGGGCGGCTTCGTGACCGGTTCCAACAGCGGCGCCAATGCGATGTTCGCCACCACCCAGGCCGAGATCGCCCGCTCGCTCGGCGTCGATGTGCTCTGGTTCATGGCGGTCCACAACGTTGCGGCGGCTTTCCTGCTCATGGCCTCGCCGGGCAAGATCGAGATGGCCGTGCAGCTCTCGCCGGCGGGCGCAGCCGAGCATCGCCGCTGGATCCAGCTCATGATGCTGGGTGTCGCTCTCGTTGTCGTCACGGCGCTGGCGGTGCTGAATCTCGTCTGAAGGCCAGCGCGCCCAGCCTCTCTCGCGTCAGGCCGCCACCGACAGCAATCCGATCTGGCGCGCGAGCCTTGTGCACTGCTCGCGAATATCGGGAATGGCGACCGTCTCCCAGAACGCCGCCCGCGTCAGCGGCCCGATCGCGAAAAGCCGGCGCGAGGCCGCCCCCGAGGCATCGAGCACCGCATAATCGGCCGAGACATCGATGCCGATGCGCAAGGCGTCGACCCGCACCGCCCCCTGTCGGAGCAGCGACTGCAAGGCCGGATTGGTCGACAGGCTGGGATCGCCCGTGATCCCCCTGCAGTCGATGATGCTGCCGACCGACAACATCTCAGGGGCGGTCTGACCGCGCGGGCGATAGGATACGCTTAAGCCGTGCTCATCTGCCTCGCACGACAGCATCCTGCCCTGGAGAATGCGCAACTGTCCGCTGGCGATCGCCTCCTGCAGCCGTCTGTCGGCCTGCGGCGCCATGCGGTGGCGATGAACGTCCCAATGTGCCCGCGCATGCTCGAGCAGGCGCGCTTTCGACCGGCTCGACAGCTTCCACCAGATCTCCTGGCTGAAGGGCCGCACGCCATCGACGACGCCGCGCCAGTCGCCGTCCTGGTGCTCGTGATCGGCGAGCACGCCGCGGAACCAGCGCATGAGCGTCGCGCCGCTGGCCCCGAAGGGGATATCCTCCTTGTCGAAGCGAACGGGCGAGGCATCGCGGTGGACCCGCGGCAGCAGCCCGCGCCGCGACAGCGCGTGGATCGGCCCGGCATAGCCTTTCTGCAGCAGGGTCAGGACATAGTCGACCATCGACAGGCCGGTCCCGAGAATGAGGATCGGCTTGCCGGTCTCTGCCGCTCGCGCCGCCTCGGCCGTCCATGGGCTGACATGGCGATCGGCCTGCTGCCAGTCATAGGCCTCGTTGCCGGTCGCAAGGATCGCGACCTGGCCGAGATGGGTCGTCCCGTCGTCGAGCGTCGCGACGACCCGGCCTGCCCTCTCCTCGATGGCGCGGCATTCGCCTCGGACGATGGTCAGCCGATCCTGCCCTTCCGGCCCGGCACGCTCCTGCGCGACCAGTTGGGACATGTACTCGCCGTACAGATGCCGCGGCGCGAAGCAGTAGGGATCCGGGCAGGGTTCGAACCGGCTCGCGGCCGCCTCGCTCAGCCAGCGCCAGAAATGCAGCGGATCGTCTGGAAAGGCGCTCATGTTCGCGGCCCGGACGTTCAGCAGGTGCTCGGGACGATCGGTCGAGAAGGCCAGGCCGGGCCCGACCCGCTCGCGGCGCTCGATCAGCGTCACCACGCAGTTGTCGCGCGGATCACGCAGCAGGTGGCACGCCATCAGCACGCCGCTGGCACCGCCGCCGACGATGATGATGCGCTTCCCCGGCGCGGCATTCACAGGCGAGATTTCCGCTGCATTCAGTCTCCGCGGCTGGGGTCAGGGCGCGGCCGGAACGATGCGGCAGCGCGATCTATCTCGTTGTTATCGCGCCCGATTTTCTCAAAGGAAGGCTTCGACCATTCGGTCCGATGCGATGGGGCCCACGACATGGCTACCCCACGACAAATCAAATAGGCAAGGCCATCGCCACGACGGAACTGTTCAGTGCGGGGGCCTGGACGCGCTTGACACCATTTGCTGCGCGGCGCGCCGCGACGAGCAATCTCGTCCAGAAACAGGTCGCCGGCGCATAGGTAATGACAACGGGAGCGTCGATCAGGGTCGATATCGACGCCTGGCGTCTCGATCCTCGGAATCGATCACGCTGCATCCCGGCGCTTCCGCCCGAATGCAGCGTGACCTCAAGCCGCCCTGCCGGTCAAACCAGGTCGGCCCGAGCCGATCCCGATCTAGCCCCGCGAGGCCGCGATGCTCTCGTCCCGCAGGCGCTCATAGCTCGCCTGGTCGACCGGAGCCGCCTCGGGATTGCCGAGGTCGTTCATCTGGACGCGGTAGGTCTCGCGGGTCGACCAGGCCGCCGCTGCCGCGACGGCACAGATGGCGAAGGCGATCGCGCCGACCACCAGCGGCACATTCTGCGAGCCCGGAGGGGCGACGGTGGCGAACAGGGCCGGCAGCAGCGCGGTGACGGCGGTGCCGAGATTCTGCGAGATCGCCATCGAGGAGACGCGGGTCCGGGTCGGGAACAGCTCCGGAAAGAAGCTTGGGAAGATCGCGTTGTAGCCCTGGTAGACCACGCCCCACATCAGCAGCGACATCACGATCGCCAGCGGCACGCTGTGGATCGAGATCGCATAGAGATAGCCGAAGGCGAGCAGACCGGAGCCGAGGGCGCCGACGATGATGGGCGGGCGACGGCCGATCTTGTCCGAGAGGTTTCCGACATAGGGGATCACCAGGCAGGCGACGATGTTCCCCATCACCGGGATCCAGAGATAGACGTCCTTGTGGAAGCCGATGCCATAGGCGGCCTGGACCGCATAGGCAGCACCGAAGATGGTGGCGACGACCGGGATGACGTTCATCAGCGCCATCAGGATGACGCGGATCATGTCCGGCCAGTTGGTCTGGATCGCCTCGATGACGGGCGAACGCGGCGTCGCGTTCTGGCTGTCCTCTTCCCTGAAGGCCGGGGTCTCGTCGACCTCGCGACGGATGATCCAGCCCGCGATGATGACGACGAAGCTCAGCAGAAAGGGAATGCGCCAGCCCCAGCTGTTGAACGCTGCCTCCGGCATGAAATGGGCCAGCGGCAGGAAGACGGCCGCGGCCAGGATCTGCCCCGCCTGCACCCCCTGCAGCGTGTAGCTGGCATAATAGCCGCGGCGGCCGAAGGGCGCGTGCTCGAGGATCATCGAGCTCGCGCCCGAGATCTCGCCGGCGACGGCGAAGCCCTGGATCAGGCGCATGAGGACGAGCAGGATCGGCGCCAGGATGCCGACCTGTTCGTAGGTCGGCAGCAGGCCGACCGCGATGGTCGAGAAGCCCATCAGGAACATGCACAGGATCAGCACATTCTTGCGTCCGTGCGTGTCCCCCCAGTGCCCGAGCACGAAGGCGCCGATCGGGCGGGCGACATAGCCGACGCCGTAGGTCGCCAGCGAGGCGACGATCGCCACGGTCGGATTGCTCGACGGAAAGAAGATCTGCGGGAAGATCAGCGACGCTGCGGTCGCGTAAATGAAGAAGTCATAATACTCCAGCGCCGAGCCGATCCAGCCGCTGGCTGCCGCCTTCTTCGATTGTTGCCTGTGCTGGATGTCAGCATGCAAAGCTGCCGTCATGTTCCACTCCCGATGATTACTTGTTTCTGTTTCTTGCGCCGCAGCTTTTCGTGCGGCGCTTATGCGAGGCAGGCACAATCTGCGGCGATCCGGACGCCGCTCCCGTCAGACACGCAAACCCGGTAACGCGATCGAAATTCGGCCGTGCCCGCGGCCTATCTCGCGCGCAGGGCAAATTCGGAGGAGAAGCAGGCGGTGGGGGCTCGCAAGTCCTGCCGCGCCGCAAAATCGGGGCTCATCCACGCCGATGCGAGGCCGTCCGCGCGAGCGCCGAGCAGTCCGTCGCAGGGATGAGTCTTATGCAATCTCTCCTCCTGCTCATAACCTACCAAGACGAAATCGCGATGAATAATGCAAATTACGCTGAAATTCATAATCTGTAGATTATGTATCGTTGAGGAAGCGCTCGAGCGAGCAGCCCGTTCGGCGTGCCGTTTCCGCCGCGCCGAGCTCTCGACAAACGATCAACGTGCCGAACCTCCAGCACCGTCGAAGCACAACTCCCCTGGGCAGTGGCCTGAAACGTTTCAGATGACCTTCGGGCTACACTTCCGCCGCCAGCCGGGTATCGTGGCCCGGCGAATCCTCGCCGGCCTCTGGCCCGGCGAGTTTGGGGCATGCAGGCGCGCGCCGTCGCGAAAGGGCAGAGAATGAAGACGTCGATCGCAACGGTCTCGCTGTCCGGCAATCTTTCGCAGAAGCTCGAAGCCATCGCGGGCGCCGGCTTCGACGGCATCGAGATCTTCGAGCAGGACTTTCTCGCTTCGGATTTCACGCCCGGCGAGGTCGGCCAGATGGTGCGCGACGCCGGGCTCGAGATCACCCTGTTCCAGCCCTTCCGCGATTTCGAGAGCCTGCCCGAGCCCTATCGCAGCCGGGCCTTCGCCCGCGCCGCCCGCAAATTTGAGCTGATGAACCAGCTCGGCACCGATCTCGTGCTGGTCTGCTCGACCACGCATTCGGCCGCCCTCGGCGGCATCGACCGCATGGCCCAGGATTTTCACGATCTCGGCGATCTGGCGAAGCGGCATGGCGTGCGCGTCGGCTTCGAGGCGCTATGCTGGGGCCGTTTCGTCAACGACCATCGCGACGCCTGGGAGGTGGTGCGGCGCGCTGACCATCCCAATGTCGGCCTGATCCTCGACAGCTTCCATACGCTCGCCCGGCGCATCGATCCGGATTCGATCCGCGCCATCCCCGGCGACCGGATCTTCTTCGTGCAGCTCGCCGACGCGCCCGCGATCGACATGGACCTGCTCTACTGGTCGCGCCACTTCCGCAACATGCCGGGCGAAGGCGATCTCGACGTCACCGGCTTCATGCGCGCCGTGACCGCGACAGGCTATGCCGGGCCGCTGAGCCTGGAGATATTCAACGACCAGTTCCGTTCGGGCCTGCCGCGCCTGGTGGCGCAAGACGGCCATCGCAGCCTGATCGCCGTGATGGATCGGGTGCGCCGGGTCGAGCCGGCGCTGCCTGCGGATCTGCCCGCCTTTGCCCCGCCGGCCCCGGTCGCGGGCGTCGAGTTCCTCGAATTCGCCACCAGCGCCAAGGAAGCACCCGGTCTGGAGGCGCTGCTGCGCTCCTGCGGTTTCGAGAAGACCGGCAACCATGTCTCGAAGCCGGTAGGCCTGTGGCGGCAGGGCGGCGTCAACGTCCTGGTCAACACCGACGCCAGCGGCTTCGCCAATAGCTCCTATCTCGTCCATGGCACGGCGGTGTCGGAGATCGCGCTGATGCTGCCCGATGCGCGCGCCGCCTTCGAGCGCGCGAGTGCGCTGCTCGCCCAGCCGCATGCGCAGGCTGCCGGCGAGGGCGAGCTGAGCATCCCCGCCATTCGCGGCGTCGGCGGCAGCGTCCTGCGCTTCCTCGACGCAACGTCCGATCTCGGCCGCATCTGGGACATCGACTTCAGGACGAGCCCGGCAGCCGCGGGCGCCGGCCTGACGCGGATCGACCATCTCGGGCAGACCATGCCCTATGACGAGATGCTGAGCTGGTCGCTGTTCTACACCAGCATCTTCGACGCCCATAAGTCGCCGGTCGTCGATGTGGTCGATCCCGACGGGCTGGTCCGCTCGCTGGCGGTGCAGTCCGGCGGTCTGCGCGTCACCCTGAACGGGGCCAGCGCGCGCGGGACCCTGGCCGGGCGCTTCATCGAGGACAGCTTCGGCTCCTCAGTCCAGCACATCGCCTTCGCCAGCGACGACATCTTCGCCACCGCGGCGGCGATGGCCGCGCGCGGTTTCCCGGTGCTGCAGATCGGCGCGAACTACTATCACGACGTCGAGGCACGCTTCGGCCTGCCGCCGGCACTGATCGAGCGGATGCGTCTCGCCAACATCCTCTACGACGAGGATGCGGGCGGGCAGTTCTTCCAGTTCTATTCGGCGCCGCGGCCCGACGGCTTCTTCTTCGAGATCGTGCAGCGGCAGGGCAATTATCAGGGCTACGGCGCCCCGAACGCCCCCTTCCGCATCGCCGCGCAGAAGCGCGCGGCCCGCCCGGCGGGGATGCCCAAACGCTAACCTTGCCGGTCGGCGCTCTCCTTGGTCAGCCGCTCCAGCAGGTCGAGGCCGGCAACCACCGGTCCGCCCTGGCGCTTGGTCAGGCCGACCGCACCCGACAGGAAGCGGGCACCAGTCGAGATCTCGCAGAGGTCGCCGCGATCGAGGTCATCGGCGACGACGCCGCGCGAAATGAACCAGACGGCATCCGAGCCAAGCAGGATCGCGCGCCCCACCGGCAGCGCAACCGTCTCGAAGGCGGGCTGCAGCCCCGCCAGGTTGAACGTCATCAGATAATCGTCGACCGCGCGGCGGATGATCGCGGTGGCGGGCGGCAGCAGCACCGGCGCCCGTGTCAGCAATTGCGCCACCGGCTTGTCGCGCAGCGGATGGTCGCCGCGGGCGACCAGCGTGATCTCCTCCTCGTAGAGATGGGCGAAGACCAGGCCCGCCATCTCGCTCGCCGCCGGCATGCGCCCGAGCATGAGGTCGATCGCCCCCTCGCGCAGCAGCCCGACCAGATAGGAATGCGGCCCGGTCTCGATCGCCAGCACCGTCTCGGGCGCGATCTCGCGGAAGCGCAGCGCCACGCGCGGGAACAGGCGCGTCGCCGCCGTGGGCAGGACGCCGACCCTGATCGTGCTGCCGGGCGCGCCCGGATGCAGCGCGGCCGCGCCGGCTTCGAAGGCCTGCAATCCGATGCTGGCATGGCGGCGGAAGAGCGCGCCCTGCTCGGTCAGAACGAGACGCCGCTTCTCGCGCCGGAACAGCGGCGTCGCCAGCAAGGTCTCCAATTCCGCGAGGGTGCGGCTCAGCGCTGGCTGCGTGATGCCCTGGCGACGCGCGACCGCCGACAGGCTACCTTCGACCGCAATATCCAGGAAGGCCCGGATATGGCGCAGCTTGACGGCAGGGTGCATAATCATTTGATTATGTATCCTAGCGATCTTTGCATTATTCGGGCCTGTTTCACCTTGATAGGTTATGGCCAGGAGGAGAGATCGTGCAAGCCCTTACCCGCCCCTATGGCGCTCTCCACTATCGCATTGATGGTCCGTCGGACGCTCCGGCGGTTGTCTTCGCCAACTCGCTCGGCACGGATCTGCGGCTCTGGGACGCGGTCCTGCCGCTTCTCCCCCGGGATCTGCGCTATATCCGCTACGACAAGCAGGGCCACGGCCTCTCGACGCTGGGCAACGGCACCGACATCGCCGACCATGCCGACGACGCCATCGCGCTGATCGAGGCGCTCGCCGGCAAGCCGGTCGCCTTCGTCGGCCTCTCGATCGGCGGCCTGATAGGCCAGACCGTGGCGAGCCGACGTCCCGACCTCGTGCGAGCCCTCGTCCTCTCGAACACTGCGGCCAAGCTCGGCACGGTCGAGAGCTGGCAGGCCCGCATCGACGCCATCGCCGGCCATGGGCTGGAGCATATCGCCGACGCCGTCATGGAGCGCTGGTTCGCTCCCGCCTTCCGCGCCACGCCGGAGCTGGCGCTCTGGCGCGCCATGCTGACCCGGACGCCGGCGGACGGCTATATCGCCGCCTGCAAGGCGCTCTCCCGTGCCGACCAGACCGCCGCGACCGCGGCCCTGCGCCTGCCCACACTGGCGATCGCCGGCGATGCCGACGGCGCCTCCCCGGCCGAGCTGGTCGAGGCGACGGCCGCGCTGGTCCCCGGCTCCGTCTTCCACGTCATCCCCGGCGCCGGCCATCTGCCCTGTGTCGAGAAGCCCGCGGCCTATGCCGCGATCCTGTCCCCGTTTCTGAGGGCCCACGCCCATGACTGAACTTGCCGAGAAGGGCATGTCGATCCGCCGCCGCGTGCTGGGCGAGGCCCATGTCGACCGCGCCGAGGCCAACAAGTCCGAGTTCGACGCCCCGTTCCAGGCGCTGATCACCGATGCCGCCTGGGGCCATGTCTGGGCTCGCGACACGCTGCCGACGCGCGAACGCTCGATGATGACGATCGCGCTCCTGGCCGGGCTCGGCAACTACGAGGAGTTTGCCCTGCATCTGCGCGCCACGCGCAACACCGGTGCGAGCAAGGACGACGTGATGGAGGCCCTCCTCCACGTCGCGATCTATGCCGGCGTCCCGCGCGCCAACCACGCCATCAAAATCGCGAAGGAAATCTTCGCAGCCATGGCTCAGGACGAGCAGGCATAAGAGAACTAGAGGAAACGCCATGAAACCAGCGGAGTTCTACCAGCGCGACCGGACCTCGCAGCCGCCGGCGCTGACGCCCGACTACAAGACCTCGGTCGGGCGCAGCCCGCGCCTGGCGATGCTTTCGCTCCAGAGCTCGCTCTCGGAGATCACCGGCCCGACCTTCGGCCACAGCGACATCGACCCGATCGACAACGACCTGATCAAGAACTACGCCAAATCAGGCGACCCGGTCGGCGAGCGCATCATCGTCCATGGCCGCGTCCTCGACGAGAACGGCCGCGGCGTGCCGAACACGCTGGTCGAGATCTGGCAGGCCAATGCGGGCGGGCGTTATCGCCACAAGAAGGACAGCTATCTCGCGCCGATCGACCCGAATTTCGGCGGCTGCGGCCGCACGCTGACCGACGAGAACGGCTACTACTTCTTCCGCACGATCAAGCCCGGCGCCTATCCCTGGCGCAACTGGGTCAACAACTGGCGCCCGGCCCATATCCACGTCTCGGTCTTCGGCACGGCCTTCAGCCAGCGCCTGATCACCCAGATGTATTTCGAGGGCGACCCGCTGATCGCGAAATGCCCGATCGTCGCGACGATCCCCGACCAGCGCGCCATCGACCAGCTCATCGCGCCGCTCGACCTGAACGCCGCCGTGCCGCTCGACTGCCTCGCCTACAAGTTCGATATCGTGCTGCGCGGCCGCCGCTCGACCCTGTTCGAGAACCGCCTGGAGGGCAACTGATCATGGTCCAGGCTCTGCCCTATCTGAAGGAATCCGCCTCCCAGACCGCTGGTCCTTACGTCCATATCGGCCTGGCGCCGGGCGCTGCGGGCTTCGACATCTATCGCCATGAGCTCGGCCAGACCATCGCTGGCCCGGACGTGCCCGGCGAGCGCATCCGCATCGAGGGCCTCGTCTATGACGGCACCGGCGCGCCGGTGAAGGACATCCTGCTGGAAGCCTGGCAGGCCGACGCCAACGGCATCTACCCTCATCCCGAGGATCCGCGGCATGCTGAGGTCGCGCCGGGTTTCCGCGGCTGGGGCCGGATCATCACCGACTTCGACAGCGGCCTCTGGAGCTTCGAGACGATCAAGCCGGGTCCCGTACCGGGGCGCAACAAGCGCGTGATGGCGCCGCATATCAGCCTCTGGCTCGTCTCGCGCGGCATCAATATCGGCCTCAACACCCGCATGTATTTCGACGATGAGGACAACGGCGCCGACCCCGTGCTGGGCCTCGTCGAGCAGGAGAACCGCCGCCGGACCTTGATCGCCAAGCGCACCGCGCCCGGCGTCTACCGTTTCGACATTCGCCTCCAGGGCGAAGGCGAAACCGTGTTCCTGGACGTCTGAGCCATGACGCAACCCTGCATCATCTGCGTCGCCATCACCGGCTCGCTGCCGACCAAGGCCAACAACCCGGCGGTGCCGATCACCATCGCCGAGCAAATCGAGAGCACGCAGGAGGCCTTCGAGGCCGGCGCCAGCATCGCGCACTGCCATGTGCGCGACGACGAGGGCAAGCCGAGCTCGGACCCCGAGCGCTATGGCCGCCTCAAGGAAGGCCTCGAGAAGCACTGCCCCGGCATGATCGTCCAGCTTTCGACCGGCGGCCGCTCCGGCGCCGGCCAGGCCCGCGGCGCCATGCTGTCGCTGCGTCCGGACATGGCCTCGCTCGCCGTCGGCTCGAACAATTTCCCGACCCGCGTCTATGAGAATGCACCTGACCTGGTCGACTGGCTCGCCGCCGAGATGGTGACCCATGGCGTCAAGCCGGAGATCGAGGCCTTCGACCTCTCGCACATCCTCAAGGCGCACGAGATGTGGCAGCGCGGCCAGATCGTCGAGCGGCCTTACATCCAGTTCGTCATGGGCGTGAAGAACGCGATGCCGGTCGATCGCGACGTGTTCGACTACTATATTCGCACCGTGAAGCGCCTGTTCGGCGAGAACGCGCCCTGGTGCGCCGCCGGAATCGGCTCGAACCAGATCGTGCTGAACGAATGGGCGATCGCGGCCGGCGGCCATGCCCGCACCGGGCTCGAGGACAATGTTCGCCTCGACCGCGAGCGGCTCGCGCCTTCGAACGCGGCGCTGGTCGAGCGGGCGACCGCGCTCTGCCAGAAATACGGCCGCCCCGTCGCGACCTGGCAGCAGGCGCGCGAGATCCTCGGCATTCCGATGAGGACGGGCAGCGCCGGCTGAGGCCGAACCGCCGCCTCCGGCTCGCAATAGGACAGAAGCCATGATCAGCGGAAAGACCAAGCTCATCGGCCATCTCGGCTTCCCGACCGAGAGCTTCAAGGCGCCGCTGATCTACAACCCCTATTTCGAGCGCGACGGCATCGATGCGGTGGTTGTCCCGATGGGCAGCCGCAGCGAGGACTATCCCGACTTCCTCAGGCTGTTCTTCCGCCTATCCAACGCCCATGGCGCACTCGTCACCATGCCGCACAAGGTCGTGACGACCGGCCTGGTCGACGAGTTGATGCCGACGGCCGCCATCGCCGGGGCCTGCAACGCCGTGCGCCGCGAAACCGACGGCCAGCTGACCGGCGAGATGTTCGATGGCGAGGGCTTCGTGCGCGGCGTACTGCGCAAGGGCCGCAAGGTCGAAGGCACCCGCGCGCTCGTGGTCGGCGCGGGCGGCGTCGGCTCGGCTATCGCCGCCTCGCTCGCCAAGGCCGGTGTCGCCGAGCTCGGCCTGTTCGACATGAATGGCGGGGCGGCCGAAGCGCTGGGCGAACGGCTTACTCGTTACTACTCCGCGCTCAAGGTCTCGACCGGCTCGAACGATCCGGCCGGCTTCGACATCGTCGTCAACGCGACGCCGCTGGGGATGAAGCCGGGCGATCCGCTGCCGCTCGACATCGAGCGCCTGCCCGCCTCCGCCTTCGTCGGCGAGGTGGTGATGGCGCAGGCCATCACGCCCTTCCTGGCGGCGGCACAGCAGCGCGGTTGCCAGGTCCAGGTCGGCACCGACATGCTGTTCGAGCAAATCCCGGCCTATCTGGAATTCTTCGGCCTGCCCACGACCACCGCGGAAGACCTGCGCGCCGTGGCGCGGCTCGGCTGAGCAGCCGCCCGTTCAGAACGGCATCTTGCACTCCTTGCCATAGGCGTCGGGCAGCCCCTCGGCGATCTTGCTCTCGATCTCGGTGGCGTAGCTGCCGTCGTCGCGCTTCTTCACCGCGACGAGGTAATAGTCCTGGATCGGGAACTGGTTCGGCCCGATCGCGAAGCGCCCGCGCACGGAGTCGAACCTGGTCTTGCGCAGGGCTTCGATCAGCTTGGTCCGGTCGGCGATCTCGCCCTTCAGGGACGTCGCGGCGGCGTTCAGCCAGATCGCCGCGTCATAGGCGTGCGCGGCATAGTTGGCGGGCGTGTATTTGTATTCCGCCCTGAACGCCTCGACGAAGGCGCGGCTCGCCGGCACGTCGAGTGCGGGCGACCAGTTGGTCACGCCCGAGGTCCCGACCGCCGCGTCCTGGAGCGCCGGCAGGTTGGTCTCGTCGATGGTGTGGGCCGACAGCATCGGCAGCTGGACGCCGGCCTGCCGCCATTGCTTGACGAAGGTGACGCCGAGGCCGCCGGGCATGAAGACGAAGGCCGCGTCGGCCTTCGCGGCGACGATCTTGGCGAGATCGCTGGAGAAATCCGGCTGCGTCAGCGGCACGAAGAGCTCGTCGACGATCTCACCCTTGTATTCTCGCTTGAAGCCGGCGACGACGTCCTTGCCCGCCTGGTAGTTGGGCGCGACCACCACGATCTTGCGATAGCCCTTCTGCGTGGCGTGGCGCCCCATCGCCTCGGCGTTCTGGTCGTTCTGATAGGCCGCCGAGAATAGATAGGGGCTGCATCTCGCACCGGCGATCGGGGACGGGCCGGCATTCGTGCCGATGAAGACGGTCTGGCCGTCGACCATGCGCCGGGCCGTCGCCATCAGGATGTTGGAGAAGACGATGCCGACGATGGCGTCGACCTTGTCGCGCTCGATCAATTGCTGCACGCGCTGGATGCCGACCTCGGGCTTCAACTCGTCATCGACGACCAGCACCTCGGCCGGGATATCGGCGATCTTGCCGCCGAGTTGCTTGATCGCGAGCTGGAAGCCGTCGCGGGTGTGCTGGCCGAGTACCGCCGGGGGCCCGGTCAAGGTGGTGACGAGGCCGATCCTGATCGACTTGGCCGGCTCGGCAGCAGCCGTCGTCGAAACGGCCGAGAGCAGCGCCAGCGCGCTCGCGGCAATCTTGAACGTGTCAGGCATGTCGTTGTCCCCTTATTGGTTCGTTCTCAGCCGATGCCGTAGCGCCCGGGCGCGATCACGCCCGCCGGATCGAGCGCGGCCTTGATCGCCGTGCAGCTGTCGCGGAAGGCCGGCATGGCCTGGCCCATATGCAGCGCGTGATAGTCGAGCGGGGCGCGGCCGACGAAGATGCCGCGCTCGGCATAGGCCCGGGCGAGCGCCTCGTAGCAGGCGTTGGCGCGGGCGTTCTCGTCGGGGTTCTCGCGGTCGAAGGTGATGACGTGCAGGCCGCGGGCGAAGCGGGCGCTGCAGACGTTCATGATCATGTAGTCCATGCCGTGCTCGGCATAGATCCGGCGCGAGATGCGCTGGCATTCGTTGGCGATGCTGCCGATCATCGGCGTGCCCGGCAGGAACCAGAGATTGCCGCCGCCGGGCCGCCATTTCAGCAGGCCGAGCTCGCCGACGCCAGGAACGCCCGAGCAGGCGTTGATCGCGACCTGCAGCGCGTGGAAGCCCAGAGCCTCCTCATGCGGGATGTAGATCGCCTTGCCGGACTTGCCGAAAGCGGCGCGCACGCGCTCGATCTGCGGCTCTAGCGCCGCCATGCTGGGACCGTAGAAGGCGCCCGACACCGTCCAGGCGCCGAGCTTGTCCTTCTCGCGCAAGGCGCGCCGGCCGGCATCCGAGATCGGGGCGCGGTTGCCGGGTCTGTACTCCGGGCTCGGATGCTCTGAGCCGCAGAGATAGACGTCGTTGGCGACGCGCAGCAGCGTCGGCACGAAATTTGAAAGCTTGAGCGCCCGGCAGATGTCGACGATCTCGCCGAGATCGTCGTCGTCGGGATAGGTGAAATGGAAGCTGCGGACTGCTGGCGGCCGCGGCAGCAGCCAGATGCCCATGCGGGTGACGATGCCGAAATTCGACTGGGCAAACAGCCCGTCGAGGATCGGCCCGAAACTGTACTTGCTGACATGCCAGTTCGGGAGATCGGAGCCGGCGAGCGCGCCGTCGCCGGTGCGCAGCACCTCACCATTCCCCAGCACGATCTCCATGCCGCAGGAGAAGCCGAAATGGTCGAAATAGGGGCCGTAGCCGGCGCCCTTGTCGAGCGCATTGCCGAGCATGCCGCCCTGTGGCGGGCCGGAGGTGACGTCGACCATGAACTTGTCGCCGCGCCGGACCAATTCGTCATACATCGCCTGGTAGCTGACACCGGGCTCGACCACGGCGAAGGCCAGCGTCTCGTCGATCTCGAGGATGCGGTTCATCCGGCGGCCGAGATCGAGCACGACCTGTCCGGCATGCACCGCCGAGCGGCTGCCGAGCCCGATATTGTTGCCGGTGCTGACCGGATAGAGCGCGACGTCATGGCGGTTCGCCGCCTTCACGATCGCCTGCACCTGCGCCGTGCTGCCGGGATAGACCACCCCGAGCGGACTCCGGTCGCCACCCGGCATGGTGTTCTCGCCATAGCGGCGCAGCGTCTCCTCGCTGCGGTTGATCCACTCGGCCCCGATCGCTCCCGCGACCTCATTGAAGAATGCTTCCGCCATGCCGGCGTCTCCCCTGTGTTGTCCTGTGTCTTCGCCGATCACCAGAAGCCGGCGTCGTCATTCGAGGCTGAGGCGGCAGGTGCAGCCGTTGCCGGTGCCTCCTCCCGCTGCAGCACGGGCCGGCTCGTCAGCGTCACGCCCGCGAGGGCCGGCGGCAGCGGGCCGCCCGTCGCCCAGTCCAGCAGCTCGGCGGTGTGCACCATCGGCGCGCCGACATAGCGCCGCAGCTGCGTCAGGCAGCCGATATTGCCGGCCGCCACGACGTCAGGTGCCGTGCTGTCGATATGACCGGCCTTGCGCCGGCCCAGAGTTTCGGCCGTCGCGGGCTGGAGCAGGTTGTAGGTCCCGGCCGAGCCGCAGCAGAAATGCTTCTCCGGCACGTCGACCACCTCGAAGCCGGCGGCGCGCAAGAGGTCGCGCGGCTGCCGGGTGACGCGCTGGCCATGCTGCATCGAGCAAGCGTCGTGATAGCTGACTCGTAGGAACGGACGTTCCGGCGCGACCGGCCGGAGCCCGATGTCGGCCATAAATTCGGTGACGTCGCGGGCGATGCCAGCGATCTCCTTGGCCTCGCCGGCAAGCTCCGTCCGGGCGAGGAGATGGCCGTAATCCTTCACCGTGGTGCCGCAGCCGGAGGCGTTGACGATCACCGCGTCGAGGCCCTCGCCGCGGTGATCGCGCATCCAGGCCCGGACATTGGCGGCAGCGGCCGCGATGGCCTCGTTCTCGCGGCCCATATGCAGCGTCAGCGAGCCGCAGCAACCGGCTCCGGCGGCGACGACGACCTCGCAGCCATGCCGCGTCAGCAGCCGGATCGTCGCGGCGTTGATGCTGGCGTCGAGCACCTGCTGGGCGCAGCCGGCGAGCAGCGCCACCCGCGCCCGCTTCTCGCCCTCCGCCCTGAACACCTGCGGCGCCAGGATCTGCCCTTGCGTCCGCTCCGGGATCATCGCCAGCAGGGGCCGCAGCCGCGACGGCAGCCGCTTCTGCAAGGGCCGCCCGAGGCGGCCGAGCGCCAGCGCGACCTGGAACAATCTCGGCCGCGGCAGGACGAAGGCCAGCACCCCCCGCAAGGCGCGCTCGGCCGGCGGGCGGCGATGATGGCGCTCGACATGGATCCGGGCCCGGTCGATCAGATGCGCATAGTCGACCTTGGCCGCGCAGGTGGTCATGCAAGAGAGACAGGAGAGGCAGCTGTCGAGATGCGCGACGGTCTGCGGCTGCGGCGGCGCGCCGCTCTCCAGCATGGCGCGGATCAGGTCGATGCGCCCGCGCGGGGATTCGTTCTCGTCCCGGCTCAGCACATAGGTCGGGCAGGTATTGGTGCAGAAGCCATAATGCACGCAGGTGCCGAGGATGTCGGCGGCTTCCCGGATCGCGGGATCGCGCAATTGCTCGGCCGTGAAATCCGTCTGCATCGCTTGTCTGCCCCTCCGAGTGGAAAGCTAGGAAGGGCGCCGGGCAGGGTCTCGGCGCTGCGTGCAGAAAATTCCGGCTTTGAGTGCAAACCGTTCTTATGAAAAGCTGCGTGCGCCCCGGCGGGCTCTGTCGGCTGCCGGGCGGAGAAGGTCATGGGGACCATTGTCTGGGGCACGGAAGGTCTCGAACCCGATTCCGGGTTCGATTACTGGCGCGAGACCGTCTGCCGCGCCGTGCTCAACGTCACGACCGAGGCGCCCGATCCGCAGGAGGCCTTCCACGGCTCCATCACCGGGCGCAGCTTCGGCGATGTCAGGATCGCGAGCTTCCGCTCGACGCGGCATGACGTGGTGCGCACCTCGCGCCATGTGGCGCAAGGCGACGACAGCGTCCTCGTCAGCCTGCAGGAGCGCGGCGAATGCCGCCTCTCGCAGGGCGACGAGCGGCTCCTGCTCAAGCCCGGCGAGATTGGGCTCGTCGATGGGGCGCGGCCCTTCCGCCTCTCCTTTTCCGAGGATGTCCGGCGCGTCGTCGCCGTGCTGCCGCGTCGGACGCTCCTGCTCAAGGCGCCCTGGCTGGTGCGCGGCCGCCCGCATCGCATCGCGCTGTCCTCGCGCTTCGTCTCGCTGGCGCGGCGCCATCTCCTCGAGCTCGCCCGCCATGGCGAGATCATGGACGAGATGTCGGCCAGCCTGCTCGCCGACAACCTCTGCAATCTGATCGGGCTGTCGAGCGACGCCGCCGGCTCCCACCCCGATCGCCTGCATGAAGCGATCCTCGTCTTCTGCCGCGGGCGCCTCGGTGACGAGACGCTCTCGCCAGGCAGCGTCGCGGCGCATTTCAACATCTCGCTGCGCACGCTGCATGCGCGCTTTGCCGCAACCGGCCAGAGCTTCGGGCGCTGGCTACTGGCGACGCGGCTGGAGGAGAGCCGCCGCGCTCTGCTCGATCCCCGTCGTGCCGGCGAAGGCGTCGCCTCCATCGCCTACTCGGCCGGCTTCAACGATCTCTCCGTCTTCAACCGGGCTTTTCGCAACCGCTTCGGCATGACGCCGTCCGATCTGCGCGGCACGAAGCGCAATTGAGTGGAAGGTCGCGGCTTATGATATGGAACGGAGCGCCGGATCATTGGCCGCCCGCAGGAACCGCGCCGGCCGATCCAAGCGCCTCCAGCAAGGCCCGGAAGGGGCTCCTCAAGACGGGCCTGTTCGCAATGCTGGTCGCGATCTCCCTCCCGGCTGCCGCGTCCGACTGGCAGCGCTATGGCAATGCCCGCTTCCAATACTGGATCGACATCCCGCCGGGCTTCACCAAGGTCGAGGAAGCCGACAATGGCGATGGTGGTGTCTCGGCGTCTCCGGACGGCGCTGCCGAATTGCGGGTCTGGGGCAGCTATCCCACCGCCGGCAGCCTTGCAGCCGAAGCCAAGGAGCGTCAGGCACTGGACCGGCGCGACGGCTGGTCCATCAGCTACCAGACGCAGACCAAGGGCGGGGCGGCCTGGTCTGGTACGAAGGGCAACCGCATCGTCTATGCGCGCGCCATCCCGGGCTGCGACCGGGCGGTGGCGTATTTTCGTATCGAATACGACCGGGAGCGGCAAAAGGCGTTCGACCCGGTGGTTTCCAGGCTGGTCAAGTCCTTCCGAAGCGGCGACTGCCGGGCGCGCTGAACGTCGTCGCTCTCGCCGCTAGACCAGCTTCGCGCCCGCCCAGGTCGCGACGGTCTTCGCCATCGTCGCCAGATGCCCGCTTGGCGAGAAGCCCGACGCCTTGCGCGGCCGCAAATCGTGATCGCCGTCACCGAGCCAGAGCATCTCGATCGCGGGTGACAGGGTATAGCTGCCGACCTCCTCGCGCGTGCCGAATTCGTCGCGCGTACCCTGGACGATGAGCGTCGGCGTCTTGAGATCGGACAGATGCTGCGTCCGCAACTGCTCCGGCTTCGCCGGCGGATGGAACGGGTAGCCGAGGCAGAGCAGGCCGCCGATCCGTCCGGCCGCGAACACCTCGTCGGCGATCATGCTGGCGACACGCCCGCCCATCGACTTGCCGCCGATGATCAGCGACCGCGACGGGCCCAGCGCCTCGATCGCGGCCCGATATTCCGGCTTGAGCGTCTCCGCCCGCGGCGGCGGCTTGCGGCCGGCCTCGCTGCGGCGGCTGGCCATATAGGCGAACTCGAAGCGGGCGACGCGAAACCCCTCCCCGGCCAGGCTCTCCGCCGCAGCGGTCATGGACGCGGAGTCCATCGGCGCTCCGGCGCCGTGGGCCAGGAGAACGGTGTGCCTGGCGTGTTCAGGGCCGTCGAAGAGGAACTGCAAATCCATCTCTCCATCTGTCACGAGTGCGAACTTAACGGACCCCGGGTGTCGCACTGCCCCTGCACCACGCTGTTCGCCCGGCAGCGAAAAGCAGACCCTCGGCAATGTCTACGACCTTGGCAGTAGACCGGCCTGTGCTAAAGCATCGGACCGAAAAGTGGATTCCACTTTTCGGAAAAATCCGATGTTGAAACAAAGAACTAGATCGCCACGTCGCGTCCGAAAGAACGCACGGTGATCTAGCCTAGATTTAGAGCGGGATAAAAATCCGCCATCGGCCCCCGCCGTTGGAACCTTCGGCGCATTGCCGCAACGGACGCTCGGGCATAGCACCTGCCGCCAGACTCGTTGCCCTGTCGGTTCCAGAATCCTGACGAGAGATCAGCTCATCTCGTCTGTTGAAGACCGACGACGCCGGCCAGCACGCCCGCCCAAAGCGCATAGCCCGCCGCGTTCAGGTGCACGCCGTCGGCCTCGTAATAGCGGCCCATAGGCCGACCGTTCCGCCCGATCAGGCAGCTGCCGACATCGACATAGCCGCCGGCCCGATCGCCCGTGTGGCTCTCCCTGAGCATCGTGTTGAAAGCGTCGAACTCGCCGGCATGGAGCCAGCGCCCGGGGCTGTGCTTGATCGAGAGCCGGTGGATCGGTACGGAACCGAACTTCTCCCGAAGCCGCTGCGTCAGCCGTTCCAGCGCTTCGAATGCCGAGCCGGCGTCGATCCCGTCATTGGCGATGTCGTTCTCGCCGAAATAGAGCACGATCCGCCCGGGCTCGACGAGATCGAGCAGGGCGTCGCAATAGCGCAGGCCGCTCTCGGCCGTGCCGCCGCCGAAGCCGAGATTGGCGACCTCCAGCGAGCCGAAATCCTCGGCCATCCGGTCCCAGTAGCGGAAGGAAGACGAGCCGAAGAAGACGACCGGCTTGCCGGCGAAGCGCCGGCGCAGGATCTGGCTGCGCACCGCGAGCACGTCATCGTCATAGCGCGTGGTGGTCCATTCCGCCGGAAGGGACGGCGTGGCGGCAGGAGCGATGGCGGGATGCCGGTTCACGGAACGGGCCTCATGAGCAGGGAATAGCAGCAGGAAAACGGGCGATGGCGGCACCGGGACGTCATCACGCCCTCCGTCCGGAGAGGCGGGGATCAATGCGCTCGCGCAGGGCATCGCCGAGCACGTTGATCGCGATCACCAGCAGCGACAGGAACAGGCCGGGAAAGGCGATGATCCAGGGGGCAACGCGGAAGAACTGACGGCCGCCGGCCATGACATTGCCCCAGCTCGGCAGGTCCGGAGAGATGCCAACGCCGATGAAGCTGAGGATGGCTTCGGCGAGGATCGCCGAGGCGCAGACAAAGGTCGCCTGGACCACGAGCGCCTCCGTCGCGTTCGGCAGGATATGCCGGAGCAGCACGCGCGGCGTGCTCGATCCGATCGCGATCGCCGCATCGACATAGGGCATCTCGCGCAGGCTCAGCACCACGCCGCGCATCAGCCGCGCCGTCCGCGGTATCTCCGGCACGCTGATCGCGATCATCACGGTCGCAAGCCCGCCGCCGAGCAGCGAGGCGAGCGCGATCGCCAGCAGCACGCCCGGAATGGCCATCAGCCCGTCCATGATGCGCATCAGCACCGTGTCGGCCACCCGGACATAGCCGGCCATCAGCCCGATCAGGCCACCCGCCAGCAGCGTCAGCACGGAGACGCCGAGCCCGACCATGAGCGAGGTCCTGGCGCCTGACAGCGTCCGCACGAAGATGTCGCGGCCGAGATTGTCCGTCCCGAACCAGTGGGCGGCGCCCGGCGGCTGCAGCGCCTCGCCCATGTTGAGGTCGTTGCTGTAGCCGAGGATCGGGGGCGCCAGCAGTGCGCAGGCCGCGACCGCCGCTACGATGGCGAAGCTCAGGCCGATTACGACCGTCGACGCCTTGAGGGACCGGCCGGCACGGGCCATCTGCGGCTGCGCGCTCATGAGCGCATGTCCTGCCGGATGCGGGGATCGAACAGCGCATAGCTGAGATCGACGAGCAGGTTCACCACGACCAGGACGAAGGCGAAGACCAGCATCACCCCCTGCACGACCGGATAGTCGCGCGACAGGATGGCATCGACGGTCAAGCGCCCGATCCCCGGCAGGTTGAAGACGGATTCGGTGACGACGACCCCGCCGAGCAGGGCCGCGAAGGAGGTGCCGACGACGGTCACCACGGGCACGCCGATGTTCTTCAGCGCATGCGTCGCGACCACCTTGCGCTCGGGCAGGCCCTTGGCCCGCGCGGTCCGGATATAGTCCTCGGACAGGACGTTGAGCAGCGTCGCCCGCGTGATCCGGGCGACCAGCGCGGCAAAGAGCAAGGTGAGCGCGACCGTCGGCAGCGTCAGGCTGCGCAGGCTGTTCCAGAGCCCACTCGCCAGCGGCCGATAGCCCTGCACCGGCAGCCACCCCAGTTCGATCGCGAAGACCTGCATCAACGCGTAGCCGATCACGAAGACGGGGATCGAGAAGCCGGCGACCGAAAGCGCCATCACGACATAGTCAGTGATCAGGCCGAGGCGCCTGGCGGCGAACATGCCCGCCGGCACCGCGACCAGGACCGAGAGCAGCGTCGTGGTCAGCGCCAGCATCAGGGTTGGTTCGGCCCGCTGCAGGATCATCGCCGCGACGGGACGGCCCGAATAGACGGAGACGCCGAGGTCGAACTGCACCAACTGGCGCAGATAGATCAGGAATTGCACCACGAGCGGCTGGTCGAGATGCAGCCGCTGGCGGATCTGCGCGATTTGCTCGGCGCTGGCATTGTCGCCCGCCATGGCCGCCGCCGGATCGCCCGGCCCGATATGCAGGAGCGTGAAGACGACGACCAGGACCGTCAGCATGACAGGCAGCGTCGCCAGGAGCCGCGAGAACAGAAAGCGTGCCATGAGCAGACCTTGAAGGCACGGGCCGGACGCTTCGTCCCGGCCCGTCGTGTCGGAGATGCGGCAGGATCAGTCGGACTTGCGCACGTTCCAATAGGTCAGGGTCGGCCCCGGGACGAAACCGGACACGCTTTTCCGCCAGGCCGAGAGGTCGTTGAACTGCCCCAGCGGGATATAGGTCACGATCTCGTTCGAGCGCGCCTGCATCTCCACCGCGATCGTCTTGCGCGCGGCGTCGTCGGAGGCCAGCAGGAATTTCTGCCAGAGCTCCTGCAGGGGCTTGTCGCAGGGCCAGCCGACGAAGGCCTTCTCGCAGGCGCCGGTGACATAGGGGTTGGTCAGCGGGTCCATCAGCGCATCGCCGGCGAAGCCGGTGATGAAGACGTTCCAGCCGCCCTGCTTCGGCGGGTTCTTGTTGGTCCGGCGCGTGAACATCGTCGCCGTGTCCATCTGCACATCCTCGACGGTAAAGCCGGCCTTGCGCATCGCATTGACCATCACCGTGCCGACGTCGCGCTGGACCTTGGCATCCATCGGATGGAGATAGACGATCGGCGTCCCGTCATAGCCGGCCTCCTTCAGCAGGGCCTTCGCCTTCTCGAAGTCCTGCTTCATGAAGCGCTCGCTGCCGATGTCGGTCTCATAGGGGCTGCCGCACATGAACAGCGCCGGGCAGAGCTGGTAGAGATCCTTGCGGCCGCCGAAGACCGCCTGCATCGAATCCGACTGGCTGATCGCGTATTGCAGGGCCTGCCTGACCTTGACGTTATCCATCGGCGGCTGGGTGTGGTTGATCACCACCTGGAAGTTCTTGCCGAGGACGGGCGCCTTGGCGATCTGGATCGACTTGTCCTTCTCCAGCACCGGCAGCATCTCGGCCGGCACCTCGGCGACATAGTCTATCTCGCCGGCCAGGAGCGCATTGACCGCGCTGAGATCGTCGCTGAACTGGATGCGCTCGATGCGATCGACCCCGGCGGTCTTCCCGCCGGCAAGTCCGCTCGGCGCCTCGCTGCGCGGCTTGTAGCCCGCATGCCTGGCGACGACGAACTTGACGCCCGGAACCCATTCGTCCGGCAGCAGCCTGAACGGGCCGGAGCCGACGAACTCCTTGAGCTCGGTCGTCGCGGGCGTCCTGGCGAGCCGTTCCGGCATCACGAACAGCGGATAGGCAGTCATGCGGGCGAAGCCGTCGATCAGGCGGGCGAAGGGCTCCTTCAGCCGGACCTCGAACGAGGTCGCATCGATCGCCTTGATCGCATCGAGACGCTTCTCGACCTCGGCCCCGAGGCTGTCCTTCTTCATCCAGCGCTCGATCGAGGCGACGCAGTCCGCAGCCGTGACAGGCTTGCCGTCATGGAAGCTCAGGCCCTGGCGCAGCTTGAAGACATAGGTCTTGCCGTCGTCGGAGAGCGTGTGGCTTTCGACCATCTGCGGCTGGGCGCGATAATTGCCGTCCAGGGAGAAGAGCGTGTCGTAGATGAGATAGGCCATGTCGCGGACCGGATAGGCCGAGGTGAACAGCGCATCGAGCTGCTTGATGTCGCCGGTGTTCTTGATCTTGAGGACGGTTTCGGCCTGTGCCGGAGCGACGGAGGCCGCAAGGCAGAACGCTCCGGCCAGCCCGGCCGCCATCACGGTTCTCAACATCGTTTCTCTCCCGGCATGTCCAAGTGCCGCCCGGTGCGCGCCGGGCATGTCGTTGTGCGCCGAAGCTAGCGAAGCTTGCCGCTTGCACATAGGGCCGGACTTGTGTTTCAGATATAGCAATTTGTTATATCCGGAAGGCATAACGAGAGTGAAGCTTCGGCAGCTCAAGAACTTCCTGGTGATCGCCGAGACCGGCAGCCTGATGAAGGCCGCCCTGCATCTGGGCGTGGCGCAGCCGGCCCTCAGCCGGGATCTCCGGCAGCTGGAAGAGGAACTCTCGAGCCGCCTTTTCCACCGCGACGGGCGCGGCGTTTCGCTGACGCGCGACGGAGCAGCATTCCAGGCCGCGATCGCCCCGCACATCGCCGGGCTCGACGCAGCGAAGCAGGCCCTGGTCGGCCGGCGTGCCGGCTATGCCGGCTCGATCCGCCTGGCCTGGACCGGTACGATCAGCATCCCCCTGGCGACGCCAATCATCTCGGCCTTCACCCAGCGCTTTCCCGAGATCGAATTGCATGCCCGCGGCGGATCGAGCCTCCAGATCGCGGAATGGGTGGCGCGCGACGAGATCGACATCGGCATCTTCAATTCGGAACGCCCCGCCACCGGCGCGCTCGTCGAGACGCTGACCCGCGCGCCCCTGTTCCATGTCGCGCGGGCTGGCGGGCCGGTGCCGCCGACCATCACCTTCGCGGAGGCGGCCGCCGGCCCCCTCTTCGTCCACAGCCGGCAGAACGCGCTCGGGCGCATCGTCGAAGCCTGCGCCCGCGAGCATGACATCCCCTTGAAGATCTACGCCGAGGTCGACGACTTCCTGGCGGTGCGGCCGATGATCGAGGAGGGGCGAGCGGCGGCGATCGTGCCGCGCAGCCTTCTCTCCGGCGACGACCCGGCAAGGCTTGCCGTGCGCCGCGTGACGGAGCCGGACCTGACCCTGTATTTCCATCTCGCAGTGTCGAAGACCAAACGCAGCCGCCCCGCCGTTCTGAGCCTGGCGGATGTGATCAGGTCCGCGGTCGGGCACGCGATCCAGGCCGGCCAGTTCGACGGCGAGCTCCGGGTCTGAATTGATCCGATGCCCCTATCGAACCCTATAGATCGAGGCGATCTACGAAGCCTCAGGCTCGCCGGCGAGAAGCGCGCGGAAGGCCTGCGCGGGCCGGCCGACATAGCGTTCCTTGTGCCGCAGCATGACGAAATGGCGCGAGGGGATGTCGGCGGCGACCTCCGCAAGCAGGCCAGAGCGCAAGGCGTTGGCGACGACGAGCCTCGACATCAGGGCGGCGGCGGAGCCTGCATCGACGGCAGTGCGCACGGCTTCGTTGGCGGGCAGTTCCAGCAGGACGTCGAGATCAACGACCGAGCGCCCGGCGCCCGCGAGTATCGCCTCGAGAGCCTGCCGGGTGCCTGAACCGGGCTCGCGCAGGACCCAGGGACTTTCAACGAACTCCGCTGGATCGACGCGCGCCTTCCCCGCCCAGGGATGGCCGGGTGTGACGACGATCGCCAGCTCGTCCGTCGCGACGGCCTCCTGCGCCAGGAGCGGATCATCGATCTCGCCTTCGACAAAGCCGATATCGGCGAGCCCGTCGTGGATGGAGGCCGCGACCGTCTCGGTGTTGCCGATCACCAGCGGCGTCTCGATCCCCGGATGTAGCGTACGAAACAGAGCAAGCTTGCGCGGCAGCCAGTAATTGCCGACCGTCTGGCTCGCCGCCAGGGACAGCCGCCCGCGCTTCAGCCCGGCTAGATCCGACAGGACCCGCTCGCCCGTCGCAGCACGTGCGAGGATCGCGCGAGCCTCGTTCAGGAACAGGCGCCCGGCATCGGTCAACGCGATCCGGCGCCCGACACGGTCGAACAGCTTCACCGCGTGGCGATGTTCAAGCGCCGCGATCGCAGCGCTCGTCGCCGATTGCGTCAGGTTCAGCTCCGAGGCTGCGCGCGTGACATGCTCGCGCTCGGCGACCGCGACGAAGATGCGAAGCTGTTCGAGTGTCATGAGCGTCGATGATTCCGCGACGCCCGGAGCAGATGCAGGTAAACGCCCGTCTCCCGCACGCCGAGCAAGCCGGCACAGAAAATGATCGAATTTTTCGATCGAAACAAGAAAAACAACACGTTGGATCGTTTAAGCAAAACAGGTCAAAAGCCGGCACATCGAATTGCCGGGTACTGTGATGACGCTTGAAAGCCCAGATCGGACGAGTTTGGTTGACCGGACAGCCTCGGGCGCGAAGCGCATCGGCCCGGGCCTGCTGCTGTGCCTGGCCGTTTCGGTTGCGGCGCTTGGCGCCGAGCATCTCGAAGCCCTGCTCTTCCAGCGCGCCTGGCTCGAAGCGCTCGTCCTGGCGATCGTGATCGGAACCTTAGTCAGGACGCTCTGGAAGCCCGACAGCCGTTGGCGCCCCGGCATCTCCTTCTCGGCGAAGACGCTGCTGGAGATCGCCGTCGTGCTGCTCGGCGCTTCCTTGAGCGCCGCCACGGTCGCCGCCACCGGTGCCCCGCTCCTCCTCGGCATCGCCGCCGTGGTCTTCCTCGCGATCGGCCTGAGCTACGGTATCGGCCGCCTGCTGGGGCTGTCGAAGCGGATGGCGATCCTCGTTGCCTGCGGCAATTCGATCTGCGGCAATTCGGCGATCGCGGCCACTGCGCCGGTCATCGGTGCCGACGGCGACGACGTCGCCGCCTCGATCGCCTTCACCGCGGTGCTCGGCGTCGTGGTCGTGCTCGGCCTGCCGCTCTTGATCCCGATGCTGGGCCTCAGCGTCCATCAGTTCGGCATCCTGTCGGGCCTGACGGTTTATGCCGTTCCCCAGGTCCTCGCCGCTACGGCGCCGGCGGGCGCCGCCGCGATCCAGATCGGAACCCTGGTCAAGCTGGTGCGCGTGCTCATGCTTGGGCCCGTCATCCTCGTGCTGTCGCTGCTGTCGAGCCGGCTGCGCAAGGAGACCGACGGGCCGGCCGCGCAGAGGACGGCAGAGCATGCCGCGCCGCGCCCGGTCGGGATCCATCGCCTCGTGCCCTGGTTCATCATCGGCTTCGTGGTGATGGCGGCATTTCGCTCGGCCGGGCTCATTCCACCGGCCTTGCTGGCCCCGCTGACCACCGTCGCGAACGTGCTGACGATCGTCTCGATGGCGGCGCTCGGGCTCAGCGTCGACATCCGCTCCGTCGCCAAGGCCGGCCCCCGCGTCACCGCCACGGTCGTCCTCTCGCTTCTCGCGCTCGGGGTGATCTCGCTCGCCCTCATCCGCCTGCTCGGAGTGGCCTGAGGCCGTCCGTCAGCGCGTGGCTCGGGAGGGGCTCGTCAGGACCGCAAACGCGCTCGTCGTCACGATCAGAACGATGGCCAGGAAGACCATGACCGCGCCAATCCCAAAACTCGCAGCGATCGGCCCCGTGCCGGATTGAAGAATGGCGGCGCCGGCGAAGAACGCGAGATTGACGGCCGCGAGTGCCTTTCCGACGTTCTCCGGCGCGACGACGACCCGTGCCATTGCGAACAGGAGCGGTTGCGACGCCAGGGCTGCGCCGAGCACGAGGAACGCAGCGACATCGAAGCTCGGCGGGAGCTGCGCCAGCCCCATCCCGGTCGACAGCAGGCCGTTCGGTCCCCCGGCGGCGACCGCCAGCAAGACTGCGGCCGCGATCAGATGGGTGATCGTCAGGACAAGCCGGCGGCCGCCGAAGCGCCGGTCCGCGATGCCATAGAGCATCGGGCCCGCGACGAGCGCGAGTGTCAAAGGAAGCAGGGCGTTGCCCGCCTCCAGACGGGAGACGTGCTTGATCTCCATCAGCCAGACGCCGCCCCAGAGCCCTCTTATCGCGATCGCCGCGGCGAAGGAGGCAAAAGCAAGGATCACGACGCCCCGCACAGCCGGCGAGAGGCCGATCCTGACGACCTGCTTCGCCTCGGAGCGCAGTGTGGCCTTGCGCTCGTTCGAGCTCGGCGCGGCTTTCGGCACGGTCAGCCAGACGAGACAGGCAACCGTCACCGCCAGCACCGCCGACAGGCCGAAGCCGGTCCGCCAGCCATGGTGCTCGACGAGCCAGGCCATCGGACTTGCCGAGAGCAGCATCCCCGAATTGCCGACGCCCTGGATCAGGCCGGACCACAAGCCGAATTTCTCGGCGGTGAGCGTCTTGGCAGCCAATGTCATCGGGCAGAGCAACATACCGCAGCAGCCGATGCCGAGAATGATCTGGGCGGTCAGGAAGCCTGCCGCGCCCCCGATGCAGGCAGCCAGCACGGCCCCGATGCTCACGATCGCGAAAAGCGTCAGCGACACCGAACGGACGCCGTAGCGGTCGAGAGCGACGCCGACCGGTATCTGGCCGGCGGCGAAGGCGAAGTGATAGGCCCCCGTCAGGCTGGCCAATGTATCGGGCGACACTGCCAGATCGGCAGCGATGACATCCGCAGCGACCCCGGGCAAGGTTCGCAGCAGATTGGACAGCATGTGCCCCAATGCCAGGACGAGCAGCGGTGTGCCGAACAGGAATGCGTTGCGGGCAGCGCTTCCCCCGGACTGTCCGCGGGTGTCCGCGATGGACGTCACGATGTCCTCGTTTGTCTGGTGTTCCGGACGAGTTTCATGGCGGGCCGCTTCTCCGATGCCACCATATGAACCCGCGGCGGAAGTGCCGGCAGATGCATTGGGGCATGGCGGCCCGTCATTTGCGCCGCCCTGCTGCCAACCGGGCTTCCAGCCAAAGGCTGTAGCGGGAGGCGCAGAAGCAGACGATGAAGTAGACCATGGCGGCGAAGACATAGGCCTCCCGGTAGAAGCCGAGCCAGTTTGGGTCCGTCGCCGAGACACGCGCCGTGTTCAGGAAGTCGAACATGCCGATGATGATCACCAGCGTGGTGTCCTGGAAGATGCCGATCGCCAGATTGACCAGCGGCGGGATCACCGCACGCAGAGCCTGTGGCAGCACGACGAGGCGTATGGTCCGCCAATAGGACAGGCCCAGTGCCTTCGCCGCCTCGTATTGGCCCACAGGAACAGCCTGCAGGCCGCCGCGGACGACCTCGGCGAGATAGGCGGCGACGAACAGCGTCAGCGCCACCTCGGCCCGCAAGAACTTGTCGATCGCCGAGCCGGCCGGAAGCATCAGCGGGAACAGCAGCGTCGCGGCATAGAGCACTGCGATGAAGGGGACGCCGCGCAGCACCTCGATGAAGACCACGCAGAGCAGGCGCACGCCGCCCATCTTCGAGCGACGGCCCAATGCCAGCAGGATCGCCAGGGGAAAGGCGCCTGCGAATGCACCAATCGCCAGCAGGAAGGTGACCGGCAGCCCGCCCCAACGTTCCGTCGGCACGAACTCACCGGCGGGCCAGCCAAGCAGGAGCAACGGCACGCCGATCAGCGCAGCACCCCAAAGCAGGAGCAGGCGCCGCCCCCAATGTCCCGGCCAGGCGGTGACGACAAGCAACGCCAGCATGACGAGCAGCGCGAGCCCGGCCCGCCAATGCAGATGTGGCGGATAGAAGCCGAAGGTGATGAAGCGCAGCTTCTCGCCAATGAAGGCCCAGCATGCGCCTGTCCCTGCCGCGGCGCAGGCTGCGCCGTCGCCCTGCCAGACCGCATCGACGACGGCCCAGCGCAGGAAGGGCGGTGCGAGCCATAGGACGAGGAGGGCGACACCGAGCGTGATCGCGATATTGGTGCGCGAGCCGGCGAGGCCCTGGCGCAGCTTGCGCCAGCGCTCGCTCCGCGGGGCGAGCGCACCGTCCTCCGCCACAGCGCTCATGCCGCGGACCGCTCCCGCAATGCCCAGCGCCGGTTATAGGCATTCATCGCGATGGCGACGGCCAGACTCAGCGCTAAGTACGCCAGCATCATCACGAGAATGGCTTCGAGCGCCTGGCCGGTGGTGTTGGCGGTGGTGTTGAGGATGTTGACCAGATCGGGGAAGCCGATCGCGACCGCCAGGCTCGAATTCTTGGTCAGGCTGAGATAGCTCGACGTCATCACCGGGATGATCAGGCGCAAGGCCTGTGGCAGCACGATCAGCCGCATGATCCGGCCATAGGACAGGCCAAGCGCCCGGCCCGCCTCCCACTGCCCTCCCGAGACGGACAGGATGCCGGCGCGCACGGTCTCGGCGATGCTGGCCGACGTGTTGACGACGAGCGCGATCAGCAGGGCCATGAATTCGGGCGAGAGTGAGATGCCGCCCCGGATGTTGAAACCGGACAGCCTCGGCAGATCGATGGCAGGCATGGCACCGAAGAACGCAGCGACGGCGACGGGTAGCAGGGCCACTGCGAGGACAAGCGCCGCACTCCGCTTGAGGTTCGAACGGCCGGTCCGGCGGGCCCGCCATTTCAGTGCGGCGCCAACGAGTACGGCGAGCAGGAAGCTGCTCGTCAGGATCGCCGGGGTCGCTCCATCGTCAGCGATGAAGGGAAAGAAAAAGCCGCGATTGCTGAGCAGGACGCCCGGCAGCGGCGACAAGGCCTGTCGCGGTCCCGGCAAGGCGTGGAACAGCGCATTCCAGAAGAAGATCTGCAGCAGCAGGGGCGTGTTGCGGACGATCTCGACATAGGCCTGCACGAGGCGCGACAGCAGCGGGTTCGACGAGAGACGCGCGATGCCGAGCGCGACGCCGAGGATGGTGGCGAGAATGCATCCAGCCAGCGAGACGCGCACGGTGTTGAGCAGCCCGACCGCGATGGCGCGCAGATAGCTGTCGCCGGCCGAATAGGCGATCAGCCCCTCGCCGATCTCGAAATTGGCGGCGTGGCCAAGAAAGCCGAAGCCGGGCGTCAAGCCGACCCGCGCCATGTTGTGCACGAGGTTGCTGCCGAGCAGCGCGAAGCCAAGACCGACGATCGCGAAGATCGCCAGCTGCGTCAGTGGCTTCTCGCCCCACCAGTCGACGAGCGCACGCAAAAGGCCGGGCCCTTTCAGGCCCGGCACGGCCGCCTGCAAGGATGCGGGAGAATTCATCCTCGGGCGACGACGCTCAACGGAAAGGCGGCGAATACAGCAGGCCGCCCTGCGACCACGGCTGATTGTAGCCGCGCTCGAAGCCGACCTTGCTCTTCTTGCCGATATTGCGCTCGAAGATCTCGCCGTAGTTCCCGACCGCCTTGACGATGTTGTAGGCGAACTTCGGATCGAGCTCGAGCGCTTCGCCGAGCGACTTGTCGACGCCGAGGAAGCGCTTGACGCCGGGATCCTCGCTCTTCAGGAACTCGTCGATATTGGCCTGGGTGATGCCGTATTCCTCGGCCTGGATCGTGGCATAGACGGTCCAGTTGACGATCTCGAGCCAGCGGGCGTCGCCCGAACGGACGGCCGGAGCCAGCGGCTCCTTCGACAGCCGCTCCGGCAGGAGCACATAGTCGTCCGGCTTGCCGAGCTGGATGCGGCGCAAGGCGAGGTCCGAGGCATCCTGGGTGAGCGCATCGACGCGGCCGGATTCGAGCGCGTTGACGAACTCCTTGGTCTCCTCGATCACCACTGGCTTGAAGCTCTTCTTCGTCTTGCGGAAGAAGTCGGCGATGTTGAGCTCGCCCGTCGTGCCGCTCTGGATGCCGATCGTCGCGCCGTCGAGCTCGGCCGCCTTGCTGACGCCGAGCGCCTTCTTCACCAAGAGGCCCTGGCCGTCATAGAAGACGATCGGGCCGAAATGGAAGCCGAGCTTGAAGGAGCGTGTCGCCGTCTGGGTGACGCCCGAGAGAAGGATATCGAACTCACCGGCCTGCAGCGCCGGCAGCCGCTGCTGCGGCGAGGACGAGGTGAAGCTCACCTTTTCGGCATCGCCGAACACGGTGACCGCCAGCGCCCGGCCGAAATCGACGAAGAAGCCCTGCCATTTGCCGTTGCTGTCAGGGGAGAAGAAGCCCGGCGAGGTGCCGACGCCGACCTTGATCGAACCGCGCTGCTTGATGGCGTCGAGCGTCGGCCCGGCCCAGGCGGAGGTGCCCGCCAGCAGCCCGGCGAGGATGACGGAATAGCCCAGCCCACGTCCGAGCCTGTTGGATGTCACGAGCATGATGGTCCTCTCGATGTGAGCGCTCGCGAACGGACGCCGAGCCAGCAAAATAACTCACAATATCAATGGACTATTGAAAAGATCGTTCCTTATGTCAACGGGAACGTTCTTTTTAAGAAACGACACCTGCCAGAAGAAATTCTCGCAAAGCGAGCTCGCGGAGAAGATGTTTTTCGCATCAGCACTTGCGAGGTGGGTATCCGCGACAAAGCGCGGTCCGACTCGGAGCAGACGCAGGATCGCTCCAGCCCGGAGAACAGGCTTTCCCTGTGGCTGAAATATATAGTCTATTAATTTAATTGACTAATTGACCTCCTGCCCTAGCCTTTTAGGCCTGGAGGCGACCATGACCCGTACCCGACAGCTCCATCTCAACGTCAACATCCTGCATGGCGGCTTCTACGCTTCGGCCTGGCGCGCGCCGCAGGCCGATCCGCGCGCCAGCATCGATGTCGATCACTATGTCCGCACCGCGAAGATCGCCGAGCGCGGCAAGCTCGACGCGATGTTCCTCGCCGACCAGCCGGCGCTGGAGGACAGGGCCGAGGAGAAAAGCTTCAACGGGCTGGAGCCGACCATCACGCTGGCGGCGGTCGCCGGGGCGACCAGCCATCTCGGGCTGATCGCGACGATCTCGACCAGCTACAACGAGCCCTACAACATCGCCCGCCGCTTCCAGTCGCTCGACCTGCTCAGCGGCGGCCGAGTCGGCGTCAATCTGGTGACCACGGCGAACGGTGCCGCCTCCGCCAATTTTGGCCAGAGCGTGATGGAGCATGGCCGCCGCTATGCCCGCGGCCAGGAATTCGCCGAGGTGCTGCTGAAGCTCTGGGACAGCTGGGAGGACGGCGCCTTCGTCGGTGACAAGGCCAGCAACACCCTGCTCGACAAGCGCCGGATTCACCGGATCGAGCACGAGGGCGAGTTCTTCAAGGTCGCCGGCCCTTTGAGCCTGCCGCGCTCGCCGCAAGGCCACCCGATCATCGTGCAGGCCGGCGGCTCGGATGACGGGCGCGACTTCGCCGCGCGCTATGCCGACGCCGTCTTCAGTGTCGGCGAGGACGAGGAGCTGGCCCTCGCCTATATCGGCGACCTGCGCCGCCGTGCCGTCGCGAATGGCCGTGATCCCCGCGCGATCGTCGCTTTGCCCGGGCTCGGCACGCTGATCGCCTCGACCGAAGCGGAAGTGCACCGACGCGAGGAAGAGCTCGGCTCGCTGATCAACCTGGACTATGCCGTGCGCCGCATCAGCGGGACCTTCGGGCAGGACCTGTCGCATCTCGATCTCGATGCGCCTTTCCCCGATCTGCCGATCCCGCCCAATGGTGGCATCACCTTCGCGAGGGCGACGCTCAACTTCGCCCGCAAGGGCAACCTCACCTTCCGCCAGCTGATCTACAAGCTCGGCGGCGGCATCGGCCACCGCGTCGTCGTCGGCACGCCGGAGGCGGTCGCCGATGATCTCGAAGCCTGGTTCCGCAGCGGTGCCGCCGACGGCTTCAACCTGATGCCGGACGTGCTGCCTGACGGCCTAGAGATCTTCGTCGACGAGGTCGTGCCGATCCTGCAGAAGCGCGGCCTGTTCCGCACCGAATATCGCGAGACGACGCTGCGCGAGCGCTTCGGCCTGCCGCGCCCGACGAGCCGCTACGCCGAAATCGAGCGGCGCAGCGCCTGACCTCTCCTTCCCGACAGCCGGGCACAGCAGCCCGGCCTTTTTCACGGAATGCAAGCCCATGTCAGAATTCCGCCCTTCGCGGCGCCAGCTCCTCGCAGCCGGCAGCCTCCTCGTCGTCACGCCGGCTGGCCTGGTTCCGGAGGCCTTCGCCCAGGCCCCGCTCGCCGCGAGCCCGAAGCGTGGCGGCGTGCTGACGGCACTGATCGATCCCGAGCCGACAGCACTGCTCTCGGCGGTGAATGTCTCGGGGCCGACCTCCTTCGTCAGTCCGAAGGTGCACGAGGGCCTGCTCGACTATGATTTCGACCTGACGCCGAAGCCGCAGCTCGCGACCCATTGGGAGACCAGCGAGGACGGGCTCTCCTACAGCTTCAAGCTCAGGCAGGGCGTGAAATGGCATGACGGGCGCGATTTCACCGCCGAGGACGTCGCCTTCTCGCTGCTGTTCCTCAAGGCGCATCACGCCCACAACCGCAGCACCTTCGCCAATCTCGCCGAGGTCAGGACGCCCGATCCGCATACTGCGATCGTCGTGTTCTCGAAGCCCGCGCCCTATTTCCTGACGGCGCTGATCGCCTCGCAGGCGCCGATCATTCCCAAGCACCTGTTCGAGGGCAAGGACCCGATCACCAACCCCGCCCACAACAATCCGGTCGGCACCGGCCCCTTCGTCTTCAAGGAGTGGGTGCGCGGCAGCCATATCCTCTACGAGCGCAATCCGAACTACTGGGATCAGCCGAAGCCCTATGTCGACCGGCTGATCGTCAGGGTCGTCACCGACCCGGCCGCGCGTGCCGCCGCGCTCGAATCCGGCACGGCCGACATCTCCGGCGATAATCCTGTACCCCTCGCGGAAGTCTCACGCTTCACCAGGCTGCCCAATCTGGCGGTCGAGGAGAAGGGCTCCGCCTATTCCGGCGACATCAACCAGCTCGTCTTCAATCTCGACAATCCCTACCTCAAGGAGCTCAAGGTCCGGCAGGCGATCGCCCATGCGATCGACAAGAAGGCCTATCTCGACATCGTCTGGTACGGTTTTGGCGAGATCACCAACGGCCCGGTCGTCCCGGCGCTGAAGCAATGGGCCGCCACCGACCTGCCGGTCTACGCCTTCGATCCCAAGCGCGCCGAGGCGCTGCTCGACGAGGCCGGCCTCAAGCGCGGCACCGGCGGCATCCGCTTCAAGCTCACCAACGACTACCTGCCCTATGGCGAGAACTTCAAGCGCGGCTCGGAATTCATCAAGCAGGCGCTGGCACGCATCGGCATCGAGGTGACGATCCGCGGTCAGGACTTCGCCAGCTACATCCGCCGTGTCTACACCAATCGCGACTTCGACTTCGCCAATGCCTGGCTCAGCAATTATTTCGACCCTACGGTCGGAGTGCAGCGCCTGTTCTGGACGCAGAACATCAAGAAGGGCACGCCGTTCTCGAACGGGGCGAACTACAGCAATCCCGAAGTCGACGCACTGTTCGAGGCGGCCGCGGTCGAGCCCAATGTCGAGAAGCGCCGGGAGTTGCTGCGCAAGGTCCAGCATCTCCTGGTCCACGACCTGCCGCATTACGACCTGATCGCGCAGAAGAACCTGACCGTCTTCAACAAGCGCGTGAAAAACCACACCGTTTCCGCCAACGGACTGCGCGCGAATTTCGCCGACGTCTATATCGAAAGCTGAGATCGATGGGTGCCTTTCAAACTCCGGCCGCTGCGAGTCTCCTGTCGCCAGCGCTCTCCCTCCCCGTAGCGGCAAGGCCGGACGAGCTTGCTGCTGTCTTCGCCGAGATCGCGCTGACCTCGTCCGAGCGCGATGCCAAGCGCGAACATCCTTTCGATCTCCTGGCCAAGCTGAGGGCCTTGCGCCTCGGCGCATTGCGTCTTCCCGAGAGCGATGGTGGCGCGGGCGCGTCCTGGCGCGAGGTGCTTGGTGCGCTCGTACGCCTGGGCGAAGCCGATTCCAGCGTCGCCCACATCTTCCGCAACCATTTCTTCGTGACCGAGCGCTTCGTCACCGGCCGCGAGCCCGGCTACAATCCAGCCTGGCGCAAGGCGGTGGCTGATGGCGCGTTGATCGGCCTCGCCACCACCGAACTCGACCGCAAGCAGACCGGCGGGCGCGGCGACCTCAAGACCAGGCTGACGCGCGACGGCGACGGCTATCGCCTCGACGGCACCAAGTTCTACAGCACCGGCACGCTCTATGCCGATCTGACGCTGGTCCGGGCGACTTCCCCCGAGGGCGAGGACGTCTCGCTGATCATCTCGACCGACCGCGACGGTGTCGAGCGCCTGGACGACTGGGACGGCATCGGCCAGCGCGTGACCGGCACTGGAACCACCAATTTCCACAGCGTGCGGGTCGAAGCCGACGAGTTGCTGACGGATGCGACGCCCTATGTCCAACCCTTCGCCAGCACGATCGCCCAGACAATCGTGACCGCGGTCAATGCCGGCGTGCTCCGGGCCGTATTGCGCGATGCCAAATCCCTCCTGCTCGGCCGCAAGCGCAATTTCTATTACGCGCTCACTGAAACGCCGCATGAGGATCCGCTGCTGCAGCAGACGATCGGCAGGATCGCCAGCGAAGCCTTCATCGCCGAGCTCGGCATCCTCGCCGTCGGCGACGCGCTCGACGTGGTCGCCGCGCTCAGGGCTGATAATCCCGACGATGCCCGCCTGCCCGCACTCGTCCACGAGGCCTCGTTGACTGCCGCCAAGACCAAGGTCGTGGTCGACGAATTCGCGCTGCGCTCCTCGACCGCGCTGTTCGATGTCGGCGGCGCCTCGGCGGCAACCCTTCGTCAAAATCTCGACCGGCACTGGCGCAATGCCCGCACGCTCTCCTCGCACAACCCCGCGAGCTACAAGGCGCTCGCGCTCGGCGCTTACGAGCTCAAGGGCACTCCGCTGCCGGCGCTGGGCTTCTTCTGAGATCGACCGATTAACGGACAGCGACTGCGCCGGCCTCGGCCTCTACCTGACAGGACCTTCTTCATGACCGACTACCGTCCGCTCGGACGCACGGACCTGCGCGTCTCCGCCATCACACTCGGCACCATGACCTGGGGCCAGCAGAACACGGAGGCGGACGGGCACGCCCAGCTCGACCGTGCGCTCGATGCCGGCATCAACTTCATCGACACCGCCGAGAGCTACTCGATCCCGCCGCGAGCGGAGACGCAAGGCTCCACGGAGCGCATCATCGGCACCTGGCTGAAGGCGAGCGGCAAGCGCGACAAGATCATCCTCGCCTCAAAGGTCGCAGGCCCCGGCGACCGCAACTATTTGCGCAGGGACGGCAGCCAGCCCCGTCTGGACAAGAAGAACATCGAGGAAGCCATTGACGCCTCCCTGAAGCGCCTGCAGACCGATTATCTCGATCTCTACCAGTTGCACTGGCCGCACCGGAACATTCCGCTCTTCGGCGGCGGTTCGCATGCCCCCAATCGCGGCGGCAATGGCTCGGAGGTACCTGTCGAGGAGACGCTGGAGGCGCTCGACGGCCTGGTGAAGTCCGGTAAGGTCCGCCATATCGGCCTGTCGAACGAGACCGCCTGGGGCCTGTCCCGCTTCCTGCACCTGTCGGAGACGCGCGGCTTGCCGCGGGTCGCCAGTGTCCAGAACGCCTACAACCTGCTGAACCGCACCTACGAGGTCGGGCTCGCCGAATTCCACGAGCGCGAGCAGGTCGGTCTGCTCGCCTATTCGCCGCTCGGACAGGGCTTCCTCACCGGCAAGTACCAGCGCGGCGCCCGCCCGGCCGGAGCCCGCACGACGCTGTTCGAGCGCGGCCAGCGCTATCAGAAGGCGGGCACGGAAGCGGCAATCGAGAGCTATCTCGCCATCGCCCGCGACTTCGGCCTCGACCCGGCCCAGCTCGCCATCGCCTATGTCGCGAGCCGGCCTTTCGTGAGTTCGGCGATCATCGGCGCAACCACCCTGGCGCAGCTTGATGCCGACGTCGCTGCGCTGGAGGTGAAGATCACGCCCGAGATGGAGGCGCGGATCGATGCGGCCCATCAGCTCCATGGCAGCCCGGCGCCCTGAGCCGGTAGGCCGGGAATTTGAATTGGAACAGGCGCGGATGCGATTGCATCTGCGCCTGTTCCGTTCTCGCTCGGTTCAGGCCGGACAACGAGCGCTTGCGCTCAGATCGTGACCTTCGTGCCGTCGAAGCGGGTGAAGGAGAAGCCGTCGAAGGGCTCGGCATAGGTCTGCTTCTGCTCGCGCAGCAGGCTGATCACCAGGTTTTCGCCCTGGGCAAACGAGACCGCGGCGTCCGAACGCCAATGGATGCCGCCCCAGGTGCGCCCGCCGGCATAGTTCAGCGCCGCCTTGTTGAGCTCGCCGCCGATGGTCAGCGGCGCCCCCTGATAGGGGATGAGGCGGGCCGGATCGGCTGGATCGGGCTGAACCGGGTTCGGCCATTCCTTGCTCTCGTCATAGAAGGCCTTGAGCAGCGTCACGGTCACCGCCGCGATGATGGCGGCGCCTCCGGGATAGGACGAGTGCAGGGGCGCGCCCTCCGGGAAGATGTGGCCGAGCAGATAGGTGCCGTGTTTGGCTCGGCTGCGCTCGAGCGCCTGCGATCCCAGGAAACTCTCATGAATAGGATAGTCCGCGACCCGGTTGGCGAGGCGCTGATGGACCAGACCGGCGAAGGCCTCGGGGCGCAGAATGCGCTGCTCGTACCACTTCTGATAATAGTTGATCCGGATCGCATGCGAGATGGCGAGATTGATCACCGCCTGGAAATAGGGGCCGCTGAAGGTCCCAGCCGCACCGTCCTGGGTCTTCGATTTGAGATAGGGATTGTTCGGAGCCAGCGCTGAGCGCCCCGGCAGGATGCCGCCATAGGTCGGATCGGCAGCGGAGGCGCCGGTACCCAGCAACTGGTTGCCGATGAAGTTGAAGGCGGCAGCGCTGTGAGCATAGGCGCCGAGATCGCGACCGCTCGCGATATAGCGCGGCGACGCCTCGTGGACGATGCGCTCGCGCGGCGCATTGCCGTTCTGGACGTGGAGCCATTCCTCCGGCTTCGTCAGGAAATCGGGAACGGCTTTGTAGGCCCGGATTCGGGCCGACAATGTCTGGTTGCCGAGTGGCACGTCGCGATAAAGGAACTGCGAGACGACCGGCCCGTCGAGAACGCCGGGCGGCGTGGCCCAGCGGGCGCGAGCCCCGGTCGGATCGGCCGGGTCGACATAGGCGACACGCCCGCGGAACAGCGTCTGCGGCGTGACCCGTCCATCGATCTTCGGCCCGTTGAAACCCTCGACCCGATTGAGCTCGTCGACCGCCGCGCGCAGGTCCGGATTGCTCGTGTCGTCGCGATAGTCGGAGAACGGCACATCGCGCAGCAATGACTGCCAATAGATCTCGATCGCATCGGCGGCGCGCTCGACGCCGGCCAGGGCCGGGGCCGCCGGCAACTGGAACTGCGCCGCATTCAGGCCCTCGAGGCTGACCGCAAGCGTACCGACCGGATTGACCAGACGGCGAGTGCCACCGAGAGGAATCTTCTCGAAATCGACCGGGTCGCGCGAAGCGAAAGCCGCGGCCGCCGCACGCCAGGCAGCAGGATCGACCTCACCTCTCTCATTGTGCGGCAGGCCGCGCGTATCGGTTCCGATCTGGTTGGCGTAGCGCCGCTCGTCTCCGTTGGTCGGATGGGCCGGGATCTTCACATCGGCCAGCGAGCTCGCGAGCTTGCTGCGCAGTTCGGCAGCGCGCCGGACAAAGGCCTCGTCATAGCTACGGGTGTCGGATGCGGCTTCGGCTGAGCTATTCGCGGCAGCCGGCGTGGCTGCGCCCGCGCTCAAGACCGCTGCGGCCACACCGGCGCCCGCGCCCTTCAGGAAGATACGCCGGCTCTCGTCCTCCGGCGCGGCGATCGAAACGGGATGGTGTGGCATGCTGCGGTCCTCGGATGGTGGTGTGGATGGAAGGCGCCGGCGCGCTGGGCACGCGGTCGCGTTAGCGGCGCGCGCGGCGCCCCGCCTCGCAGAAGGAGGAAGGGTGGTGGAAATATCCTGGCGGGGGAGGCCTAGGCGTTCTTGCGCTGCTCCGCCGCGAAGAAGATCTCGGGGCGGGAGCAGCCTGGACAGATGAACGGGTCGAAGGTGAGCCGGCGGTCGGCCTTGGACATCGCGGACCTCGCATCGCTTGGCATTTCAGGCACGCAGGCGGGCCGCGGACCGTTGTCGCAACGATGCAGGTCGGGGCAGAGCCGGGTCAAGAGGAGTGTTTTTTAAAGAGAACGATATTTTCAGAATATTCTAGCACACGACTGTACAATTTGGCATTAATGGATCAAATACGGTAGAGAAAGGCAATTCTTCTTCCTTGGCAGCGCTACGAGCAACAAATTACTCCGATAGATCGTTCTTCAAAAAGAACATTCCGGTTGACGCTCACACGCCAGAACTCCAAGCTTCGGCCATGGCTCATCCGGCCTCTTCGATTGGCCGGGATAGCATTTTCAGGAGTTCGACATGGCGATTTGGAAGAAGCTGTCGCGCCGGCAGGCAGCGGCCTTGATGGTAGGCACGGCTTTGTCATTCAGCTTCGCCGGAGCGGCCTCCGCGGCGGAGGGACAGCTGCGCATCGCCAAGCAGTTCGGCGTCGTCTACCTGCTGCTCGACGTCGCCGCCGAGCAGAAGTTAATCGAGAAACACGGCAAGGCGGCCGGCATCGACATCAAGGTCGAGTTCACCCAGCTCTCCGGCGGAGCGGCGGTGAACGACGCGCTGCTCTCCGGCTCGATCGAGATCGCCAGCGCCGGTGTCGGCCCGCTCTTCACATTGTGGGATCGCACCAAGGGCAAGCAGAGCGTCAAGGGCGTCGCCTCGCTCGGCAACTTCCCCTACTACCTCGTCACCAACAATCCGAACGTGAAGACGATCGCCGACTTCACCGACAAGGACAGGATCGCCTTGCCCGCCGTCGGCGTCTCCGTGCAGTCGCGCATCCTGCAATGGGCCTCGGCGAAACTCTGGGGCGACAAGGAATTTGCGAAGCTCGACAAGATCAGCGTCGCCCTGCCGCATCCCGAGGCCGCCGCCGCGATCATCAAGGGCGGCACCGAGATTACCGGCCATTTCGGCAACCCGCCCTTCCAGGAGCAGGAACTGGCCGAGAACCCGAACGCCCGCATCGTGCTCAAATCCTACGACGTCCAAGGCGGGCCGGCCTCTTCGACCGTGCTCTACGGCACCGAGAAATTCTACAAGGAGGCGCCGAAGACCTATCGCGCCTTCCTCGACGCGCTCGACGAAGCCGCGAAGTTCATCACCGCCAACCCCGAGCAGGCGGCCGACATCTACCTCAAGGCCAATGGCGGCAAGGGCGACCGCAAGCTGCTGCTCCAGGTCATCAAGAACCCCGAGGTGACCTTCAAGGTCGAGCCGCAGAACACGCTCGGCCTTGGCCAGTTCCTGCATCGTGTCGGCGCGATCAAGAACGAGCCCAAGGCGCTGACCGACTATTTCTTCACCGATCCGCGCATCGCCGCGGGCAGCTGAGGCCGGCATGACGCTCGTCGCCGAGAGACGACCGCAGGGCGGTCCGCTGCCCCTGCTCGCTCGCACGGCTGCACCAGCCGGCGAAGGACAGGCTTCGCCTGCCTTGCTAGCTCCGCTCCTCCAGGTCGACGGCGTCAGCCTCGAATACCGCACGGCCGAGACGATCGTGCGTGCCACCCACCGTGTCGGCTTCGATGTCCATGAAGCCGACCGCTTCGTGCTGCTCGGCCCGTCCGGCTGCGGCAAGTCGACCCTGCTCAAGGCGGTCGCCGGCTTCATCGCCCCAGTCGAGGGCGAAATCAGGCTCGGCGGCCGGCCGGTCAGCGGACCGGGCCCCGACCGCATCGTCGTCTTCCAGGAATTCGACCAGCTCCCGCCCTGGAAGA
The DNA here is from genome assembly GCF_056400825.1 of Allobosea sp. P4_H5. Classification (NCBI taxonomy): domain Bacteria; kingdom Pseudomonadati; phylum Pseudomonadota; class Alphaproteobacteria; order Hyphomicrobiales; family Alloboseaceae; genus Allobosea; species Allobosea sp. P4_H5. The sequence continues at coordinate 226,425 of NZ_JBFUKM010000002.1, read as the reverse complement.
CTGTGCTGCAGAATGTCGCCTTCCCGCTGATTGCATCGCGCACGCTGGCGCGCCGCGAGGCACTGGAGCGGGCGCGCCATTATGTCGAGAAGGTCGGTCTCGCCAAATTCGCCGACAGCTATCCGCACCAGCTCTCCGGCGGCATGAAGCAGCGCGTCGCCATCGCTCGCGCACTCGCCATGCAGCCGAGCATCCTCCTGATGGACGAGCCCTTCGCCGCGCTCGATGCACTGACCCGGCGCCGGATGCAGGAGGAGTTGCTGGCGCTCTGGGACGAGGTCCGCTTCACCCTGCTCTTCGTCACCCACTCGATCGAGGAGGCGCTGATCGTCGGCAACCGCGTCGCGGTGCTCTCGCCCCATCCCGGCCGGCTGCGGGCCGAGTTAAACAGCCACGAATTCGATCTGGCGAGCACAGGCGGCGCCCCATTCCAGGCCGCCGTCCGGCGCCTGCATGAACGGCTCTTCGAGCATGAACAGGCCGGTGCAGAAGGGGCGAAGCCATGAGCCTCGCCCAGCCGCCGATCCGGCCAGAATACGACCAGCCGCTGCCGCCCTTCGTCGCGACGGCACTCGAGCGTCAGCGTCCGCTGGTCGAGCGCCTCGCCGGGCAGGGCTGGCTGCGCAAGGGCCTGATCCTGGTCGTCCTAGCCCTGCTCTGGGAGGCACTGGCGCGCTGGCAGGACAACGAGCTCCTGCTCCCGACTTTCCTCGCCACGGTGCAGGCGCTGGTCGAGGGGCTGGCGAGCGGCGAGCTGATCGAGCGGGCACGGCTCTCGCTGATCGTGCTGGCGCAGGGCTATGCTGCCGGGCTGACGCTCGCCTTTCTGCTGACGACGCTGGCCATCTCAACCCAGATCGGACGCGACCTGCTCTCGACCCTGACTGCGATGTTCAACCCGCTGCCAGCAATCGCCTTGCTGCCGCTGGCGCTGCTCTGGTTCGGCCTCGGCTCGGGCAGCCTGATCTTCGTGCTGATCCATTCGGTGCTCTGGCCGGTCGCGCTCAACACCTTCGCTGGTTTCCAGGGCGTACCGGACACGCTGCGCATGGCCGGCCGCAATTACGGGCTCACCGGCCTGCGCTACGTCTTCGGCATCCTGGTGCCGGCGGCGCTGCCGGCGATCCTGTCCGGCCTCAAGATCGGCTGGGCCTTCGCCTGGCGCACGCTGATCGCCGCCGAGCTGGTCTTCGGCGCCTCCTCGGGCCGCGGCGGCCTCGGCTGGTACATCTTCCAGAACCGCAACGAGCTCTACACGGACAAGGTCTTCGCCGGCCTGCTGCTGGTGATCCTGATCGGCCTTGTCGTCGAGAATCTCGTCTTCGCGGCGATCGAGAGGACGACGATCCGGCGCTGGGGCATGGCCCGCTGATGCCGCTGTCGCTCGCTCTGACCCATGCCTTCCTGCACGGATCTCCATCCATGACCGCTGCCTTGCACTTCGCCGATGCCCCTCCTTCCGCAATCTCCGAGGCCTCCGCCGGAGACGATCCGAAGGCCTTGTTGCGCGCGCGCTATCGCGCCGAGAGCCAGCCGGAACCGGCGCATTGGAATGAGGTCATCGGCCAGATCCTGGCGCATCGTTCGGTCCGCTCCTATAAGCCCGATCCGCTGCCGGACGGCACGATCGAGACGCTGGTCGCGGCGGGGCAGTCCGCCGCCAGCTCCTCCAATCTCCAGACCTGGAGCGTAGTCGCCGTCTCCGATCCCGCCCGCAAGGCCCGGCTTGCCGAGGTCACCGGCAACCAGAAGCACATCCTGCAGGCCCCGACCCTGCTGGTCTTCCTCGCCGATCTCAATCGGCTGGGTGCGCTTGGCGCAGAGCGCAATCACGCGGTCGATGCGCTCGACTATATCGAGACGCTGTTCGTCGCGATCATCGACGCGGCGCTCGCCGCACAGAACGCCGTGCTGGCCGCCGAGAGCCTCGGCCTCGGCACAGTCTATATCGGCGCCCTGCGCAACGATCCCGAACGGGTCGCCAGGGAGCTCGGCCTGCCGCCGAAGGTGTTTCCCGTCTTCGGCCTCTGCGTCGGCTATCCCGCCCCCGAGGTCGTCACCGGCATCAAGCCGCGCCTCTCGCCCACTCTTGTCCTCCATCGCGAGCAATACGGGGCCGGCTACGCGCCTGAGCTGGTCGCGGCCTATGACACGGCGATCCAGGGCTTCCAGAGCGAGCAGCGGATCCCGCAGGTGCCGTGGTCGCGGCAGGCGCTTGCCCGGATCGCTGGGCCGCAATCGCTGAGCGGGCGCGACCGCATGCGCGATGCTCTGGCTGCACTCGGCTTCGCGCTGCGCTGAGGTGCCTCCGCGACGGCAGCGCTATAATGGTGGTGTGAAACGGAATGGCGGAGCCCCGCCTCGGCGGGATTGACGATGAGCTGGATCGAAGTCACCTATCACCTGCGCGGCTCGCCCGAGGATGCCCAGGCGCGTGCCAGGGCGATCGCTGTCGAGCAGAGCATCGAGATGCCGCCCGAGGCGGTCGACGATCCTTTCGTCCTCGGCGAGATTCTGGGCCGTGTCGTCGCGGTCGAGCCCAAGGGCAGCGGCCTGCATGCGATCCGCATCCTGCTCGCCGCCGCAACGGTCGGCGACGATGCCGGACAGCTCCTCAACATGCTGTTCGGCAACTCCTCGCTGCATGATGACCTCACGCTCGCCGACTTCGCCTTGCCGCCCGATCTGCGTGCCGGGTTCGGCGATGGCCCGCAGTGGGGGCTCGACGGCCTGCGTCAGCGCGTCGGCGCCACAGGGCGCGCCCTGACCTGCTCGGCCCTCAAACCACAAGGACTGCCACCGGAGGAGCTGGCGCGCCTGGCCGAAGCCTTCGCGCTCGGCGGCATCGACTACGTCAAGGACGATCACGGGCTGGCGACGCAAGCCTACAGCCCGTTCCCGCAGCGCGTTTCGGCCTGTGCCGCCGCGGTACGCCGCGCCACAGCGCAGACCGGCCATCATACCCGCTATGTCCCAAGCCTCTCCGGCAGCCTCGACGCCGTGCGCGAGCAACTGCGCGTCCTCGCACAGGAAGGCCTCGACACGGCGATGGTGGCGCCGGCGATCCTCGGCCTCGCCAATGTCCAGCAGCTCAGGCGGGACTATCCCGATATCGCCTTGCTCGCCCATCCCAGCCTGGCCGGCGCGGCGCGGATCGATCCGGCCTGCCTGACCAGGCTCTGGCGGCTCGCCGGCATCGATGCGGTGATCTTCCCCAACCATGGCGGCCGCTTCGGCTATTCCGCCGAGACTTGCCAGCGCATCGCGCAGACGGCGCTCGCGCCGGAGCCCGGACTCGCAGCGATCGCTCCCGTACCGGCCGGCGGCATGAGCGTGGCGCGCGTGCCGGAGATGCTCGACTTCTACGGCCGCGACGTCATGCTGCTGATCGGTGGCAACCTGCTCGCCGAGGGCGACAGATTGAGCGAGGCCACGGCCGCGTTCGTCGCCACGGTCCATCAGCACTCGCAAGCACAAGCCCTGGCACAAACCCATGCCTGACACGACCAAGGACAATGCTCCCAACCTGCGCCGGCATGAAGACGGCTTCGCCTGGCAGGGTGTCGAACGGCTCGCCTACAAGCAGGATGGCGATGCGCCCTTCCGCGACGTCTCGCGCCAGATCCTGTTCTCGCGATCCGATCTTGCCGGCGAGCTGCGCTATTTCGAGGTCGGGCCGGGCGGCCACACCACGCTGGAGCGCCACGGCCATGTCCATGGCGTCATGATCGTGCGCGGTCGTGGCCGCTGTCTCGTCGGCTCGCAGGTGAGCGAGATCGGCCCGCTCGATCTCGTCACCATCCCCGGCTGGACCTGGCACCAGTTCCGGGCCGCCCCTGGCGAGCCGCTCGGCTTCCTCTGCCTGGTCGATGCCACCCGCGACCGCCCAGCGCTGCCGACGGCGCAGGAACTCGCGGCCTTGCGCGCCTCGCCGGAGATCGCCGCCTTCCTCGACGGCTGAGCCACGGCCGAAGCGCCATCGCCTGCGCAGCTCCCCTATAATCGCCTTCGCCTTGCAGTTCCCGCAAAATAGATCGATATACTGTACTTCTAAGCGGGGGACGGGCAGTGCTGACCAACAAGGGAAAATACGGCATCAAGGCCATGGTCCACCTCGCCCGGCTCGATGCCGGCGAGACCGCCCAGATCGCCGAGATCGCCCAGCGCAACAACATCTCGAAGAAGTTCCTCGACGCGATCCTGCTGGATCTGCGCAATGCCGGCATGCTGCGCAGCAAGAAGGGACCGGGCGGTGGCTACGCGCTGGCGAAACCGGCCCGGACCATCAAGGTCGGAGCGGTGATCCGGGCCCTGGAAGGACCGATTGCGCCGATCGACTGCGCCAGCCAATCGGCCTTCAAGCCGTGCCAGGATTGCGGAGACATCGAAGCCTGCGTCGTTCGCGGGGTGATGCGGGAGGTCCGCGACGCCATGGCGGCGGTCGTCGACAACACGACGATCGCCGATCTCGTCGGCCGCGCAGCAGCGCACAAGCCTGAGATCGACTTCGCGATCTAAAATCTATTTCTTTGGTAGACAAATTATCACAAGAACCTATTTTCGATCGGAGCGGAAACCGCACTCCGGTGAAATCATGAATCAACAGTTCGCCCCGCCCGGCGCCGCCGATATCCATTCCGACGCGTTCAAGGCGGTGATGCGCAATGTCGCGGGCGCGGTCAGCATCATTACCGCCTCGCATGGCGGCGAGCGCGCCGGCCTGACCGCGACGTCGCTGACCGCCCTTTCGGCCGAGCCGCCGACCGTGATCGTCTGCATCAACCGCGGCGCCTCGGCCTGGCCGAAGATCGAGGCGGCCGGCCATTTCGCGATCAATGTCCTGGCTGCCCGCCACCAGGCGATTGCCGACCGCTTTGCCGGTCGCGGTGGCTTCAAGGGCGAAGCCCGCTTTGCCGACGGCGACTGGAAAGAACTCGTGACCGGCGCCCCGACCCTGGTGGGCGCTCTCGCCGTCCTGGACTGCGAGACCGATGAGGCGATCGAGCGCCACTCGCATACGATCCTGATCGGCCGGATCAAGGCGATCCGGCAGGCGCAGGACGAGGGGGCGCTGCTCTATTGGCGCGGAATCTATGGCAAGCTCGACGAGACGCTGCAACATGGCGCCGGCATCTGAGCGACGGGGCGACTATCCTACCTCCCCCGCTGAATGGCAGAGTATCGTTCTCTAATCCGGTCCAATTTTGCCAAGTCGTTTTATTGACCGAACGAGCCATTGGCACCGATGATGACACGATGAAAGGAGGCGCCCCATGGCCATCCTCATCGTTCCCGGATCAAGGGTAAAGTCTACGGATTGGCAGGCCCGTTGGGAAAGCCAGCTCGACTTCGTCGAGCGCGTAGAGCAACCCGCGACACGCCGCCCGCATCTCGATTCATGGCTCGAAACCTTGCGCGAGCATGTCGGGCATCGCCCCAATGCCGTGCTCGTGGGCCATGGCTTGGGCGCGACCGCCATCGCCCATCTGGCGGCGCGCTATCCCGATCTGCCGATCCGCAGCGCGATGCTGGTTGCTCCGGTCGATCCCGAGGCGAGAACCGCACTCGCGGCCGGCTTCGCCTCGTTCGGCCCGCTGCCATGTGACCCGTTCTCGTTTCCGGCTTTCGTCGTCGCCAGCCGCACGGATCCCCACATGGACATCGAGCGGGCGCGCATCTTCGCCAATATGTGGGATGCCGCCTTCATCGATGCCGGCAATGCCGGACATCTCGATGCCGAGGCCGGCCTCGGCGACTGGCCCGCAGGCCTGGATCTGCTTGAGCGGCTGGCCGCTTTCAGCACGCCTCCCGGCAGGTCTGCCGAGCGTTTTCCGGCACGGTTCAGCCTGCACTAGGGCTTGAGGCGAAGAGCGCCTCGGTACGTCCAAATAATCTATCAAATTAGTAGATGGACTGAATGTCGCTTTCCCGCTTGTCCGGCGTCCTGCGCAAGACCCTGATCCAGGCTGTTCCGACGGTCATCGGCATCGTCATCCTCAACTTCCTCCTGCTGCAGCTGGCGCCAGGGGACGCGGCCGATGTCATGGCCGGCGAGGCGGGGGCCGCGACCGAGGAGACGATGGCGATGCTGCGCAAGCAGTTCGGCCTCGATTTGCCGCTGCTCGACCAGTTGCTCGCCTATCTCGGCAATCTCGCCCAAGGGAGCCTCGGCTTCTCACCGCGCTACAACATGCCTGTCGCCGATCTGATCGCGCAGCGCCTGCCGGGCACGTTGCTGCTCATGGGCCTTTCCCTGTCGCTGGCTCTTCTGTTCGGCATCGCGCTGGGCGCCGTGATGGCCCTCAACGCCGGGCGCTGGCCCGACCGGCTCATCTCCGTGGGATCGCTGATCTTCTATTCGGTGCCAGGCTTCTGGATCGGCCTGATGCTGATCGTGCTGTTCTCGGTCAAGCTCGGCTGGCTGCCGAGCGGCGGCGCGGAGACGATCGGGGCGGGTCTTTCGGGCCTGGAGAGCCTGCTCGACAAGGCCCGCCACATGCTTCTCCCGGCCGCATCGCTCGCGCTCTTCTATGTCGCAATCTACGCCAGGCTGACGCGGGCGACGATGCTCGAGGTCGCTTCGCAGGATTTCATCCGCACCGCGACGGCCAAGGGCCTCACGCCATTCCACGTCGCGACCCGGCATGTCCTGCGCAACGCGCTGCTCCCGGTGACCACGCTTGCCGGCATGCATTTGGGCGGCATTCTGGGCGGCGCCGTCGTGGTCGAGACGGTCTACAGCTGGCCCGGCCTTGGGCGCCTCGCCTTCGAAGCGGTGATGCGGCGCGACTTCAACGTTCTCCTCGGCGTGCTGCTGCTCTGCTCGCTGCTCGTCATCATCGTCAACATGGTCGTCGACCTGCTGCAGGCATGGCTCGACCCGCGCATCGAGGTCCGCTGATGGGTGTGATCGAACGGTCTCTGAGCCATTCCGAGGCAATCGTCTGGGCCGGGCCGACTTCCGAGCCGCTGGTGCTGCCGGGTCCCGGCTTTGCCTTGCTCACCGACCGAGAGCGAGACATCGCCAACTCGTTGGCCGCGCAGGCATCCACGCCAGCCGTTGCGACCGCCCCCTCGCCCTCCAGCGGTCAGCGGGCGCTCAAGGCGTTCCTGCGAAACCCACCCGGCCTGGTCGCGCTGGCCTTCCTCCTGCTCGTCGCGGCGATCGCGCTCGCCGCACCCCTCCTCTATCCCGACGACCCGCTCGCAATGGTGGGCCGGCCCTTCCTCTGGCCCGGGCAGAACCCCGAATTCCCGCTCGGCACGGATTCGCTCGGCCGCGACGTCGCGGCAGGGCTGGTCTGGGGCGCTCGCATCTCGCTGCTGGTCGGCTTTACGGCGATGGCGCTCGGCATCAGCGCCGGGATCGCGGTCGGGGCTACGGCGGGCTATTTCGGCGGCTGGATCGACGATGTTCTGGTGCGGCTGACCGAGGTCGTCCAGACCGTGCCGAGCTTCGTGCTGCTCGTCGTGCTCGTCGCCATCGCCCAGCCCTCGATCACCACCGTGACCGGCGCGATCGCGATAGTGACCTGGCCGATGGTCGCTCGCCTGGTGCGCGCGGAGTTCCGCTCGTTGCGCGAAAAGGATTTCGTCACGGCAGCGCGGGCGATCGGCTCCGGGCCGGTACGGATCATCCTGCGCGAGATCCTGCCCAACGCGCTTTCTCCGATCATCGTCACCGCCTCTGTACTGGTCGCTTCGGCGATCCTGATGGAGTCGGCCCTGTCTTTCCTTGGGCTCGGTGATCCCAACCTGGTGAGCTGGGGCAGCATGATCGGTGCCGGCCGCGAATTGCTGCGCACGGCCTGGTACCTCACCGCCATCCCCGGCTTCGCCATCGTCCTGACCGTACTGGCGCTGAACCTCGTCGGCGATGCGCTGAACGACGCGCTGAACCCGCATCTCTCCGCCGGGCGCTGAGACAGCTCACCCTCACCACAGACAAGGACACCAGACGTGACTGCCATCGACTATCGCCATCTCGGGCGCTCGGCCCTGCGCGTCTCGCCATTGACACTCGGCACCATGATGTTCGGCCGTGAGACCGATGAGGCCACCTCGCATCGCATTATCGACAAGGCACGCGACCAGGGCATCAACTCGATCGACACCGCCGACGCCTACAGCAAGGGCGAGTCGGAGCGGATCACCGGGCGCGGCATCGCCAGGCAACGCGATCACTGGGTGCTGGCGACCAAGTTCGCCAACGCGCTCGGCGACGGCCCGAACCAGCGCGGCATCTCGCGCAAATGGATCGTCGAGAATGTCGAGGCCAGCCTGAAGCGGCTCGGCACCGACTATATCGACATCCTCTACTTCCACCGTGCCCCGTTCGACGAGCCGCTCGGCGAGGCCGTGCGCGCCATCGCCGACCTCGTCCGCCAGGGCAAGCTGCGTTATTTCGGCGTCTCCAACTTCCGCGGCTTCCGTATCAGCGAAGTCGCCCATCTCGCCGACCAGTACGGCATCGACCGCCCTGTCGTCAGCCAACCGCTCTACAACATCGTCACCCGCACCGCCGAAGCCGAGCAGCTGCCGGCCGCGGCCTTCAACGGGCTCGGCGTGATCTCGTACAGCCCGCTCGCCCGCGGCGTGCTCACCGGAAAGTACCAGCCCGGCGCCGAGCCCGCCCCCGACAGCCGCGCCGGCCGCAAGGATCCGCGCATCCTCAACACCGAGTACCGTCCAGAATCGCTCGACATCGCCCAGCGCATCCAGCGCCATGCCGCGGCCCGTGGCATCTCGGCGCTCGACTTCGCTCTCGCCTGGGTGCTGCACAACCGGCTCGTCACCTCCGCCATTGCCGGGCCGCGGACCGAGGCGCAATGGGACAGCTACCTGCCGGCGCTGAACTATCGCCTCACCGCCGAGGACGAGGCCTTCGTCGACAGCCTCGTGCCGCCCGGCCACGCCTCGACCCATGGCTGGAACGATCCGAGCCACCCACCGGAAGGTCGCGTGCCGCACCCATTTGCCGAGGCGGTCGCAGCGGCTGCGCAGAAGGCGGCCTGAGGCGGCCGCGGAACCTCGTCGTCATTCCGGGGCGCCGCGAAGCGGCGAGCCCGGAACCCAGAACCGATGCAGGTTTCGTAAAGCCGCTAGGATCGATGCAGCCTATCCGGATGCGACATCGGTTCTAGGTTCCGGGCTCAGCCCTACGGGCTGCCCCGGAAAGACCGCAGAGCGCTCTGGAAGACCGCGCGCTCAGACTAAACTGTCAGAGCCGCAGGCCCCGCTGCTTCAGCAGCGGCAGGATGCGTTCCTCGAAATGGTCGAAATCGACCTTGAAGTCGTAGAAATTGATCTGCAGCCCGTCGATGCCAGCAGCGTGCAGCGCGGCGATCTTGTCGACCACTTGCTCGGGCGAGCCGATGATCTCGATATTGCCGCCGAGGCCCAGCCCCTGCTTGTGGGCGGCATCGGCCCGGCCTCGCCAGGCATGGGCATCGCTGTCATAGCCCTGGTTGGTGCCCTTACCGTGCGCGGCGAAGGCAGGCCCGGCCAACACCGGCTTGTTGTCATGGATCGCCTGTGCATAGGCCTGCGCCTCGGCCTCCGTATCGCGCGAGACGATGATCGGATTGATCAGCGTCTTCGCCTCGCGGCCGAAGGCCCGCGCCCGGTCCTTGATCGCGACGATATGCGGCGGCAGCGTCGCCAGCGCGCTGTCGATATGCGAGCCACCCGGCGAGGTGATGAAGACCAGATCGGAATGCTTGGCGGCGAAGTCGATGCCTGCCGGCGAGCCGGTGGCGTTGACCAGGATCGGGCGGCCATAGAGCGGCTTGGGCGTGATCCAGGCATCGTGCAGGCGCCAGGGATTGAGGCGTCCCTCGTAGGAGTAGTTCTGGTCCTCGCTCCACAGCCGGTCGAGCACATCGAACAGCTCGTCCGCCATCAGATAGCGCTTATCGTGCTCGATACGCTGGCGGCCGAACATCTCGTGCTCGACGGCGCGGTGGCCGGTGACGATGTTGATGCCCCAGCGCCCCCGGCTGATGTGATCGAGCGTCGCGCCAAGCTTGCCGAGATGCAGCGGATGCCACGGCCCGTAGAGGACATGGATCGTCGAGATCAGCAGGATGTTCTTCGTGATCGCCGCCATGGCGCCGAGCGCGACGAAGGCATCGAGCGAGGCGTCGCCGTCATAGCCGCCCTTGGGCAGCCATTGCGTGCGGCTGAAGGCGATCTCGAAGCCGAGCGCATCGGCCCGCTTCACCAGCTCGGCATTGTAGTCGAAGGTCCAGGTCGAGCTCGTCGGCAGGTCGGAGAAGCGGATGTCCTGCAGGTTGAGGAACAGCCCGAGCAACAGCGGTTGCTTCAGCGCACGCGAGAGCGGGCTGTCGGGATAGTCGGTCTGCCGGCGCAGTGGCGGGCCGGCCCGGTCTTCAGCGAGCGCGGTCATCAGCAATCTCCGATCGGCGCGAGGGATTAGGCAAGCAGGTCGCTCGCCGAGCCGCAGCACGAGAACTCGCGACCAATGCCCCACCGCGAAGCTATCACGCCGAGAAAAGCGCTTCTTTCCATATGCCGGCATCAAATTAGTCTATTTTTCTAGTATACTATATTGCTTGCAAAATGAGCCTCGTCCTAGGCTTGGCCATTCTCCTCGCATCGCAGAGTATGGCCATGTCCGCGCGCCTCTTAGTCACCGCCGTCGCCGCCCTGCTGGCTGCAGCCATGCCACTCTCCGGCGCCCTGGCGCAGCCCAAGCGCGGCGGCACGCTGAACATGCTGGTCGAGCCCGAGCCGCCGGCGCTCTCCACCATCGCTCATACGGCCGGTCCGTCGACCAAGGTCAGCGGCAAGGTGCTGGAGGGGCTGCTGACCTATGACCACGACCTGACGCCGAAGCCGCAGCTCGCGACGGAGTGGGCGATCAGCGAGGACGGGCTGCGCTACTCCTTCAAGCTGCGCGAGGGCGTGCTCTGGCATGACGGCAAGCCCTTCACCTCGGCCGACGTCGCCGCCTCGGTCGCGATCCTGAAGCAGTATCATCCGCGCGGACGCGGCACCTTCGCCAATGTCGTCACGGTCGAGACGCCGGATCCGCTGACGGCGGTGATCGTACTGTCGAAGCCGGCGCCCTATCTGATCAGCGCTTTTGCGGCCTCGGAATCGCCGATCGTGCCCAAGCACCTCTACGAAGGCACGGATCCGTCAACTAACCCGAAGACGAACGCCCCGGTCGGCACCGGCCCCTACATCTTCAAGGAATGGGTGCGCGGCAGCCATGTCGTCTACGAGCGCAACCCGACCTACTGGGACAAGCCCAAGCCCTATATCGACCGGCTGGTGGTGAAGTTCATCCCGGATGCCGCTGCCCGCGCCGTCGCCTTCGAATCCGGGTCCGTCGACCTTGGCGGCGAGACGCCGGTGCCGCTGTCCGAACTCGACCGGCTGAAGAACGATCCGCGCATCGGCGTCGAGGAGAAGGGCTATTCCTACAGCCCCTCGGTGCAGCGCATCGAGTTCAACTTCGAGAACAAGTACCTCAAGGACGTACGCGTACGCCGCGCCATCGCCCATGCGATCGACAAGCGCGTCATCCTGAACACCGTCTGGTACGGCTATGGCGAGCCGACCGCGACGCCGATCAGCGCCCGGCTCACCCGCTTCCACGACCCGTCGGTGAAGGCCTACGCCTTCGATCCGAAGAAGGCCGAGCAGCTGCTCGACGAGGCCGGGTTCAAGCGCGGCGCCGATGGCGTGCGCTTCCGGCTCAACCACGACTTCCTGCCCTATGGCGACGGCTATCGCCGCACCGCCGACTATCTGCGCCAGGCGCTGTCGAAGGTCGGGATCGAGATCACCATCCGCTCGCAGGACTTCGCCACCTATATCCGCCGGGTCTACACCGAGCGCGACTTCGACTTCACCAACAACTCGATGGGCAACACCTTCGATCCGACGGTCGGCGTGCAGCGGCTCTACTGGTCGAAGAACTTCAAGAAGGGCGTGCCGTTCTCGAACGGCTCCGGCATCAACAACCCGGAGATCGACGCCCTGCTCGAGGCCGCGACGATCGAGCTCGATCCGGCCAAGCGCAAGCAGCAATTCGCCCGTTTCCAGCAGATCGTCGCCGAGGAAGTGCCCTCGATCACGCTGCAGACCCTCGCCAACCTGACGATCTACAACCGCAAGGTGAAGGATCACACGGTCGGCGCCGACGGGCTCAACGGCAACCTCGCCGATGTCTGGATCGAGCAATGACCGCGCTCGCGACGAAATCCCCGCCGGAGCTGGAGGTCGTGCCTTCGCCGCCGCAGCCCTTCGCAGTTGAGGCGAGCAACCACCATCTCGCCAAGGCGGCCGAACTGTCGGCGATCTTCGCGGCCGATGCAGCCGCCAACGACAAGGCCGGCGGGCGCCCTCTGTCCCAGCTCGCGGCGTTGAAGCGCAGCGGTCTGCTGACCCTGCTCATCCCCTCCGAGCATGGCGGCCAGGGCGAGCGCTGGTCGACCGCGCTCAAGGCGACCCGCGAGCTCGCCAAGGCGGACGGCTCGATCGGCCATCTCTACGGCTACCACTTCCTCTCGGTCCACGCCGCCTATCTGCGCGGTTCGCCCGAGCAGGCGGCCGAGATCTACCGGCGCTCGGCGGAAGGTAATTGGTTCTGGGGCAACAACGGCAACAGCTTCTCAAAGACGCTGTTCGGCCGGCGCGAGGGCGACGTCACCATCGTCAATGGCTTCAAGCCCTTCACCTCCGGCTCCCACATCGCCGACCATCTCAGCATCTCCTGGGAGGACGAGGCCACGAAGGAGCGCATCTTTGCCGCGATCCCGGCCAACCGCATCGGCCTGACGGTAGAGGACGACTGGGACGGCTTCGGCCAGCGCCAGACCGGCTCCGGCCGCGTCAGCTATCGCGACGTGCGCGTCAATCGCAGCGAGATCCTCGACTATCGGCCCTATACCGGCCGGCCCCTGCGCACGCTCGGCCCGCAATTGCAGCAGAGCGTGCTGCTCAACGTCTTCATCGGCAGCGCCCAAGGCGCCCTGCTCGCCGGCCGCGACTACACCACCGAAAAGTCGCGGCCCTGGGTCCACTCCGGCGTCGAGAGCCATGTCGACGATCCATGGGTGCAGCGCGTCTATGGCGAATTGCTGATCCGGCTGAGAGCCGCGACCCTTCTGGCAGACGAAGCCGCGGCAGCGCTCGATGCGGCCTGGGCGCGCGGCTTCCTCCTCAGCGAAGCCGAGCGCGGCGAAACCGCGATCACCATCGCCGCCGCCAATGTCCTGGCCGGCGAGGTTGCGCTCGAGGTGACGAGCAAGGTCTTCGAGGTGATGGGCGCGCGTTCCGCGACCCAGGCGCTCGGCTTCGACAGGTTCTGGCGCAATGTCCGCACCCACACCTTGCATAATCCAGCCGAATACAAGACCCGCAATATCGGCCGCTTCTTCCTGACCGGGATGTTCCCGGAGCCGGCGGCGTTCCAGTAGCGGGGAGCCGGGCGCTCGAAGGGCGCCCGGATCGCCAGAGTTCAGTGTGGCTGCGGAATCCCGTGCCGCTCGGCCAGCACCTCGAGGATGCGGCGCGTGTCGTTGAGGAAGCGCAGGCCGGAGGCGCTCGTTCCGGCATCAGCCGGCGCCGGCGCCTCGTCGCCCAGGACGAGCAGCGGCAGCGACTGGTTGTCCTCGCCGACGAGGTCGATCACCGGCTGGCGCGGCCGCGGAAACGGCAGGCGCGCAACCTCGATCCGGGCGGCGAGTTCGGGATGACTCGCGAGCACGCCTTCGACCTGGTTGCTGTAGGGGCAGAAGAAGCGCTTCCCGGGCTGCTTCTGGTCCTCGAAGCCCGGCTGAAGCAGGAAGATTCGGTCTCGGCTCATGCTTGGTCTCCATCCGCAGGCGCCTTGACGAAAAGCTGGCGCGCCTCACCGCGCGACGATATAGTACATTAAATTAATAGACAATATTTTCCACAGTCGACAGGACCCTGCGATGACCGATCTTCCCTCCGCATCCGCCAGCGAAGCACTGCGCCTGCTCGGTCCCTTCCCCGACAACTGGGTCCCGGTGCAAGACGGCATCGACCATGACGTCGTCATCGTCGGCGGCGGCCATACCGGCGCGACCTTCGCCTTCGCCCTGCAGCGTGCCGGCATCCGCCGGATCAGCGTCATCGATGCCGCCGTCGACGAGGCCAGCTCCGGCGTCTGGCTGACGCGGGCACGCATGAACCTGCTGCGGACGCCGAAGAACCTGCCGGGGCCCGAGCTCGGCGTGCAGGGCCTGAGCTTCCAGGCCTGGTACGAGGCCCGCCACGGCAAGCAGGCCTATGCCGATCTCGTCCGCATCCCGCGTCTCGACTGGGCCGACTATCTCTCCTGGTTCCGCACGACGCTGGGCCTGCAGATCCGCTATCGGACGCGATTGCTGCGCATCGAGCCCGCCGCCGATCATCTGCGCCTTCACCTCGATATCGACGGCGTGCAGCGGGTCGAGACGACCCGCAAGGTCATCCTCGGCAACGGCGTCGCGGGCAGCGGCTATCCCTATCTGCCGCCGGTACTGGAAGCCCTGCCGGCGCATCTGCGCGCCCATACATCGGAGGTCATCGACCTCGCCGCGCTGCGCGGCAAGTCCGTCGCGGTGCTCGGTGCCGCTGCTTCGGCCTTCGACGCTGCCGGCGCGGCGCTGGAAGCAGGCGCGCGCGAGGTCCATCTCTTCGCCCGGCGCGACCATATCGCCGCCACCCCGGTGTCGCGCGTGCGCGGCTATCCCGGCGCCTATGACAACTACCGCCACCTGCCGGACGAGACCCGCTGGCGCCAGGCCTTCCGCTTCCGCGACGCCGGCTCGACGCCGACACCGGACGCGATCGAGCGCGCCGTGCGCTTCGCCAACTTCCACATCCATCTGTCTTCGGAGTGGCGGGACGCCAGCGAGCAGGACGACCGCATCGCTGTCGAGCTGGAGACCGGCAAGTTCTATTTCGACTTTGCCATTGCCGGTACCGGATTCCGGGTCGATCTTGCCCGCCGGCCCGAACTCGCCGACATCGTCGGCGACGTCCTGCTCTGGCGCAACCACTATGCCCCGCCGGAGGCCGAACGGGACGATGATCTCGGCGCCCATCCCTATCTCGGCTTTGCGCATGAGCTGCTGGAGAAGACACCGGGCGCGGCGCCGCAGCTCCGGAACATCCACGTCTACAATCCCGGTGGCTTCGTCAGTTTCGGCCTGCCGATCGGCGACGTGCCCTCGATCCGCCGCGACGTGCCGGCAGTGGTCTCGGCGATCAGCCGCGACCTGTTCTTCGCCGATATCGAGCATCACCAGACGCGCTTTGCTTCCGGTATCGCACCGGAATTCGGCGAGGAGGCCTGGCGTTCGGCCGTCTGGAGTGGCGCGCGGCAAGCTGCCGAATAGAACGACGGATCAGGCGCCGGGCTTTCTTCGGAGAGCCCGGCGCACCCGATCAGAACACCCGTCCGGCCTTGAGAAAGGTCGTCTCGTCGTTGATGAAATAGTCGCCGATGGCGCGCGCCTTCTGTCGCAGCGGATTGTGCGTCGATAGCGTGCGGATGTTGCGCCAGTGCCGGTCGAAATTATAGCGGCTCGCCGTGGTCGAGCCGCCGCCCGTCTCGAACAGCGCTTCCGCCGCTTTCAACGCTTGCGGATAGACGGCGATCTGCGTCCGCGAGACCGCTAGCGACCCCGCCAGCAGGAGCTCGTCGAGCTCGGGCGCGTTGCGCACAAAGCACTCGGCCGAGCGGTCGAGCGCCGCGGCAGCTGCCGTAATGGCGGCATCGATGGCGAAGGAGGCGGCGGAGAGCTCGCCGACCACCTGCTGCACGAAGGGATCCTGGCGCCCGGTCTCGGCCGAGCTGTGCAGCGCGGCGCGCGCATCGCGTTGCGCATAGGCGACGGCGTCGCTCACGATGTTGCGGACGATGCCGGCGGCGCAGGAGACCAGATGGAGCTGGCGCAGCGATGAGGTATGCCGCCCGATCGCCAGACCGAGCTGGCGATAGGTGACCTCGCTTGGATGCACCAAGACGTTGTCGAGCGTGACGCTGCCGCTGGCGGTCAGGCGCTGCCCCATCCCGTCCCAGTCGTCATGGATGGTGATGCCGGCCCGGCTCGTCGGCACCAGCACGCCGACTGGCCTCTCCTCCTCGTCCTGGGCGCTGAAGACCGCGTAGTCGGCGAAGGCCGTGCCGGTCGCGTAGAACTTGCGCCCGACAAGCCGAAAGTCGTCGCCGTCGCGAAGGAGCCGAGTCGTCACCTGCCCCGGCTTGGCGGTGCCGAGCTCGGTCGAGGCGCCGGCAAACAGCGCTCCATCCAGCACGAGGCCGAGCAGCTCGCGCGAGCGCGGCGTGTCCTCTCCCAGGACATGGGTCTCGGTGAAGTTGAAATGCGAGCGCAGTGCATGCGCCACGTTCGGATCGGCCGCGGCGAGCGTGACGATGACCTCGAACAGATCGCGCAGGCTGCCGCCGGGGCCGCCGAGACGGGTCGGCACCCGCAAGGCGCCGAGGCCGGATTCGCGGAACAGGCGGAAGCTCTCATGAGGCAGCTCGCGCCGCTGCTCGCGCTCGGAGGCTCCGATGGCGAGACGTCGCGCCAGCTCCGGCAAGCGCGACAGCAACTCTTCCCGCCCCGGCCCGGCCAGCTTCTCGTCGCGCTTCAGGGCAGCGCTTCCCGCTCGCGTCATATCGGCAGCTCCATCTGGCAAATGGACGACCGCAGCCGTCCCCGCCCCAGAGCGCATGGCGCGCATCGTCATGTCAATAGTCTACTAATTTAGGGTTTAAAATGAGCAATGCCGATCTTGGCATCGTGATACCGCGCTTCGCATGCCTGCCGTTCGATCAAACGGAAATTATTGATGGCATGAGGCAGCGTCGACGAAATCCTGTCCCAAGCTTGGCGAAAAATTAGATTATCTATTTTATAGACTAATATCGCCTCACTGCTAGCCTAACGATATTCGGCCTGCGGATCGGCAGGCCTGCGGTTCCGCCAGCAGCGCGACAGAGGCTCATGACGACTCTAGCCGATACATCCCTCCATCTCCTGCGCGAACGGCAACAGCCGCGTCCGCTCGCCTGGTCCGGCCTCGGCGCCGGGCTCGCCTGGGCTGCGGTCGCCATCAGCGCTGTCGCCTGGCCCGATGTCAGCGACTGGCTCGAGACGCGTCGCTTCGCGCTCGGCGCAGCGATCTTCGCCGCCGGCTTCATCAGCCTGACCATTGCCGGCCGCTGGCTGCCGCGGGCCGGCGACTGGATTCGCGAGGCAGGGCCATGGGCGACGGCGTCGGGCATCGCGCTGACGCTCTGGCAGCTCGCCTCGGCCAAGTTCGGCTGGCTGCCCTTGCCCTTCTTCCCGCCGCCGCAGGCACTGCTCGAGGTCTATACCGAGGATTATGCGACGCTGGGCGCCAGCGTCTTCGCCTCGATGAAGCTGCTGGTCACCGGCTTTGTCGTCGGCGCGATTCTCGGCTTCCTGACCGGTGTTGCGATCGGCTGGTCGCGGCAGGCCGGTTACTGGGTGCATCCGGTGCTGCGCTTCATCGGGCCGCTGCCCGCCACCGCCTGGCTGCCGATCGCCTTCTTCGCCTTCCCGTCGAGCTGGAGCGCCAGCATCTTCCTGATCGCGCTGGCGACCGGCTTTCCGGTGACGGTGCTGACCTGGTCGGGCATCGCCAGCGTCAACAGCCGCTATTACGACGTCGCCCGCACGCTCGGCGCCAGGCCCGGCTTCCTGATCCTGCGCGTCGCCGTTCCCGCCGCGCTGCCGCATGTCTTCGTCGGCCTGTTCATGGCGCTGGGCTCGGCCTTCTCGGTGCTGATGGTGGCTGAGCTGGTCGGCGTGAAGGCCGGCATCGGCTTCTACATGCAATGGGCCCAGGGCTGGGCCTCCTACGCCAATGTCTATGCCGCGCTGGTCGTACTGGCCCTGCTCTGCTCGGGCTCGATCACCCTGCTGTTCCGCCTGCGCGACCGTGTCCTCTCCTGGCAGAAGGGTCTCGTCCAATGGTAGCGCTCGCCTTGCAGCCCGCGGCCCGGCCGATCGCCGGCGCCTCGCTCGCCGTCGACAAGGTCAGCCACGCCTTCGATCTCGACGGCTCGGTCCTGCCCGTGCTCGACCATGTCAGCCTCGACGTGAAGCCGGGCGAATTCATTGCCCTGCTCGGCCCATCCGGTTGCGGCAAGTCGACCCTGCTGCGCCTCGTCGCCGGGCTGGAGCCGCCGCGCAACGGAACTCTTCGCGAGGACGGCAAGCCGATCACTGGCCCGCATCCCTCGCGCGTCGTCGTCTTCCAGGATCCGACGCTGTTTCCCTGGCTGACCGTCCGCGACAATGTCGCCCTCGGCCCGCGCGCCCAGGGCACGCTGAAGGACCAGTGGCCACGCGTCGACGAGACGCTGGCACTGGTCGGCCTCAGCAAGTTCGCCAACGCCTATCCGCACCAGCTCTCGGGCGGCATGGCCCAGCGCGTCGCTCTGGCGCGGGCGCTGGTCAACGACCCCTCGATCCTCATCCTCGACGAGCCTCTCGGCAAGCTCGACTCGCTGACGCGGCTGACCATGCAGGCCGAGCTCGTCTCGCTCTGGCAGCGCAAGGGCTTCACCGCAATCCTCGTCACCCATGATGTCGAGGAGGCGCTGTTCCTGGCGACCCGCGTCGTGATCTTCAGCGACCGCCCCGCGAGCGTGAAGGCCGATTTCTCGGTCGACCTGCCCTATCCGCGCCACCGCGGCGATCCGCGCCTCGCCGAATTGCGCCGCGAAAGCCTCGGCCTGCTCGGCCTCGACGCCAGCTGGTAGCCGCCTCCCTCCGTCCATTCACCCCTTCGTCCAAGGAGATTTCGCCATGTCCGACAACAGCTCGCTTCTCTCTCGCCGCACCGTCCTCGCCGGCGGTTCCGCGCTCGCGCTCGGCGCACCAATCGCCGCCGGCTTCGGCTCGGCGCCGTCGCTGGCGCAAGGCGCGCCGCATAAGCTCAAGCTCGGCTGGAGCGGCACCGGTATCTGCCTGATCTCGGTGCCGGCCGCCGCCGAAAAAGGCTTCTTCACCAAGCACGGGCTCGACGTCGAGATCGTCAAGTTCGGCTCGAACTTCGACGGCAGCCTGGAAGCCGTCGCTTCCGGCAAGATCGACGCCACCGTCAACTTCATCCTGCGCTTCCTGAAGCCACTGGAGCAGGGCATCAACATCCGCTTCACCGGCGCGCTGCATGGCGGCTGCATCCGGGTGATCTCGGGCGTGGGCTCGCAGGAGGTCGACTACAAGTCACTGAAAGGCAAGTCGATCGGCGTCGTCGACATGGCGAGCGCCGGCAAGAACTTCCTCGCCGTCCAGCTGTTCAAGGCCGGCATCAACCCAGCCAACGAGGTCGACTGGCGCGTCTACCCGGTCGACCTGCTCGGCGAAGCCATCAAGAAGGGCGAGATTCAGGCGGCCGTCGACGCCGACCCCGGCATCTTCCTCGTGCTCAAGAACAACGAGGGCAAGCTGCACGAGATCGGCGGCCTGCTCACCACCGACCCGTACAAGGACCTGTCCTGCTGCGGCATCGCCGTGCGCAAGGATTTCGCCGAGAACAACAAGCCGGCGAGCGCTGCGCTGACGCGCGCCCTGCTCGAGGCCGCCGACTGGGTCAAGAACAACCCGGACGAGGCCGCGCAGATATTCACTGCCTACAGCCCGATCGCCAAGCCGATCCTCGGCGAGATCATCCGCAGCCATACCCATGAGCACCATTTCGGCTCGGGCAAGCGCCTGCGGGACGAAGTCGCACTCTATGCCGAAGACCTGCGCTCGGTCGGCGTCATCCGCCCGCGCACCGATCCCAAGGCGCTGGCCGAACGCATCACCGTCGACGTCCTCGGCTGACGTCCTCGACTGACATCCCCTTGGGCGGATGCCGACCGGCATCCGCCAACCCTCCCCGTCATCAGGATGCCGACACCGTGACTGATCACGCGATCACGGACAGAACCGTCGCGATCGTGCCGGCCGATATCAGCCAGCGCGACCTCAACCTCGTCTTCGCCACGCTGGCCTGGAGCGCCGCCGGCGCGATCACCTTGCTCTGGCCGAACATCCGCGACTTCGCCCTGACCACGCATCTTGCGGCCGGGCAATGGCTGATCGGCGCGGCCCTGCTGCTCGCTTACGGCCTCGGCGCCCGCCTGCGCGGCGTCGATCGCTGGCTCAGGAAGAACGGCCCCTGGCTGATCGCCCTGCCGGGGCTGCTCTCGATCTGGCAGATCGCCTCGGCCAAGACCGGCTATTGGCCGCTGCCCTATTTCCCGCCGGCGCAGGGCCTGCTCGAGGCCTATGCCAGCGACTACCCGCGCCTGCTCGAAGGTATCCGGGCCTCGCTGGTGCTGCTGTCGCTAGGCATCGCCTTCGGCGCGATCGCCGGCTTCCTGACCGGGCTCGCCACCGGCTGGACGCGGCGCGTCGGCTACTGGACGAGCCCGATCCTGCGCTTCATCGGCCCGATCCCGACCACGGCGCTGATCCCGCTGGTGCTGTTCCTGTTCCCGTCGAGCTTCAGCGCCGGCGTCTTCCTCGTCGCGCTCGCGACCTGGTTCCCAGTGACGATCCTGACGTGGTCGGGCGTCGCTGCCGTCGACAAGGCCTATTACGACGTCGCCCGCACGCTCGGCGCCAATCAGCGCTTCCTCCTGCTGCGCGTCGCGATCCCGGCCTCGCTGCCGCATCTCTTCGTCGGCCTGTTCATGGGGCTCGGCCACGGCATCGCCGTGCTGGTTGTCGCCGAGATGATCGGGGTCAAGGCCGGGCTCGGCTACTACATCGACTGGGCCCGCGGCTGGACCGCCTATGGCCATCTCTATGCCGGGTTGCTGGTTATGGCCGTGCTCTTCTCCGGCCTCACCACCCTCCTCTTCCGTATCCGTGACCGGCTTCTCGTCTGGCAGAAAGGCGTCGTGCAATGGTGATCGAATTCCCGAGCGGAGAAGCCACCGCTTCCCCCACGCGGCGCGAGGCCGTGATCACGCTGGCGCTGCTGGCGATCGTCGGCTCGACGCCCGCGCTCGCCCATGCCCATCTCGTCAGCGCCAGCCCGGCCGTGGACAGCACAGTGCGCACCGCGCCGCGCGAGATTTCGATCAGCTTCACCGAGAAGCTGGAGGAGAAGCTCTCCAGCATCACCGTGAAGGACGCCGCCGGCCGCCGCGTCGACAGCGGCGCGGCCCGTTTCGCCGACAGCAGCGGCAAGAAGCTCCTCGTCACGCTGAGCGAGCTGGCGCCCGGGCGCTACACCGTCGACTGGGTCGCGGCCTCGGTCGACACTCACCGCACCAATGGCAGCTTCGCCTTCACCGTGAGGCCCTGACTTGGCCGGCGCCGCCCTCGACCTCCTGCTGCGCCTGGCGCGCGGCATCGAGCTGATGGCAGCGCTCACGGCGTTCGGGACGCTCGCGATCGCGCTTCTCGTTCCGCGCTCCTCCGGCAATGAGCATCCGTTAGAATTGGTCCGCCCGGCCCTGCAGCGCCTGTTGCGTCACGCGATCATCGTCGCGCTGGTCGCCTCCCTCGTCTGGCTGCCCCTGCAGGCGCAGCGCGCAACCGGCACCGAGCTCAGCCTCTTCGCCGCGACCCGGCTCATCGCTGTCGAGACCCTTTTCGGCCATGCGCTGCTGATCCGCTTCGGATTGCTGGCGCTCATCCTCGAAGCCGCGGGCGACCTGCGCTCACCCTGGCGTACCGGCTTCGCCATCTTGCTGGCGGCAGTCGCCGTGACCTTGCAACCCTGGCTCGGCCATGCCGCCGCGGCGTCGACGCCGACCCTTCCAGTCCAGATCGCGCTGCATACCGCCGCCGCCGGGCTCTGGCTCGGCGCCCTGCCGGCGCTGCTCCTTGCCGCCGCGCGATTGCCGGTTGCCTCGGCGGCAACCACGGTTCGGCGCTTTTCCTGGCTCGGCCTCGTCGCCGTCGGCACCATCGCAGTGACCGGGCTCCTGCAATCCCTGCCGCTGGTCGGCGATCTCGGCGGCCTGTTCGGCACGCCCTATGGCCTGCTCCTGCTCGGCAAGGCGGCTGTATTCGCGGCGCTGCTGGCACTCGCCGCCCTGAACCGCTTCGTGCTGACGCCCAGGCTGGCGGCCGGCGCGCGTCGCCCACTGCTGATCAGCATCGCGATCGAGCTTGCGCTCGGCATCAGCGCGATCGCGATGGCGGCCTGGCTCGCCAACCAGCCGCCGGGAGCCCATGAGCAGCCGGCCTGGCCCTTCCCGTTCCAGCCTGACCTGTCGCGGATCGACGAAGCCTATTTCGCCAAGGAACTCTGGCGTACGGCAGCGCTCGTCGCAGTCGGCGCCGCGGGCCTGCTGGCGTTGTTCTGGCGCCGGACGCGCCTCGTCGGCGCGCTCGCGGCGGCTATCGCCATCGCGCTGCTGCCCTTCCCCAACCTGCCCTTGCTGGCCAAGCCCGCTTGGCCGACGAGTTTCCAGCGCTCCGAAACCGGCTTCACCGCCGCTTCGATCCTGCGCGGCGAAGAACTCCTGAAGCGCTACTGCACGCCCGACTGCTTCCGCCCGCGCGACGACCCCTCCGACCCGACGCCCTATGGGCTTTGGCAGCGCCCCGACGGCGATCTCTATGGCTGGCTGACGGAGACCTTTGACAGGATCGGCCACAGCCCCTTCCCGCATGGCACGATCGCGGGCCTCGGGCCGCGCGAGCGCTGGCAGCTGATCGACTATTTCCGTGCGCGGGTCGCCGGCACCTCCGCAAAGCGGAGTGGGGTTTGGCGTCATCCGGTCCTGACGCCCGATTTCCCGATCCTCTGCCGCGATGGCAGCAGCACGATGCGCGACATCCTCGGCCGCTCCGGCCCGATCGAGATCGCCATAGCCGACGAGCTTCGGACCCGTCCGGAGCCTGCTCCGGACGGCATCAAGCTCACACGCGTCCTGCTGCTGTCCCGCAATGGCGAGCGCCTGCCTGACGGCTTCGACTGCCTGTCGAGCTCGCCGGACGCGCTCGCGGCGTTCGCCCTGATGGCCGGCCTCGACGAGGCGAAACTTGGCGGGGTCCGCCTGCTCGTCGACGCCAATGGCTGGCTGCGCAGCCGCATCCTGCCAATCGATCCCGAGGCCGCGTCATCCCCCAGCTGGCGGGATGAGCTCACTCGCATCGTCGCCGAGCCTTTCGAAGCCGGCGGCATCGGCACCCATCGCCATTGATCATCCCAGCAAGGAGCACGCCGCCATGAACATCGCTGCGCCCAAGGACAGCTTCGCGGCAGCAGCCGCGCCCGTCGGACCGCGCTCGCCTGAACTGGCCGAGCTGATCGCCCGGATCGGCGAAGGCTCCTCCGAGCGCGACCGCACCCGCACGCATCCTTACGCCGAGATCGACCTGATCCGCGCCGCCCGCTTCGGCGCCCTGCGGGTGCCGCTCGACCATGGCGGGGCCGGCGCCTCACTCCACGACCTGATCGAGGCGATCATCGCGCTCGGCGCCGCCGATCCCAATGTCGCGCACGCGCTGCGCAACCATTTCAGCTTCGTCGAGCGCTTCGCCCAGCCGACGCTCGATCCGCAGAACGGCCGCTGGCTGGCCGAGGTCGTCGCCGGCAAGATCTTCGGCCTGGCCGCCGGCGAGCTGACCGCCTTGCCGGTCGGCGGCAGCCCGCTCGAAACGCTGCTGACGGCCGACGGCGCCGGCTATCGGC
Source organism: Allobosea sp. P4_H5 (assembly GCF_056400825.1). Lineage (NCBI taxonomy): Bacteria > Pseudomonadati > Pseudomonadota > Alphaproteobacteria > Hyphomicrobiales > Alloboseaceae > Allobosea > Allobosea sp. P4_H5. The sequence continues at coordinate 202,752 of NZ_JBFUKM010000002.1, read as the reverse complement.
TGAGCGGCGAGAAATACTACAGCACCGGCACGCTCTACGCCGACTATGTTGTTGTTCGTGCGCAGGACGAGGCCGGACGGTTGGCCTCCGCCATTCTGCCGGTCGATCGCGACGGCATCACCCGCCTGGACGATTGGGATGGCGTCGGCCAACGTCTCACCGGAACCGGCACGACACGGTTCGAAAACGCCCGGGTCGAGGCCGACGAGATCGTCTGGGACGAGGCCGGCGGCAGCTATGCCCGCCCCTACCACACGACCTTGCCGCACATCTTCGTGACAGCAGTCGTCGCCGGCATCATCAAGGCCGTCGCGCAGGACGCCATCGCCCTGCTCCATCGCCGCGGCCGTTCCTTCGCCCATGCGCCCGTGCCGACACCGGCCGACGATCCCCTGCTTCAGCAGGTCGTGGGACAGGTCGAGGCTGCCGCCTTCGCCGCCGAAGCGACCGTGCTCGCCGCGGCCGAGGCGCTCGACCGGGCGACAACCTCAGCCAAGGACGGGGCCATCGACGAGGCTCTCGCCCATGAGGCCGCGCTCGCCGCCGCCAAAGCCAAGATCATCGTCGACGAGCTCGCGATCCGCGCCGGCTCGCAGCTCTTCGATGTCGGCGGCGCCTCGGCAGCCAAGCGCGAGAGCAATCTCGACCGGCACTGGCGCAATGCCCGCACGCTCGCGGCGCACAACCCGGCTTCCTACAAGGCGCGAGCGGTCGGCGCGCATGCCGTCAGGGGCACCGCGCTGCCCAAGACCGGCTTCTTCTAGAGCCCAGCCCAATTCCGGCGCGGCCTGCCACGGCCGCGCCAACCCTCGTCAATTCCCAGGAAGCCCAGCCGATGAGCCTTGCCCCTTCCCTGACAGCCAATGTCCTCTGGTTCCTGCCGACGCATGGCGATGGACGCTATCTCGGCACCGCCCAGGGCGGGCGACAGACCGATTTCGGCTATCTGCGCCAGGTCGCACAGGCAGCGGACCAGCTCGGCTATTACGGCGTGCTGCTGCCGACCGGGCGCAGCTGCGAGGATTCCTGGATCGTCGCCTCTGCCGTCGCCCCGACGACCCAGGAATTGCGCTATCTCGTCGCCGTCAGGCCCGGCCTGCAATCGCCGACGGTCGCCGCACGGATGACCGCGACGCTAGACCGCGTCAGCAATGGCCGGCTGCTGATCAACGTCGTCACCGGCGGCGATCCCGTCGAGAACGCCGGCGACGGCATCTTCGCCGATCACGACGAGCGCTATGCGGTGACGCGCGAATTCCTCTCGATCTATTCGGCACTGCTGCGCGGCGAGACGGTCGATCATCACGGTAAGCATCTCAAGGTCGAGGGCGCGCAGCTGCTCTATCCTCCGGCGCAGGAGAATGGCCCGCCGCTCTATTTCGGCGGCTCCTCGCCGGCCGGCATCGCGGTTGCGGCGGAAACGATCGACAAATACCTGACCTGGGGCGAGCCACCCGCCGCCGTCGCGCAGAAGATCGGCATCGTCGACAAGGCGGCCAGGGCAGCGGGGCGCAAGGTCTCCTTCGGTATCAGGCTGCATGTCGTCGTCCGCGAGACCGAAGGAGAGGCCTGGGCCGCGGCCAACCGACTGATCAGGCATCTCGACGACGAGACGATCGCGAAATCGCAGGCGACCTTCGCGCGCATGGATTCCGAAGGACAGCGCCGGATGTCGGCGCTGCATGGCGGACAGCGTGACAGGTTGGAGATCTCGCCCAATCTCTGGGCCGGGGTCGGCCTCGTCCGCGGCGGCGCCGGCACCGCCCTCGTCGGCAACCCCGAGCAGGTCGCGGCCCGCATCCGCGAGTATCAGGCGCTGGGCATCGACAGCTTCATCCTCTCCGGCTATCCGCACCTGGAAGAGGCCTATCGCTTCGCCGAGCTGGTCTTCCCGCTGCTCGACCTCGATCACGGCAAGCCGCGCTTTGCCGGCGTCGTCAACAACGGCCCCTTCGGCGAGACCATCGCCAACGACGTCAAGCCGGCCCAGCTGCGCGCCACGAGCTCATGAGCCGCTCTAGGCCAGAAATGGCAAGGGCGAGGGCAAACCGCCCTCGTCGCGGTGAAATGATGCTGCGCCACTCAGGCGCTGTCGAAGCCGTGTCGCTCGGCATGGATGATCCGCTCGGCGGCCAGCCTGAGGCGCTCGCCAACGGGCATGTCGTCGAGCGGACGGGTGAAGAAGCCGAGGCGCCTGCTGGTCATGATGCGCGACCTTTTAAACCAGTTCCGCGCCCGGCCCGTCGACCGGCTGGCTGTAGACGATGGGAGGATTCGTGTCGGCGAAGGAGAGCGCTAACAATCCCTGGCCTCGCCGTTCGAGATGCTGTGCGACCGGGCCGTCGCCCGACTGCTCCGGACCACGCAGGACGATCTTCGTTGCACCGAGGTCGAGCTTGGCTATGTCGGCGTCGAGCCCCTGTCTCAGATCGAAAGTAACGGCTTTCTGGCCGGTGAGGGCCTCCCAGCGGCGCGTCGAGGCGGCGAGATCGCTAACGGCGATGACGATCGCAGCGATACCGGTGGCGCCGTTTGCATGCAGCGGTGGCGCCGGCACGCGCAGCGCGCGCGGTGTCACGTCGGCGCAGAAGAACGGCAGGTCGGTCGCCTCCGGCCGGGCGGTGCGCCAGATCAGAGTCTCGCCATCGGGGCGCTTGCGACCGCCATCCTGTGGCGGGCCGTAGCCGAGTCCGGACGCGCCGGAATCAGCCAGAACGGCGTCGAGATCCTCCGGCAGCAGGGCAAGGTCGATCGGGCCCGGCCCGTCGCTCTGGAGGACCCGCCACCAGAAGAAATCGGGCTGCGGCACGGGAAAGGCGATGATCTCGATATAGGCGCCGTCGGCGAAAGAGATCAGCGCATTGACGCTGCCGCGCGGATGCGTGCCGCCCGGTTCCACCGTGAAGCCGCGGGCGCGCCAGTCGGCGATCGCCTTATCAAGATCGTCAGTGACGATGACTACGTGGTCGATCCGCAGGGTCTGTCTGGTCATGCTGCCTCCACTCCGCCGAGATAGGCGTCCCCGATCCTGGCACCGACCAGCAGCTCAGAGGCCCTGCCTTCGAGCACGATCCGCCCTGCCTGCAGGACATAGCTGCGATGGGCGATCTGGAGGGCGAGGCCGGCGTTCTGCTCGACCATGTCTTTCCCCGCCTCGCCGGCGTTGGCCGCGACAGCCTGGCGCCCAGGCAAGCCTGCAGCGGCAGCTTGAACCCGGCTGCCGCCGTGCGGTTGCCCTGCTTCAGGCCTCGAGCGCCAGCACCGCGAAGCTCGCCAGCCAGTGCTCGCCCATATAGTCGCCGGCGATATGCGGCATGCCCGCCGCCAGGTGCCGATCCGCCGTCTCTTCGATCAGCGCGCGACGCGCATCGCTCTCCGGCAGCGCCGAGGCGATCGACCGCCAGCACCAGGCGCGGCTGAGATTGAGACCATCGAGATGGGCGATCTTGCCGTCGGAGCGATCGGTCACGGTCGCCGGCCGGAACAAGGTCGCCGGCTCACGCTGCGCGATGCGCGGCAGGAAGCGGTCGAACCAGGGCAGGAATTCCTCCGCCGGCAGCAGGCGGCGCATGCATTCGGCCTCGATCAAGGCGGAGGACTGGAAATCGTCACCGCTCGGCTCGCCCCAAGCCGGGCAATCGACATCGGCGCCATACCAGCGCCGGCCGGTCTCGCCGAGCAGCGCCGCGAGATCGCGGTCATCGGTGACGACTGCGTAGTCCATCGCCATCCTGAGGCCGAAAGCGGTGTTGAAATGCGTGCCGACCCGCACCGGATAGGTGGCGAGCGGCAGGAAATCGCGGAAGCGCTGGGCGAAAACCTCGGCCAGCGGCTTCAGGCGCTCCGAGCAGCGCTTGTCGTCGTGCAAAGCGAGCTCCTCAGCGAGCTTCAGCAGCCAGCCCCAGCCATAGGGACGCTTGAAGCCGCGCGCCGTCGGCGCCGCCAGATAGGCGCACTCCACCGCGATCTTCTCGGCAACGAACTGCTCGTCGAAGAGCGCCCTGATATCGGCCGCGACCGGCACCTCCGGGAAGAGCCGCAGCAGCCGCGCCAGCATCCAGTAGCTGTGGACGCAGGAGTGCCAGTCATAGCTGCCGTAGAATACCGGATGGAGCTGGCTCGGGGTCTGCGCGTCCTGCGGGCCGGCCAGGGTGTGGTCGGGCTTGTTGGGATATTCGCGCCGGACGTGCCCGAGCGCGATACCGGCGAACCTTGCCGCCAGTTCGGGCGTGAGAGTCGGTTTTGCCATGACTGATCCTTTTCCGCTGGCGGCCTTCCGGCCTGCATCAAACCCTGACTGCTGACAAGGCTCGCGAGGCGAGCTTCAGATGCTGGCGATCAGCCCGCCATCGACGCGAACGACGCTTCCGGTGATGTAGGAGGCGCGCTCGCTGGCGAGGAAGGCGACGGTGTCGGCATATTCCTCCGGCCGGCCATAGCGCCCGAGCGGGATCGAGCCTGTGCTTTCAGCGGCGACGGCCTCGACTGAGCGGCCCTCGCGCTCGGCCTTGGCCTTGTCGAGGAAGCGGATGCGGTCGGTGGCGATCCGGCCGGGCAGGATGATGTTGGCGGTGACGCCGTCGCGCCCGACCTCGCGCGCCAGCGTCTTCGACCAGCCGACCAGCGACAGCCGCAGTGCATTGGATATGCCGAGATTGGGGATCGGCGCGACCACACCCGACGAGGTGCTGGTGACGATCCGGCCCCAGCCGCGTTCCCTCATGCCCGGCAACACCCGGTCGGTGATCGCGATGGTCGACAGCACCATGCCCTCGAAGCTGCGGCGCCAGAGCCCCGCATCCTGCCCTGCAGCGGGCGTCGGCGGCGGCCCGCCGGTATTGTTGACGAGAATGGCGACCGGGCCGAGGCGCTCCTCGATTGCGCGGACATGCGCATCGATCGAGGCGATGTCGGCGAGGTCCCAGACGATGCCCTGCGCGACGCCGCCAGCGCTTTCAACGGCCTGAACCGATGCCGCCAGCGCCGCCTCGTCGACATCGCCGAGCGCGACCTTGGCGCCTGCCCGAGCCAGGGCGAGCCCGATGGCCCGCCCCAATCCACCGCCGCCGCCCAGCACAAGGGCGACGCGGCCAGCAATACCAAGATCCATGATCTAGTCCTTAGAGAAAGGGAGCGGATGACAAGGCAGCTTAGGCAGCCCGGGCAAGCGCACGCTGGTCGAAACGCGCCAGGCGCGCGAGCAGGTAATCGACCTCGGCGCGCGCCTTCGCCGGCAGAACCGAGCCGGGCATACGCTGGCTGTCGCTCGCGATGATGCCGCGCTTCATCAGCACGTATTTGCGCACGGCGAGGCCGACGCCCGGCTGCTGTTCGTAGCGCAACAGCGGCAGATGCGCGTCGAAGAGGTCATGTGCCTCGTCGCGCCGGCCTGCCTTCTGCAGTCTGACAACATCGACCAGCATCTCCGGAAAAGCGTAGCCGGTCATCGCGCCGTCGACGCCACGCTCCATCTCGAAATCGAGGAAGAGCCCGCCATTGCCGACGAGGATCGAGATCGGGCGCAATTCGCCGCGCACCTGGAGCGCCCGCAGGGTCGAGATCTTCTCGAGGCCCGGCCAGTCCTCATGCTTGAGCATGACGCAGGACGGGTTCTCTTCGACGATCCGGCGAATGACGCCCGGCGTCATCACCACCGTGAGCGTCAGCGGATAATCCTGGATGACGAAGGGGATGTCCTCGCCGATCGCCGTGACGGCCTGGCGGTAATAGCCGGTGATCTGGTCGTCGGTGCGCAGGGACGAGGGCGGCGCGATCATCACGCCGGCGGCGCCTCGCTCCATGACCGAGCGCGCCAGCGAGCGCATGGCGGCGAAGCCCGGCGCCGAGACGCCGACGATCACCGGCAGGCCCTTCAACCCATCGATGAAACGGGAGGCGACGGAGAGCGACTCCTCCGGCTCCAGCTTGGAGGCTTCGCCCATGATGCCCAGCACGGTCGCGCCGGTGGCGCCGGAGCTCAGATAGGTCTGGATCAGACGGTCGATTGAGGCTTCGTCGATCCGCCCGTCGGCATGGAACGGGGTCGGCGCAATCGGGAAGACGCCTTCGGCTTCGGCAGTGAGCATGATCAGGCTTCCTGGACTTGAGCGGATGCCGCGACGGCGGCGGAAGGGGCGAGGACGAGGGCGCGGATCTCTTCGACGAGATCGCCATGCTGCTCGACCGGGATGCGGTCGATGCTCATCTGCAAGGTGCCGGGCCGGTCGACGCGGCTGTCGTCGATCGCCTGTCCGACCTCGACCGCGGCCGCCAGGAACGCATGTTCGCTATCGCGGGTGAAATGGCTGAGCAAAGCCGACGCGAGATCCGGCCGCAGGGTCGCAATCGAGCCGAGCAGGCCATAGGCACCCCAGTTCGAGACGCCGGCGACGATCAGATGGTCGCTCGGGGTCCGGGCCGCGATAAGAGGTCCGTTCGGGATGTCGTCCTTGACGATCTCGACCGGCAGCGAGCCCATGCCGATCTCGTTGCCACCATCGCCGATGCCGATCGTGGTCCAGAGCCGATCCCAGCCGGCTTCCTCGAAGAGCAGATGCAGTGGCGCCGTCTCGCGCGACATGTCCCAGCCATGCTCGCGATGCGGCTTGCCGTCCGAGCCAGGCGCGACGCGCTCGATCGCGACCAGATGGGAAAGCGGCGCCTCGTCCTCTTCCAGCCGCTTGCGTAGCCGCCGGACGGCGGCCTCGCTGACATCGACGATCTCGAGCTCGACCTTGTGCGGCAAGGCATCGACCACGGCCCAGACCGCCTTGGCGCAGGGCGCGTCGGTGATCACCGTGACGCGGAAACCGGCCGCGGCGAAGCCGGCGGCGAGATGGCCCATGCCGTTCAGCCCGTCGGTCTCCGGCGAGGGCGGGTTGGCATGGCGGATGAAGAAACCGACGACGATGCCGACATGCGGCCGCGGTGTCTCGGCGATCGAGCGCGCCGCCCGGCCGAGATTGCCTCTGGCGAAATCGACCAGCCGCGAGATGTCGCGCCTGACATGCTGCCCGATCACCGCCTCGATCTTCCTTATCCGGTCACTCATCACAGATTCTCCAATAATATATGTTACGTATATTTATTATTTCGACACAAGTGCAACCACCGCCGGCCTGCATCCGCCCAAGCGGATATCGTCCGGCCCGTGCGGCAGCGCGGCGGTCTTCGGTCTCAGAACACCGAGAACTCGGCGTTGCGCCGGTCGGTGATCAGCATCGAGGCCGGCTTATGCGTGATGCAGAACGGCAGGCCGGCCTGCTCGACGGCGAGCTGCGAGGTGACGCCGCAGGCCCAGAACAGCGGGATCTCGCCGTCATGGATCGGCACGACATCGCCGCCATATTCGGCCCGCGCGAGATCGGCGATGCCGATCGCAGCAGGATCGCCGAAATGGATCGGCGCGCCGTGGACCTGCGGGAAGCGACTGGTGATCTGGATCGCCCGGATCGCCTTCGCCGGCGTGAAGGGCCGCATCGTCACGACAACCGGTCCCTTGAACGGGCCGGCCGGCGCTGTCGGGATGTTGGTCGTGTACATCGGGTTGACCAGGCCGAGCTCGTTGTGGCGGATGCCGAGCCCGGCCTCCTCGATCGCCTCCTCGAAGGAGAAGGAGCAGCCGAGCGCGAAGGTGACGAGATCGTCGCGCCAGAGATCGGTGATGTCGTGGACGACGGCGGTCTCGCGCCCGTTCTCGACGACCCTGTAGGCCGGGACATCGCTGCGCATGTCGATGTCCTCGCCCAGGCTCGGCAGCGACGGATCGCCCGGCCGCCCCATGGCGAGCAGCGGACAAGGCTTGGGATTGCGCTGGCAGAAGGCCAGGAAATCCGCGGCATAGGCCGCGGGCAGGATCACGATATTGGCCTGCACGAAGCCGCGCGCCAGCGTGCCGGTCTGCCCGCGATAGGCGCCCGAGCGGATCTGCCGGCGCACCTCGGACAAGGCAGTGGCAGGCGACGATCGTTCATTCATCGGATAGTCTCCAGAAGCGACACTGAGCATAGCCGGTCAGATGCCGAGATAGGCCTTGCGGACATTGGGATCGTCGCGCACCTGCGCCGCCGTACCCGACAGGCTGACACGGCCGGTCTGCAGCACATAGGCGCGGTCGGCGATCTCCAGGCTCTCGACCAGCCGCTGCTCGACCAGGAGCACCGTGACGCCGCTGTCGCGGATGGCGAGCACGGCCTGGAAGATCTCGTCGACCAATTTGGGCATGATGCCCTGCGATGGCTCGTCGAGCATGAGCAGGCGTGGCCGTGTCATCAGTGCGCGGCCGATCGCGAGCATCTGCTGCTCGCCGCCGGAGAGGGTCTCGGCCCGCTGCGGCAGCCGCTCCTGCAGGCGCGGGAACAGCTTGAACACCTGTTCGAGCGGCGCTTCGCGATCCGCCTTGCTGCGATGGAGATAGCTGCCGAGGCGCAGATTGTCGGCGACCGACAGGCGCGGGAACAGGCGCTTGCTTTCCGGCACATAGGCGAGGCCGCGCGCCGTGATCTCATGCGCCTTCAGCGTGTCGATGCGCTCGTCGGCGACGATGACGCTGCCCGAGCGCGGCGCTTCGAGCCCGGCGATCGACTTCAGCAGCGTCGACTTGCCGGCGCCGTTGGCACCGGCGACGACGACGATCTCGCCCTTGGCGACCGAGATCGAGACGTCGGAGATCGCGATCAGGCCGCGATAGGTCGTGGTCAGGGAGCGGACATCAAGCAGCACGGTTGCGGTCTCCCAGATAGGCCGCGATGACGTTCTCGTTGCGGACGATCTCAGCCGGCAGGCCTTCGGCCAGCACCCGCCCGAGATTGAGCACGACGGCCCGGTCGACCAGCGGCATCACGATCTCCATGACGTGCTCGACCATGATCACGGTGACGCCCGCGTCGCGGACGCGGCGGATGAGCTCGACGCCCTTCTGCGCCTCCGACGGGGTGAGCCCCGTCATCACCTCGTCGAGCAGCAGGAGCCTGGGCTTCGTCGCCAGAGCGCGCGCCATTTCGAGCCGGCGCTTTTCCGGCGGCGTGAGTTCGCTCGCCGGTGCCGCGGCCCTCCCCTCCAGCCCGACATAGTCGAGCGTCTCGAAGGCCAGGGCCCTGGCGGCGCGGGCAGAGGCGTGCCGGGCGAAGGCGCCGACCACGACATTCTCCAGCACGCTCATCGAGTCGAAGCTGCGCGGCACCTGGTAGGTTCGGGCGATGCCGAGCCCGCAACGCCGCGGGGCCGACAGCGCCGAGATGTCCTGCCCTTCGAACAAGATCCGGCCGGAACTCGGCGGGTAGGCGCCGGCGATCTGGTTGAACAGGGTCGACTTGCCGGCGCCGTTCGGACCGATCAGCCCAAGGATCTCGCCGCGGCGGACCTTGAGGTCGATGTCGGCATTGGCGAGGAGCCCGCCGAAGCGGCGCGTCAGGCCGATGGTTTCGAGGATCGTGTCGCTCATGCCCGCTCCTCCGTCTTGGACTGGGTCTTGGGCTGGCGCGTGAACAGGCCGATCAGACCCTCGGGCTTGGCGAGCGAGACAACGATGATCAGCGCCCCGTAGATGATCAGGTCAAGGCCACTGCCCGAGCCGCCCATATAGCTGCGCGAGATCTCGGTAAGCGGGATCAGGATCGCCGCTCCGAGCGCCGGCCCCCAGAGGGTGCCGATGCCGCCGAGGACTGCTGGCAGCGCGAACAGCAGCGAGAAGCGGAAGGTCATCACGCTCTCCGGGTCGATATAGGCGACGAAGGCCGCGTAGAAGGCCCCGCCCACGGCGGTGAAGAAAGCCGACACCGCCGCCGCCGCCATCTTCGAGCGGAAGATCTCGACGCCGAGGCTCTCGGCCGCTTCCGGATTGTCCTTGACCGCGCGCCACCAATAACCCCAGCGCGAGCCTTCGATCAGCCACGTCGCGAACCAGGTGACCGCGAGGGAGCCGAGCGCGAGATAGACATAAGGCAGCTTGTCGCGGCCGAACTGCAGGCTCGCCCAGCTGTCGGCGCCGATCGGCCACTGGATGCCGAGCGCTGCGCCCACATACTCCCAATTGTGCACCAGCAGCAGGCCGATCTCGGCGATGACGATGGGGGCGATCGAGAAATAATGCCCCTTCAGCCGGAAGCAGGGATAGCCGAGGCCGAGCGCCAGCACGGCCGAGACGGCACCACCGACGAGCATGCCGGCCCAGGGCGTGATCCCGAACTTCACGAACAGCACCGAGGAGAAATAGGCGCCGATGCCGAAATAGAGCGCGTGCCCCAGCGAGATCTGGCCGCAATAGCCGCCGAGGATGTTCCAGCTCTGCGACAGCGCCGCGAACATCAGCGTCAGCACGAGCACGTTGAGCAGGTAGACGTCGCGCAGGACCAGCGGCAGCGCGGCGATCAGGGCGAAGACGATCGCGGCGGTGACGAGATGCCGGTTGCGGCGGGCGCGATAAGCGCCGTCCAGCGCGATGGCGGGCGAGAGAGGGACCGTTGCGTGCATCACAGCTTCCCGAACAGGCCGCTCGGCCGGATGAACACCACGGCGAGATAGAGCGAGTAGATGCCGATGGATTTCATCGCCGGCGGCAGGATCACGGCGGCCAGCGCCTCGACGACGCCGACGATGAGGCCGGCGGCCAGGGCGCCGAACACGCTGCCGAAGCCGCCGAGCGCCACCGCGACATAGGCGATCAGCCCGAACGCCCCGCCGACCTGCGGATGGATGTAGTAGAAGATCGCCAGTACCGAGCCGGCGAGGCCGACCAGCGCCGCCCCGAGCCCCCAGCCCAGCGCGAACACTCTGTTGCGGTCGATACCGACCAGAGCCACGGCGCCCTGGTCCTCGCGCGTCGCCTCGAGCGCCTTGCCGAAATCGGTGCGGCTCATCAGCAGATAGAGCCCGCCGAAGGCGGCGATCGAAACCAGCCCGCCATAGATCTGCGACAAGGGCAGGAAGACGCCGAAGAGATCGAGCGTCCGGCCGCCGAGCCAGCTATTGGTGATGCTGCGATAATCGGGGCTGAACAGATATTGCGAAGCGCCCTGGATCAGGACGGCAAGACCGAAGGTCGCGAAGATCTGGACCATGCCGAAATTCGCCTTCACCCGCATGGCGTGGCGAACGACGAGGACATAGGCGAGCGCGCCGAAGGCGAACATCACCGCCGTCGCGAGCGGAGCGAGGAGAACGGGGTCGAGACTGGTCAGGAGCCAGAGGCCGAAGACAGCGTACATCGCCGTCGCCAGGAACTCGCCATGGGCGAAGTTCACGACGTCCATCAGTCCGAAGATGAGCGAGAGGCCGACCGCGATGAGCGCATAGAGCAAGCCCATCAGGATGCCGCTCGCAAGCACCTGAAGCAGGGCTTGCGTCGCCATGATGTAGTCCTTTCAGGAGCGTCGGAAGATCAGGAGTGCATCGGCCAGATCGCGGGGGCGATCGCGAGCGCGTCCGGGAAGATCGTGACGAATTGCCCCTTCACGTACTGGATCAGCACGGGGTCGGCGTCGTCGTTCTGCCCGTCTGGCCCGAACGCCACCTGCTTCCACGGCATGATCGTCTTCTCGCCGGGAATGCGGGTGGCTTGGAGCGCCTCGCGGATCCTAGCGCCGTCCTGCGATTTCGCCCGGTCGATGGCGTCGGCGAGGATGAGCAGCGCCATGAACTGGCGCGCGGTGTTGTCGTTGAGGTCCTTGCCCGCCTTGGCCTTGTAGAGGCGGTTGACCACGCCGACCGAGGGACGCTTGGCCGCCATGTCGACGGAGAAGCTGGCGCGCGAGATCAGCCCTTCGAGCTGGCTGCCGACTGCGTCGAACACCGCCTTCTCCGAGAAGCCGGCGGCCTGGGCGACGATATTTTTCGGCTTGTAGCCAAGCTCTGCCATGGTCTTCACCAGCAGGATCGCATCGGTCTGGTAGCTGGACGGCAGCAGCACGTCCGGATTGGCCGATTTCAGCTGCTGGACCTCGGCGGTGAGCGAAGGCGAGTTGGCGCGGTACTTAATGTCGGCCACGACCTTGTAGCCGCGCTCGGCCGCGAGCCGGCGCTGCACGCCGGATGAATCGGCCCCAAAGATCGTGTCCTCGTGGAAGATGCCCACGGTCTCGACCGGCCTGCCCCTGGCACGCTGGGCATCGAGGAAATCGAACATGCCCTTCGTGAACATCTCGTCATGCGCGCCGGGGCGGAAGAAGAACTTCAGGCCGCGGCGATGCAGGCTCGGCGAGGATGAATCGGCCACGACATAGGGAACGCCGTAGCGCTCGCAGGTGACGCTGACCGTCGCCGACACCGAGGAATGGAAAGCGCCGATCACGGCGCAGACCTTGTCCTGCGTGATCAGGCGCTCGGCCTCCGAACGGCCCTTCTGCGGATCGCCCTGATGGTCGGCATAGACCAGCCGCAGGCGCGCGCCGCCCAGCGAGGCCAGCCCGGCGCCGCGCGCGGCCGGCAGGTCGATGTCGAAATTGCCGTTCACCACCTCGGTGGCGACCTCGATCGCCTGGCGGGCATCGACACCGATCTGCGCGTTCGGTCCCGACATCGGGAAGATCACCCCGATCTTCACCTCCGGCGCTGCGCTCTGAGCCCGCGCCCCCGCGCTTGCCAGAACCGCACCACCACCCAGCAGCAGCTCGCGCCGACCCAATGCCTTCATCTCACCCTCCTCATTTTAGCGAAACCGGCCTGTCCGACTTCGCGGTTGAGAGTTAGATATACGTAGCATATATTTGATTCAAGCAGATTCTTCGGGCATATGGATACGCCACGGATCGAGGCACCGTATCGCCTTGTATCGACAGAAGAATCGGCCTTCGCTCCATCTTGGAGCAGCGCGCGGACAACATCGAACACGGGTGACATGAGCAAAGCGGGCAAGACCGAAGAGTCGCAGCGGGCGAGCACTGGCCGCCTGCGGCAGGACAAGGCGACCTCGGCAAGGGCAGCGAAGGAGCCACAGGGCGCCAAGCCCTCCCAGACCGACGCGGCGCTCGACCTGATGCGGGCCAAGATCATCGACCTGACGCTGGAGCCGGGCAGCCGGATCGACGAGCCGCTGCTGATCAAGCAGTTCAAGCTTGGCCGGACGCCGGCGCGCGAGGCGATCAACCGCCTGGTCGCGGAAGGGCTGGTCAACATCCAGCCCAACCGCGGCGGAACTTACGTCCGCGGCCTCGACTTCCGCGAGATCGGCGAGGTCGTCGCCGCCCAGCAATTGGCGGAATCGATCCTCGCGCAGCTCTGCCGCTTCGAGGACCCGACCCTGGTCGCCGATCTCGAAGCGATCCAGGAGCGCTATGTGCGCGAGGTCGAGCAGCGCGCCTATCTCGGCATCACCTCGCTCAACGAGGAGTTCCACCTGCGCATGCACCGCTCGATCGGCAATTCATTCTTCTTCGAATTCGCCCAGTCGACCCATCGCCATGTCCGGCGACTGCTCGTGCTGATCTACAAGATGGAAGAGGCCGAGCAGAACGTCCTCGACGACCAGTTCGAGCTGAACCTCGACGAGCATCGCCAGATCATCGAGGCGATCCGCGGCCGTGACCGCGCCCGGCTCAAGGAGCTCCTACCGGCCCATGCACGCCAGGCCCAGCAGCGCCTGCTCCGATTGCTCAGCAGCAAGAGCATCGAACCGCTGACGCTCGATCTGCGCCCTCTCGGCCTGTCGGACCAGGCCTGATTCCGGCAGGCCGGGAGCCGGCACGAACAGCCTTTCGGAAACGGCCTTGCACTTCACTGATTTAAAATATACGCAAGGTATATCTTATATCGGAGCAACCGGCATGAACGAGCACGTCCGCGCAGCCTCCCCTGCCCCCGCTTATGGCGGCACGCCGTCGCAGTCCCTGCCGGTTCCGCCCTTCCCGGTCGAGACGCCGTGCTTCGTCATCCTGGAGGACGCCGTGCTGCACAATCTGCAGCAGACCGCGAAGGGAGCCGGAGGCATCGGCCGGCTGATGCCCCACATCAAGACGCATCGCGCGCCCTGGCTGGTCGAGGCCATGCTGGCGGAGGGCGTCGAGGCCTTCAAGGCGGCGACGGCCGCCGAGGTCGAGATCGCGGCATCGGCCGGCGCTCCCCAAGTCGTCTGGGCCTATCCGACCGTCAATCCGCTGGCAATCGCCCGTGTCGCTCGCGCCGCGCGGGCCCATCCTGGATCGCGGATTGCAGCGCTGATCGACTCCGCCGAAGGGCTCCAGGCCTGGCGCGAAGAACTCGCCCGCGAGCCTGCGCCCAATCTCAGGCTCCGGCTTGATCTCGACCCTGGGCTCGGGCGGACCGGCGTCCCGATCGCGCCGGCATCCTATGAGCTGGCGCTCGCGATCAAGTCCGCCGGCCTTTTCGACGGCTGGCACGCCTATGACGGCCATATCCAGAACCCCGACCGAAACGAGCGCGTCCGACGGGTCGAGGAACTGGGCGGACGCCTGCGCGAGTTCCTGGCCGGCGCCAAGGCTTTGGGCCTCGACGGCGACCTGATCGCCGCCGGCAGCTATTCCTTCGATCTCTGGCCGAGCGAGCTTGCGCGCTGGGTCTCGCCGGGCAGCTGGACCTATTCCAGCTCGCAGCACGATGTCGATCTCGCCGATGTCGGCTGGCGCGTCGGCGGTTATGTCCTCGCCACCGTCCTGTCGGTGCGCGCGGGGACCGCGACCCTCGATGCCGGCTCCAAGGCGATCTCGCCCGACATCCCGCTCGCCGACCGCTTCCGCGGCCCCGGCCCGATCCGCCTGATGAAGGAGGAACATGTCGTGGTCGCGACGGACGATCTGCGCATCGGCCAGCAGGTCCCGCTGATCCCGCGCCATGGCTGCACCGCTGCCTATCTCTATGATCGCGCTCTGGTGCAAACGCGCGACGGGCGCTGGGAATACCGGACCCAGCTCGGCGCCTCCCGCTGACACGATCGGATCAGCCCATGTCCCCCCTCCCCCACAGCACTGTCGAGCTTGGCGGCCTGCCCTTCCGGCACCGCATGGTCGCGGCCGCCGATACGCGCTTCCACATCGTCGAGGGCGGCCAGGGCGACCCGGTGATCCTCATCGCCGGCTATCCGCAGAGCTGGTACGCTTGGAGGCGCGTCATGCCCCTTCTGGCGGCGAAGCACACGGTGGTCGCGATCGACCTCCCCGGACAGGGCGATTCCGACAAGCCGCTCAGCGGCTATGACACCCGCACCACCGGCGAGCGCGTCCATGCCCTGATCGAAACATTGGGCTACGACCGCTACTTCCTGGCCGGACACGATATCGGTGCCTGGGTCTCCTATCCCTATACGGCCCGTTATCCCGAGGAGGTCAGGCGCGTCGTCCTGCTCGACGCCAACATCCCCGGCGTGACGCTGCGGCCGACCATGAACCTCAGCCTGGAGCGCAGCTGGAAGAGCTGGCACTTCCTGTTCAACACCATTCCGGACCTGCCGGAAGCCCTGATCCAGGGTCGCGAGCGCCTGCTGATCGAGTGGTTCTTCCAGCGCAAGACCGCCAATCCGACCGGCACATTCAGCCAGGCTGACATCGACGAATACGAGCGCGTCTACAGCAAGCTCGGCAACCTCAGCGGCATGCTCGGCTACTACAGGGCCGTGTTCGAGGACATGGAACAGAACAAGGACCTCGCCCACACCAAAGTGAAGACGCCGATCCTTGCCCTCGGCGGCGATTTCGGCAGCGCGCCCGACATCTACGAGGCGATGAAGCCCTTGGGCGATCATGTCGAGGGCGGCGGCGTCCAGGACTGCGGCCACTACATGCCGGAAGAGCAGCCCGAGATCATCGCCGAGACGATGCTGGCCTTCTTCGCTAGGGATGGCCAGCGCTGATCGCGCTGGCTGGGTGCGGTGGCCTCTTGTAAACGCCTAGCGCGCCGCCGTCGCCACACCACGCTCATAGAGAGCCTGATCGAACAGTCGATCGAGCGCGGGCGCCTGGGGAAAGTCACCGAGCTCGACTTGATAGGCCAGCAGTTCCTCGGTGGCCCGGCGAATCCGCGCGGGGTCGTTGACGAAGCTCACGGCCGGAGAGGTCAGGGCTCGCGCAATCGTCGCCTCGGGAACGAGATCGCCACCGAGGGCGGCGAGGACATGAGGCGCCGCCTTCGCCGGCTCGCTGCGGATCAGCTCCGTCGCGCGATGGAACAGGCCGACGAAGCGCTCGGCCAGTTCGGGCCTGGTTTTGACGAGCTGTCCCGAAGCCGCGACGACGACGCCGGGAATATTCGGAAACATCTCCGGCGAATTGACGATGCGTCTGATGCGCGGGTCGCGCTCGGGCACCAGCGTCGCCGAGGGCTCGAGCAGCGTGCCGCCGTCGATGGCGCCAGTCAGCATGGCCTGCTGCACCACCTCGATGCCCATATTGACGATCTCGACATCGGCCCGGTCGACCTTTCCGACCTTCCATAGCCAATGGTGAAGGGCGACTGTCGGCACGCCGCCGGGGGGCAGCGTCCCGAGCTTGGCCTTGCGGCCGGTCGCCGCCTTGAAAGCCGCAAACGCCCTGGCGGGGTCGTTGCCGTTCTCGGCGAAAGCCTTGGCGAGGGCCGGCCCCGCCACGAAGGCGGTGCCGCCAATCGCGGCGGCGGCGATGACCGAGGCATCAAGCCCGCGAGATCGGGCGACCGCGACCGGAGCGACCCCGATGGTCAGAATGTCGATCGTGCCGGAGGCGAAGGCCTGGATGGCGTTGGGCCCCGAGTCGAACTTGCTGAGCTTCAGATCGAGGCCGGCCTCGCGCGCCGATCCGTCGCCGGCGAGGACGAACAGGGCGCTTGCCCCGATCACGGGGACATAACCGATCCGCAGCGTGGAGGCCTGGGCGAAACCAGGCCGCACCCCGGCGATGGTGCTGGCCGCCACGGCGAGCAGGCGTCTGCGATCGATCATCTCAAGCTCCAACAGCTCCGCGACCGACTAAAGGACGCGGTTGGCCGGCGTTATGGCACTGCCTCTGTAGGAAATGCTTCCAACCTTCGTGTCCGGCGGAGAGGAATTACCCTGCTGCGGACGGCCGGTTGATGCCTGTCGCCGTGGCGTGCAGGCGCGGGACGGCGGCGACCAGCCGCTTCGTGTAGGGGTGACGGGGGCGCAGGAAGACATCGTCGGCCTCCCCGGTCTCAACCGCGACGCCCTCGCTCATCACCAGGACACGATCGCTGAGATGGTGCACCACGCCGAGATCATGCGAGATGAAGAGCATGGCGAGCCCGAGCCGGTGCTGAAGCTCGACCAGCAGGTCGAGCACCTGCGCCTGGGTGGTGACGTCGAGCGCCGAGACCGGCTCGTCGCAAATCAGCAATTCGGGTTCGCAGGCCAGTGCCTGCGCGATCGAGACCCGCTGGCGCTGGCCACCGGACAGCGTGGTCGGCCGGCGCCCAAGGATGTCCGGTGGCAGGTTCACCAGCCGGACAAGCTCTTCGACGCGCGCCTGGCGCGCCGCCTTACCAAGGTCCGTGTGGAGGCGCAGCGGCTGCTCGATGATGCGCCCGACGGTATAGCGCGGATCGAAGGAGCTCAGCGGATCCTGGACGATCGTCTGGATATGCCGGCGCAGCGGGCGCCGCGAGCGCTCGGGCAGGCTGCTCCAGGGCTGCCCCCGGAACAGCACCTCTCCGGCATCGGGACGACGCAGGGCGAGTGCGACCTTGCCGAGTGTGGTCTTCCCCGAGCCGGACTCGCCGACCACGCCGAGCGTCTCGCCCGGTTGAATCGCCAGCGAGACGCCGGCCACCGCCTGGGTCTCGCTGCCATCCCGGCCGGCGAAGCGGACGCAAATGTCGGACATCGTCAGGATCGGCTCTTGCGATTGGCCGGCGATCCTCGCCTTGGCAGGCCGCAGGCCGGGTGAAGACAGCCAGCGGTCACGTTTCGCGGCGGCGGGGACCGCGGCCAGCAGGCGCTGTGTGTAGTTGTGGCTGGCCTGACCAAGGACCTGGCGCGTCGGGCCGGTTTCGACGAACTCGCCATTCTGGATCACCGCGATCCGATCGGCGAACTGGGCCGCGACCGCCAGGTCATGTGTGATCAGCAGGATGCCGTGGCCGGCTTCCGCGAGCGTGCTGAACACGCCGAGGACCTGCTGCTGGATGGTGACGTCGAGCGCGGTCGTCGGCTCGTCGGCGATCAGCAGGCGCGGCCGGCCGGCCAGCGCCGAGGCGATGAGCGCTCGCTGCCTGAGGCCGCCGGAGAGCTCATGCGGATATTGTGCGGCCCGCTTCGCCGGATCGGGAATGCCGACGCGAGCGAGCAGAGTCTCGACTTCCCTTGCCACTTCGGAGCGCGGCACCAGCTGATGTGTCAGAAGCGGCTCCGCGACCTCTCGTCCGACCGTACGCAGCGGATCGAGCGAGACCAGCGCATCCTGCAGGACGAAACCGATCTCGCGGCCGCGCACCTTGCCCCACTCGCGCTCCGAACAGGCAAGGAGGTCGACGGCGCCACCGGCATGACCGGTGAGCCGGAGGGTATCGGCCTCAACCTGGGCACGAGGCCCCGCCAGCTCGACGAGTGCCCGAGCCATCACGGATTTGCCCGAGCCGGACTCGCCGACGACCGCGAGGATTTCGCCGGGAGCAATCGCAAGGGAAATGCCGCGCACGACCTCGGTCCATCCGCGCTCGCCCGGAAAGGCGACGCGCAGGTTCTCGACCTGGAGAATGGCCGCAGGGCGCGCTGGAATTGCCTGCAGATCGCCTTCCTTCGGAACGAACTGGACGTTCACGGCACATCTCCTTGTGCGAGCAGGAGCTGCAGCCGTCGGCCAAGGAGCGTGATCGCGATCACCGAGACCGCGACGACCGTTGCGGGCAGCAGGCTGATCCAGGGCGCGGTGTCGAGGAAGTTCCGGCCATCGGCCAGCAGCGCGCCCCATTCGGCGGCAGGCGGCACCACACCGAGCCCGATGAAGCTCAGCGCCGATGCCGAGAGCACGGCGTTGCCGACGCCGATCGTCGCCAGCACGACCAGCGGCCTCACGGCGTTCGGGATCACATGGCGGGCGATGATTGCCGAGGTCGGCTCGCCCAGCGCCACGGCATGCTCGACATAGCCGGATTGCCAGACCCGAAGCACCTGCGAGCGCACCAGCCGCGCATAGCCTGCGATGCTGGAGAGCCCGACGGCCAGCAAGGTATTCGCCGGTCCACGGCCGAGCACGGCGATGATCAGCAGAGCGAGCAGGATCTCCGGGAAGGCGAGCAGGATGTCGATCAGCCGAACGAGCAGGCGCTGCAGGCCAAGCGGAGCGAGCGCCGCCGCCGTCCCCAGCAGCGTCCCGCCGGCGCAGCCGATCAGCGTCGCGCCGATGCCGATCCCGAGGGATTGCGCCGTGCCGTAGACGACGCGCGTGAAGACGTCGCGGCCGAGCTGGTCGGTGCCGAACCAGTAGACGAGGCTCGGCGGCAGCAGGATCGCATCGGTGTCGACCGCGTCGGGCGCAAGTGTCGTGAACCAGTGCGGCACGCCAGCTGTAGCGAGCAGAAGCAGCACCACGGCCAGAGGAATGAGCAGGCCGGGCGCGCGCCAGGGCCGCCTTGCGCCCTTGCCGCCCCGAACCCGGGCGATGACGTCGAGGACGTCGCTCATGCCCGGGCCCGCCGCAAACGGGGATCGATCAGCAGATAGAGCGCATCGACGAGGAGGTTGATCAGCACCGAGACGAGGGCGGACAGCATCACCAGTCCGAGCAGGAGCGGCATGTCGCGCGTCTTGATCGCCTGCAACGTGATCTGGCCGATGCCGGCCCGCCCGAAGACCGTCTCGGTCAGGATCGAGCCGCTGAGGACGCCGGCGAAGAGCGTGCCGGTGAGGGTCGAGACGGCGAGCGCGGCATGGCGCAATGCATGACGCAGCCGCAGCGCCGTTTCACTGACGCCGCGCGTGCGGACGGTCAGGGCAAAGGGCTGCGAGAGCGCCTCCTCCATCCCGTCCCTCAGCACCTGGGACAGCAGCGCCGCCAGCGGCAGGCTGAGCGCAATCGCCGGCAGGATCAACGCCCGGAAGCCCTCGCCCCCGATGATCGGGAACCAGCCGAGCTGGAAGCTGAAGACCGTCAGCAGCAACAGGCCGATCCAGTAGACCGGTGTGCTCAGCACGGCGAGCTCAAGGCCGGACAGGGCGCTGCGCAGGCCCTGCCGTCGTCCGGCGGTGGCTTGCGCGTTGATGAACGCCAGAACCAGCGCCAAGACCATCGCCGTGCCGGCGAGTTGCAAGGTCGGGCCCGCAGCCTCGCCGACGACCTCGATCACCGGCTGCCGGTACTGATAGCTCTGGCCGAAATCGCCGAGCATGGCCTGGCCGATATAGCGCGCATACTGCACGGGCAGCGGCTGATCGAGGCCGAACTGCCGGATCAGGGCCTCCCGCTCGGCGGCGTCGACGACATTCTCGCCGCCGGTGAGCACCGAGACGGGATCGCCCGGAATCGCCTTGACCGCGATGAAGGTGATCGTGGCCGCGCCCCAGAGCACGGCCAGGATGACGCCGATGCGCCGCAGCGCCACGGAGAGCAGGCTACGGAGCGAGCCAGGCATCGTAGAAGTTCGGCTTGGCGTTCGTCGCCCAGCTGATGCCCTTGAGCTTCCTGGACGCCCCCAGCTGATAGGCAGCGACATAGAGGGGCACGGCATAGGCCTGGCCGATGATCTCGGCCTGGACCTGGCCGTAGAGCTGCCTGCGTTGCTCGTCCGATGCGCCGATCGCCTTGGTCAGCGCCTCGTCGAGGCTCTTCACCCGCGCGATATTGGCGCCGTTGGGCGGGATATAGGCCGAATGGAAGACGGTTCGCAGGATGTCGGGCTCGGCGCGGACATAGTAGAGCGAGGCGATGTCGTAATCGTTGGCACCGGTGCGGGCCGTGTAGCCGCCGGCATCGACCGGATCGAGCTGCAGGTCGAAGCCCGCCTTCTTCACCGAGAACTGCACGGCTTGGGCGAGCGTCAGGTCGGATGCCCCCCAGGCGGCGGCGTCATAGACGAAGCGGAGGGTAAGTCGCTCGCCATCCCTGGAACGGATGCCCTCGGCGTCCTTCCTGGTCCAGCCGGCTTCGTCGAGCAGCCTGGCGGCCTTCTGCGGATCGAAACCCCAGCTCGCCGCGATCCTGGCATCATAATAGAGCGTCGACGGCCCCAGGATGTTGTCGGCCGGCTTCAGGCTGCCAAAGAAGGCGGCCTTGACGGCCGACGGAGCATCGACGGCGCTCTGGAAAGCTTGCCGGACGCGCGCATCCGCGAATGGCCCACGGGTCGCATTCAGGAAGAGGGAGCGGTTCACGCCCGGGTTCTCGCGCGTCACGACCTGCAGGCGGGCATCGGCCTGGACGGAGCGGAAATTCGCTGGCGGAATCTCGTCGATCGCCTGCGCCTGCCCGCTGCTGAGCGCACCGAGACGGACCGAAGCTTCAGGCAAATAGCGGAAGCTGATCGCGTCGAGATGGGCGGGCCCCTGATGCGCGGCATAGCCCGGGCCCCAATTGTAGTCGGCGCGCTTGGTCAGGCGGCTGCCACTGCCTTTGGTGAAGCTCTCGAGCACGAAGGCGCCTGAACCGACGACCGTATTCGTCGTGCTCTTGGCGTTGCGCAGATAGGTCGGCGACTGGATGCCGAGATAGGGCAGGCTCAAGCCCTGCAGCAGCGGCGCGAAGGGCTGGCGGTAGGAAATGACGACCGTCGCGGCATCCGGGGCGGCGATGCTGTCGACCGGGCCGAGCAGCGATTTCGCATAGCTCGACGTCGTCTTCGGATCGAGGATGCGCTCGAAATTGAACTTCACCGCCGCGGCATCGAGCGGCGTGCCGTCGCTGAAGCTCACGCCCTGCCGCAGATGGAAGGTGTAGACGGTGTTGTCGCCGTTCACCTCCCAGCGCTCCGCCAGCCAGGGCGTGAAGCGATTGTCCTCTGCCTGCCCGACCAGGGAGTCGACGAGGTTGCGGGTGATCAGGGCCGTGATCGAGTTGCCGGTGATCGACGGGTCGATGATCGCGGTATCGCTGGCGAGGCCGACGGTCAGCGTGCCTCCTGCGACCGGCTTGCCCCCGGCTTGATTGTCGGCGGCAAAGCCCGGCCCCCCGGCTGTGAGAAGGGAGAAGGCAACGGCCATGGCCAGAGGGCGGCCCGCATGGGCCTGGATGGCGGTTCGCAGATGCAGGGGACGAAACGCCATCGATGTCTCCACGGATTGACCAGGCGCCGCTGCGGCACAGCTGCGGCACATCGGCTTCGCGACAAGCGAGTGCGATCTGAGCAGCGTTTCGGAAGCGGTCAAGAATAAATTATTTATTTAGTAGATTATTTTCCTCTCGAATACACGTAAAGCCGATTTCAGTCGTCAGACCGCTGGATCGAAGAAATTCATTTAAGCAATGGCGGATCAGCAGCAAAATTCGAGCCTGTAACGGCCCTTTGAAAGGGCATCCAAGGCCCGCGGCAAAGGGACGGCACGCAAATCCACGTCAATATAGTTGACTATTTAGATAAACTAATAGGATGAAGGAAGCCGGATCGGCATCCAGGCGGCGGGAAGTCAACGCCGCCTCCCCTCATTCCTCACCCTCCGAGACCGAGAAGGCTGTTTTCGATGTCGCATATTTCAACCATGTCGCGCCGCGCCGCGCTCGGCCTTGTGGCGGCGGCCGCGCTCCTGCCGTCGCTTGCGATGGCGCAGCAGAACTTCGATCTCACCGCTGCGCAGAAGGGCCAGCCGCGGGCCGAAGTCGTCACTGAGGCGGTCAAGCTGCTCCGTGAGGACGTGAAGCTGGTCAAGCCCGGCACTTTTACCATCGCCACCACCGGCCAGCGCTTGCCTTTCGGGATCAACGCTGCCGACGATCACAAGACGATCGTCGGCTCGGAACCCGACATCGCCCGGCTGATCGCCGACGGGCTCGGCCTCAAGCTCGAGGTCGTGCAGGTCGCCTGGGCGGACTGGCCGCTCGGCGTCGCCTCCGGCAAATACGACGCGGCAATCTCCAACATCACCGTCACCGAGCAGCGCAAGGAGAAGTTCGACTTCTCGACTTATCGCAAGGATCAGCTCGGCTTCTACGTCTCGGCCAAGAGCGCCATCAAGGAGATCGCCAAGCCCGAGGACGTCGCCGGCCTCAAGGTGATCGTCGGAGCCGGCACCAATCAGGAGCAGATCCTGCTGCGCTGGATCAAGGCCAACGAGGCCAAGGGCCTGAAGTCCACCGAGATCCAGTATTTCGACGATGACGTCGTGCTTTATATCGCGCTCGAATCCGGCCGCGCCGATGCGTATTTCGGCCCCAACGGTACGCTCGGCTTCAAGGCCGCGCAGTCCGGCTCCACGCGCCTCGTCGGTTCCTTCTCCGGTGGCTGGCCGGAAATCGCCGAGATCGCGGTGACCACCCGCAAGGGCGGCGGCCTCGCAGAAGCGATCACCGCCGCACTCAACGCGCAGATCAAGAACGGCAACTACCAGAAGTCGCTGGCACGCTGGGGCCTCGCGCCGGAAGCGCTCGATCTCTCGCGCACCAACCCGCCCGGCCTGCCCAAGAGCTGAGCGATCGCCTCATCGCAGACAGAGCCGTTTGTCTGGCCCGCTCCGGCGCTTCACCGCACCGGGGCGGGTCATCGCTCGCTCGCGCCGAGTGCACTCCAGGAGATCGTGTCCAGCATGCCCCGGCAAACCGCCGACATCGTCGTCCTCGGCCTCGGCGCCATGGGCTCGGCCACCCTGTTCCAGCTTGCGGCGCGCGGCGCTGATGTCCTCGGCATCGATCGGTTCAGCCCGCCGCATGAGCTGGGTTCGAGCCATGGCGAGACGCGCGTCACCCGTCTTGGCGTCGCTGAGGGAACGGCGCTCGCGCCGATGGTGCGACGTTCGCATGAGATCTGGAAGAAGCTGGAGGCCCGGACCGGAGAACATCTGTTCGGCCAGGTCGGTTTTCTCGCCATCTCAAGCGAGGTGCCGCAAGCCGGATCGGCCGGCTTTATCGAGCGTACGCTCGCCGTGGCGCAGCGCAGCGGTGTCGCACATGAGCTGATCGATCCGGCCGAGGCGCGCCACCGCTATCCCTGGCTGAACCTCGCTGACAGCGACCGGGTCTATTTCGAGCCCGAAGGCGGCTATCTCCGCCCAGAGCGCTGCGTCGCGGCTCACCTGCAGCTCGCCACCGAAGCCGGCGCCCGCCTCGCGCTCGAGACACGGGTCGGCGCGATCATCCCGCGCGGCGCGCATGTCGAGATCGAGACCGACCAGGGCATGATCCTCACCGGCCGCGTCGTGGTCAGCGCCGGTGCCTGGGCGAGCAAGCTGCTCGGCTCGCGCTTTTCTGCGTTGCTGCGGCCGACGCGCGAGATCCTGCACTGGTATGAGTTGGAGTCGTCAGCCCCGGCGCAATGGGCGCAGGCGCCGGTCTATATCTGGTCCTATGGGCCGGGCGCCGAGCAAGGGTTCTACGGGTTTCCCGCCTTCGACGGCGCGGTGAAGGTCGCCCATGGCGAGAAGACGCACATGGTCGATCCGGACAGCTTCGACCGAGGCAGCGAAGAGGCGGAATCGCGGGACTTCTATACCCGCGCTGTCGACGGGAGGCTGAAGGGGCTGCGCATCGACGCCTCGCGCCGCAAGACCTGCCTCTACACGGTCTCGCCGGATGGCGGCTTCGTCATCGACCAATGGCCGGAAAGCGAGCGCGTGCTCGTGGTGTCGCCCTGCTCGGGCCATGGCTTCAAGCATTCGGCTGCGATCGGTGAGGCCGTCAGCCAGCGTCTTCTCGACGGCGCGAGCCGGATCGATCTGTCGTCCTTCGGGCTCGGCAGGTTCGACGTGGCCCCGGCATCGGCGCGAGCTGCGGCCCTCAGCGAAGGCTGACGCCGCAGCTCTCCAGGCTCGCGCCCGGATTCCTGTGCGCCAGACCGAACTCGACGAGAATGTCGGGCGGGCACAGGCACGCCGGGTCGTTCGGAGGAGGGCCGAAGCCCTTTTCCCAAGCTCCGTCATCCTGCTGCCATTGGGCGACCAGGCTTCGCCAGGCCGCACGCACGACCTGCGCCCTCTGCCTGCGCCGAACGGAGCCGGAATTGCGCTTGGGCCTCGGTATCCGGACACGCTGCCGTTTCTCTTTCATCGGCAGGTCTCGCCAGGCCGCGTCATTGCCATACTCCTCCTAGCCCAAGCAGCGGCCATCGCATCCCAATGACCGCGAGATATTAAGATGCGATGCGCCCCACCAGCTCGCCTTCCCGTTCCTGGGGGAACAGCACGGCGGGGGGCAGCCCGAGATTTTCGCGCAGGTCACCGCCCGCGTAGTCACGGCGGAACACCTTGCGCTCCTGAAGGATCGGGATGACCTTCGCGGCAAACTCGTCGAAGCCACCCGGCGTCAGGTGCGGCGCGAAGACGAAGCCGTCGGCCGCGTCCGCCTGAACATACTGGTCGATTTCGCTGGCGACAGCGTCCGGCGTGCCGACGAATTGCTGCCGGGCGGTCACCTTGATGATCAGTTCGCGGATGCTGAGCCCGTCGCGCTCGGCCAGTTCGCGCCAGGCCCGCGCCGTGTCGAGGCGATCATCGTACCGGGTCGCGCGGCCCTGGGCCAGTTGCGCGGAGACATCGGGATCGATCGCCGGTAGAGGGCCGTCCGGATCGTAGCTTGAAAGATCGCGGTTCCAGACCTGCTCCAGGAAGACGATGGCGTTCCGCGGGCTGACCTGCTGCAGGCGGATCGCCTTCAGGTTCTCCTGTGCCTCCTCCTGCGTGTCGCCGAGGACGAAGGCGGCTCCGGGCAAGATCTTGAGCGCGTCCCGGCTGCGGCCATGTCTGGCCAGCCGGTTCTTGACGTCGGCATAGAAGGCCTGCCCGGCCTCCAGCGTGCCATGGCGGGAGTAGATCAGGTCGGCATGGCTGGCCGCCAGCTCGCGGCCTTCCGCAGAATCGCCCGCCTGGGCGATGACGGGCGCTCCTTGGGGCAACGGCGCGAGACCGGTGCGGCCGGCGATGTCGAAATGCCTGGAGCGGCTGGAGAAATCGCCACCCGCCCAGATCGCCCGGACGGCCTCGATGAACTCCCGCGCCCGCTCATAGCGCTCCGGGAACGGCAGGTGATCGCCGCGCCGAAAATTCGCGCCGGTAAAGGCGCCGGGCGAGGTGACGACGTTCCAGCCTGCCCGCCCATCGGAGAGGATGTCCAGCGTCGCCAGCTGCCGGGCCAACGGATAAGGCTCATTGAAGGTCGTCGTCAGCGTTCCGATCAGGCCGACATGGCTGGTGATCGACGCCAGCGCCGTCAGGATCGCCAGCGTGTTGGGGCGGCCCGCCACGTCGAGTTCGTGGAAGCGGCCCTTCTGCTCGCGGACCCGCAAACCCTCGGCCAGGAAGATGAAATCGAACCTGCCGCGTTCGACCGTATCGGCGAAATGGCGGAAGGAGGCGAAGTCGATCTGGCTTCCTGCCGCTGGATCGCTCCAGACCGTGAAGTTGTTTACGCCCGGGAACTGCGCACCGAGGATGATCTGCTTCTTGGACATGGATCGAGAATCCCTGACTCAGGCTGCGGCGGTGTAGCGATTGGCCGCGACCGGCAGGCTGAAGCGTTGGCGCAGCGTCCCTCCCGAAGGCTGGCGGGCAAAGCCGGCCTCGCGCAGGCGCGGCAGCAGTTCGTCCAGGAAGCGGCCGATCTGCACTGAGGGATCGGTGAGGACGATCCGGACGCCACGGGCGCCCAGTGCCGCCGCCTGTTCAGCAACAGCAATCAGTCCATCGATCGATTGGGCCTCGGGATCGGGCACGAGATCCGCGACGACAAGCGGCCCGTTCCCACCGGACAGATCGGCGATGACGCGCTCGATATCGCGGAGGCCAACGGGCAGGAAGACGACATCCGCCTGCCGGATCAGGGACGGGTCGTCGCCCTGCGCCCAGGCAAGGGCGACCGGAGGCTGGCCCTGGGGCGGACGCGGCGTGATCGATGGCCCCAGGACCCGGAAACCGGCGCCTTCGAAATCGATGTAGTGCAGCTTCGACCCGTCGAGGAAGCGCTGGCTCACCGGGTCGCGGATCACCGCGTCGTCCTCCCAGCTGTCCCACAGCCGGCAAATGACCTCGATCGCGGCCTGGGAATCCCTGTCCTGCACCCGCCGGTCGCCTGTGGGAAAGCCGTTGAGGACGCCGATAGCCTGCTGGCCTTCGCTGGCCCGCGCGCCGCTGAGCCGCTGCACCAGCAGCCCGGCCCTCCCCTCGCTGACATGGTCGAGCGTGGCGATCCCGGTCGAGACATGGAAGGGCTCGAGGAGATTGACCGGAGCGCTGGCGATGATGCCGAGCTGCCGGCTGCGCGGCGCGAGCCAGCTGGCGAGGAGCACGGCATCCGGCCCGTCGGCGCCGGCTCGGGCAAAGCCATCCTCCAGCGTCACGAAATCGACCGCGCCATCGGGGCTGGCGATCAGCGAGCTCCAGAACGGGCCCGGGCCGGAGCGGCCGTCAGGAGTCGATGCGGCAGCGTCGAGCGCGACGCCGAGCAGCAGGCCGTCATGAGTCATCGTCTGCTTTCTTGGTCTAATCGCGGAAATGGAGGTTGCTAGCGGCCGATCGCCGATGACTAGGCGGCCGCGGTGATGCCGAAGCTGGCAAGGCGGGCGAGGATCGTGGCCTCCTGCTGCGCCTTGACCGCGGTCACGCGGACGGTGGCCTCTTCGAGCGAGCCTGCCGGCGGATAGACCGGCGACGTGCCGGGCTGCCCGGCTTTCTTGCCGATATGCTTCTCGAACGGCAGGGAGCGGTAATGGGTGAGCTCCGCTGTCGTGTCGAAGAGCGGGCGATAGCCGAGCAGAAGATAGAGCGCGAAGGCCTCCGGCTGGCGAAAGCCGGTGGTGAGATAAGCGCGGGTATAGCCGAGCTCCGCCGCACTCTCCTCGAGCGCGAGGACGATACGCTTGGCAAGTCCCTGGCGGCGCAGATCCGGCCTGGTCCAGATGCGCTTGAGTTCGGCTGTTTCGTCGTCATGGCTCATGAAGGCGCCACCGGCGATGGTTTCGCCGTCGCGCTGCAACAGCAGGAAATCGCCGAGCGGAGGCAGGAACGCCTCGCCGGGATAGCGCAGAATCTCCGACCGTGCGCCGCCGGGCCGGCTCGCGGCGCCATATCGCCCGTCATATTCGCTGACGAGCCCTTCCAGCAGCGGCTGCGCCGCCGCATCCAGAAGGGAGGATCGGACAATGAGATCGGCCACCGACTTGTCTCCGTGAATTCGGGCGCGCCCTCAGGGGATCGCTGCTTGAAGATATAGACTACTAATTATATGGATTAAAGCAACATACCGGTGATCGCGGGGAATGGATGTCTTACGCCCTGAGTTTTCTCGACAAGAGCCCGCTTCATGACGGCAACGACGCCACCGCGGCCCTGCAAGGCACGCTCGCGCTCGCCCGAAAAGCGGAAGAGGTCGGCTTCTCCCGCTTCTGGGTGGCCGAGCATCACAATGCGCCAAAGCTGGCGAGCTCCTCGCCGGAGGTGCTGATCGGCTTCCTGCTCGCCCGCACCAGCCGCATCCGGATCGGCTCCGGCGGCGTGATGCTGCAGCACTACAGTGCCTATAAGGTCGCCGAGAATTTCAACCTGCTCGCCGCCCTCGCGCCCGGCCGCGTCGATATCGGCATCGGCAAGGCCCCGGGCGGCATGCCGCTGTCGACCCGGGCGCTCCAGGGCGCCCATGATCCGGCAAGGAAGCCCTCGTTCGAGGTGCAGCTGACCGAGCTCGACGGCTTCCTGCGCCATGGCGAGGGCCAGGGAAGCGAGGCAGGGCGGGAGGAGGCCGACCGTCTTGCCGCCTATCCCGCGCCTGCGACATCGGCAGAACGATTCCTCCTCGGCGCGAGCCCGGACAGCGCGCGACTGGCGGCGCGGCTGGGCTGGAATTTCGTCTATGCCGGTCACATCAACGGCGATGAAACCGCCATTGCGGGAGCTGTCGCGGCCTATCGCGAGGCCGGAGGCCGGTCGATCCTGCTGGCGGTCGGCGTTGTCACGGCCGAGACCGAGGCCGAAGCCAGCCGCCTCGCCGGCGACATCCGTCGCTTCCGGGTGGAGGTCGAGAACGGCCAGGGCGTCAATGTCGGCAGCAGGGAGCAGGCCCTGGAATATGTCCGGCAGGTCGGCGCCAGCCGCTACCGGATCGAGGAGCGCAGCGCGCTCGTCATCCGCGGAACGCCCTCGCAGGTTCACGCCGAGCTGGGCCGGCTGCACCGAACCTTCGGAATCGACGAGTTCGTCGTCGATTGCCCGCAGACGGAGGGCAGCCAGCGGCTGAAGACCCTCGAGCTGCTGGCGGCAGCGCACATCTCTCTCGCGGCCTGAGAACGCACCCGGACGCAAGCGCGTCGGGTGATCAGGCATTCCCCGCCGCGGTCCATCATCCATCGACAAGGACATCACCATGGCAGCCCCTCGCTCCCGCCGCCTCAAGACATTGTTCGGCGCCAGCAATGTCATCGCTGCAGCCAATGATGCGGACCCCGCGCTTGGTGCGAAGCGCGCCGTCGCGCTGGCGCAGAAGGCCGAGGCCGAGAAGATCACCGGCCTGTTCACCGCCGACCTTTTGCAGATCGATCTGGCCGGGCTTGCGGGCACGGCCGGCATCCAGGAGCCGCTGATCGCGCTCGCCGCGCTCAGCCAGGCCACGACGCGGATCGGCCTCGTCGCGACCCTCTCCACCACCTTCCACCACCCCTATAATCTCGCCCGCCAGATCGGCACGCTCGACCATGCCAGCGGCGGGCGCGCCGCCTGGAACGCGGTGACGTCGTCCGTCGGCGAGGAGAATTTCGGCGAAGCGCTGCTCAGCCCGGAAGAGCGCTATGCGCGCGCCGCGGAATTCATCGCGGTGGTCAACGCGCTCTACGACGCGAATGAGCGCGACGCCGCGCAGCGCAAGGCATCGGGCGCGATCGCGATCGACCCTGCCAAGTTCCACCGCATCGACCATCGCGGCCGCTATTTCAGCGTGCAGGGGCCGCTCAATATCCCGCCCTCGCCGCAGGGGCGGCCCGTGCAGTTCCAGGCCGGACAATCCGAAGCCGGTGTCGTCGTCGGCGCGCGCTATGCCGAGGTGGTTTACACCTCGCAGCCGAAGCTCGCGGATGCCATTGCCTTTGTGACCGAGCTTCGCCGCCGCGCCGCAAGCTTCGGGCGCGATCACGGGTTGCCCTTCATCATGAACTCCTTCCATTCGGTCATCGGCTCGTCCGAGGCCGATGTCGCCCACCGGCTCAAGGACAAGCATGAGCGGATCGACTACGAGCAGGGGCGCCTGAAACTCGCCGACATGCTCGGCGGCGAGCTCGATCTCTCCAGCCTGCCCCTCGACGAACCGGTGCCGGAGGCGCTGCTACCGGAGGTGACGAGCATCAACCGCCGGCGCGGACGCGTGGAGATCTTCCGGCGCTATGCCCGGCTGGGGCTGACCTTGCGCGAGCTTATCATCGAAGCGCAGGAGACCGGCCACTGGTCGGTGGCGGGCACGCCGGAGCAGCTCGCCGACGCCATCGAAGAGCGTTTCCGCGCCGGCGTCCTCGACGTCGTCACCCTGCACGGGCTGGGCAATCCGGACCAAGAGGACCTGCTGCTTAACGGCTTGCTGCCGGAACTGCGGCGCCGCTCCCTGATCGATGACGACTATGTCGGGGGCAGCTTCCGCGCCAACCTCGAACTGCCAGCGCATTCGGCTGAAGCGGAGTGGCTTGCGCATGCCAGGCCTGCCTGACGGCAAGGTCTGACCAGCCGCAACTCATCGATGCGGAGCAGAACATCGTAGTCGCCGGCGTCGACGACGACCTGTCGGTTGTGCGCTCAGTCGAGATCATCGCCGAGTGCAGCACCCGCGGCTACAGCTTCTCCGGGTATCAGGCCAACGCGCCGCAGAAGCCGCTGCCGGGGCCGAAGGTCGACGAAGAGCTCGATAATCTCGGGCATTCCGTCAACCAGACGATCGTCGGCCTTCAGGACGGCGCGAGGACGGGCGGCTGCGCAATGGCATCGTCACGGCCGACGCGCTGGCGCCGAACCTGTCGACCGGCGTCGATCCGGCCGAGCTATGGGTCACGGACAAGCAGTACCAGGCCGGCAACTGCGTCTCCGACGGGCGCCGCGTTCTATCGCTGCGTCCAGGGCCATATTTCGACCGTCTTCGCCGACGATCTGGCGGCCGGTTATTGGGTGATCCACCACAACTGGATCGTTGGTGCGCAATACGGCGTGAAGATCGAGATCGCCAACCACCCGGCCGGCGAAATCTGCGTCCACAACAACACGATCGAGGAACAGGGCTACTACGGCATCTACGCGGCCTCGGTCGACGCCAGCCCGACGACCGGCGCCGCGTCGAGGTTCAATTTCTCGGACAACGAGTTCTCGAACCTCTACACCGGCTCGACCTATGTCGGGGCGATCTATCTCGTGGAGCGTGTTGACGGTAACGTTTGGCTGACCGATCTTGCCGTTTGCCGCAACACCACGCGCTCGAATTCAGGTGCAGGCGGCGCGCACATGCGCATCTCCGCCGGCCAGAACATCACCATTTCTGAGAACATTCTGGAGGAACTCGGGCCGGGCGCGCCGTACGGAATCTATGTGCATGGCGTCGTCACCAACGCGTCGCTCGGCTCCAACATCCAGGTGCTGGACACGACCTTCCAAGGGACGTTCACGGCCAAGTTCATCCTTAAGCCTGGCGTCGTAACGTAGCGTCACCAGCTGCCGCTGACGGCAGCTGAGATTAACGCCGTCGACGCGCGTGACGCTTCCGTGGTCTACGCCGCCGATGGTCGCTCGGACGGGAGCGGGAACCGCATTCTGACCAATGGCGGCGTAGGGACGCAAGTTGTTCGGCGTGCCGGCACTTGGTGCGCCGACATCTGATAGGAAGCCCGAAGCCCTACCTCAAGGCACTTGCTTGCGGACGTGCGGGTGCGCATACAGCAGGCGGGCCACGTGGTTCGGCGTGCCGGCTTCCGCCGCCGGGATCACGGGCCTTGGCGGGATGCTGGCGCGCGGCTCCAAGAACGTCTTCGACGCGGTGCGGCAGAACCCGAATTTCCAGGACCAGGTCGTGCGCGATGCCGTGACCGAGCGCATCCTGGACGCGGGCGGCTATCGCGGCTCGCCGCAGGCGCCTGTCGACGCCGATCCGCTGATTCGCGCGATCATGAACCCGCAGCGCCAGACGCCCGGCGAGGTCATCCCCGGCTACCACGAGACCGTGGCCGATCGCACGGGCAATTCCGGCCTCGCCGCGCTCGAGTACGGCCGTCAGCAGGGGGCCGGCGCGGGTCGCTTCGTCGAGCAGCGCTCGGCCAATGCGGAAGCCGTCGACCGCGCGCTGTCCGAGATCGCGCCGACGGAGACGCCTGGCACGTTCCGCAGCGCCCTCGATGTCGAGCGCGACCGGCGCCTGACCGATCTCATCTTCGAAACGCAAACTGCCCGTCAGCAGGCCGAGGACGCGGTTCGTGCGGTCATGCCCGGCATGCCAGACGCCACGGCGCGCGGCGCCAGTGTGCGCTCGGCGCTTCAGGACGCCAAGGATACCGTCAAGGCGGGTGTCGACGAGGCCTATCGCCCGGTCAACGAAGCGACCGTGCCGGTCGATGTCGCGCCGCTCGCCGAGCGCTTCGCCGCGACCGCGGACAATCTGCCGCTGAACGATCGGCAGCGCTTCATGCCGGCCGAAGCGCGCGTGCCGGAGCAGTTGGCGCAACCGGCCGTTCCGCCCTCGCCGAGCCCGATCCTTGGACCGGACGGCCAGCCGGTCATGCGCCCTGGCGAAGCGGCGAGCGGCAAAGTGCCGCTGCGCGAGGTCATGTCGATCCGCAGCGGCCTCGCCGACGACATCCGCGGCGCGCAGAACGCGGGCGAGCTCCAGCGCGGCCGTGTCGCCGGCCAGTTCCAGGGAGAGGTCAATCGCTTCCTCGACGACGCCGTGCCGCCGGAGCTGCGCGGGCAGCTCGACACGGCGAACACCGCGCGCCGCGACATGGCCGATCACTTCGAACGGCCGGGAACGGCGATGTCGGATATCCTCCAGCGCCAGGAGGGTGGCGGGTACGCGACGGACAGCAGCGCCGTCACGTCGCGGCTGGTGCCGACCGATCAGGGCGGCGTGACCGATTTCCGCGCCGCCATGTGCGCGAGGCCGGCAACCTTCCAAGAGTGCATCCATCGGGATGCCGTATCCAAGGCCATTCATGTTACGTCCGTAACTCGTCTTATGCGCCAACAGCTGACCTCGGCACCGCTCCAGAGAGCGGACAGTTCGGAGAGATGGCTCAAGCTGGTTTGGGGCTGCGGCCAATGCCTTCTTCGGCGGTCCGAGCCAATGGCATGTCCGTTGCTAGCTCACCCGTGATCCGCGCGAACCAACGCCGGGCCTCGAGGGGAGCACCGTCATGTCATCCACATTCATCACGCGCGCCGTCATGCTGGCGCTAGGCTTCTCGACCGCGGGCGCGGCGCTGGCGCAGGAGAAAGTCCTGCGCATCGGCATGACCGCCGCCGATATCCCGCGCACGCACGGTCAGCCCGATCAGGGTTTCGAAGGCAACCGCTTCACCGGCATCCCGATGTATGACGGGCTGACCAACTGGGACCTGTCCTCTGCCGACAAGGCCAGCATCGTCATTCCCGGCCTCGCCACGGAATGGGCGGTCGACGCCGGCGACAAGACCAAATGGGTGTTCAAGTTGCGCCCGGGCGTCAAGTTCCAGGACGGTTCGGCCTTCGATGCCGCCGCGGTGGTCTGGAATGTCGAGAAAGTGCTCAACAAAGAGGCGGCTCACTTTGCTGCCGACCAAGTAGGCGTCACCGTCTCGCGCATGCCGACATTGAAGTCGGCCAAGGCGATCGACCCGCTCACCGTCGAGCTGACCACCTCCGAGCCCGACGCCTTCCTGCCGATCAACCTGACCAATCTCTACATGGCTTCGCCCACGCACTGGGCCGCCAAGCTCGCCGCCGTGCCGGCCTCGGTGGCCGACGCCGCCGAACGTTCGAAGCAGGCCTGGGCCGCCTTCTCGGCCGATCCGTCGGGCACCGGCCCGTTCAAGGGCGTGCGGCTCGTCCCACGCGAACGCTTCGAGATGGTCGCCAACAAGGCCTATTGGGATCAAAAACGGGCGCCGAAGGTCGACCGCGTCGTGCTTCTACCCCTGCCGGAAGCGAACGCGCGGACTGCCGCCCTGCTCTCGGGCCAGGTCGACTGGATCGAGGCGCCGGCGCCGGACGCCGTGCCGCAGATCAAGCAGCGCGGTTTCTCGATCTACACCAATGCCCAGCCGCATGTCTGGCCCTGGCAGCTCTCCTTCGCCGAGGGTTCAGTCTGGCTCGACAAGAAGGTACGCCACGCCGCCAACCTCTGCGTCAACCGCGAAGAGCTGAAGACGCTGCTCGGCGGGCTGATGGAAGTGCCGAAGGGCACCGTGCCGCCCGGCCATCCCTGGTGGGGCAACCCGAAATTCGAGATCAAATACGATCTCGAAGCCGCCAAGAAGCTGATGACCGAGGCCGGCTTCTCAGCCTCCAAGCCAGCGAAGGTCAAGGTACTGACCTCGGCCTCCGGTTCCGGCCAGATGCAACCGCTGCCGATGAACGAGTTCATGCAGCAGGCGCTGAAGGACTGCTATTTCGACGTCGCGCTCGAGGTCGGCGAGTGGAACGCCGTCTTCACCAACTGGCGCGAGGGCGCCAAGCACGCCAATGCCCGCGGCGCCAACGCCACCAATGTCACCTATGCGGCGATGGACCCGTTCTTCGCCATGGTCCGCTTCGTCTCGACCAAGACCTTCCCGCCGGTCTCCAACAACTGGGGCTATTTCGGCAATGACGAGTTCGACAAGCTGATCGCCGACGCCCGCACCTCCTTCGACGGCACGGCGCGCGATGCGGCACTCGCCAAGCTCCACGCCCGGATCGTCGAGGAAGCGCCCTTCGTCTGGGTGGCGCACGATGTCGGCCCGCGCGCGATGAGCGCCAAGGTCAGGGGCGTGGTCCAGCCGAAGAGCTGGTTCATCGACCTCGCGCCGATGTCGATGGAGTGACGAGGCCGTAGGCCTGACCTCTCCGTCATGGTCGGGCTTGCCCCGACCATCCACGTCTTCGCCTCGCCGGTCGAGCACCGTGTCCAAGACGTGGATGCTCGCCACGAGGGCGGGCATGACGGCGAGGCGCAGGCGTCCTTTCGGCCGTGAACATGGCACGGCCCTTGCTGAGCCGGTTCAGAACCCTTCCAGATCAAAGGTCCCCGATGGTCCGCACAACCCTGGCCCTCTCGCTCGCCGCCGGCGTCACACTCTTCGCTCAGCAGGCGCTCGCCCAAGGAACGCTGCGCATCGGCATGACCGCTTCGGACATTCCGCTGACCACCGGCCAGACCGACCAGGGCGGCGAAGGCATGCGCTTCATGGGCTATACGGTCTATGACGCGCTGATCAACTGGGACCTCTCCAGCGCCGACAAGCCCTCCGACCTCAAGCCCGGCCTCGCCACCGCCTGGGCGGTCGATGCGAGCGACAAGACGAAATGGACCTTCACCTTGCGCGAGGGCGTGAAGTTCCATGACGGCTCCGAGTTCACCGCCGAGGCGGTGGTCTGGAATCTCGACAAGCTGCTCAAGAACGATAGCCCGCAATTCGACCAGCGCCAGGCGGCGCAGGGGCGCTCGCGCATTCCGGCGGTCGCTGCCTACAAGGTGATCGACAAGTACAAGGTCGAGATCACCACGAAATCGCCCGACGCAACGCTGCCCTACCAGCTCGCCTGGGTCATGATGTCGTCGCCGGCGCAGTGGGAGAAGCTCGGCAAGAACTGGGAGGCCTTCGCCAAGACGCCGTCCGGCACCGGCCCCTGGCAGCTGACCGCCTTCCAGCCGCGCGAGCGGGCCGAGCTCTCGCCGTTCAAGGACTATTGGGACAAGGCGCGGGTGCCCAAGCTCGACAAGCTCGTGCTGCTGCCGTTGCCGGAGCCGAATGCGCGCGCCGCGGCGCTGCGCTCCGGCCAGGTCGACTGGATCGAGGCGCCGGCGCCCGATCTCGTCGAGTCGCTGAAAGGTGCCGGCTACAAGATCGTCACCAACGCCTATCCGCACAACTGGACCTGGCATCTCTCGCGGGTCGAGGGCTCGCCCTGGAACGACATCCGCGTGCGCAAGGCGGCCAATCTCGCCATCGACCGCGACGGGCTGAAGGAACTGCTCGGCGGCATGATGATCCCGGCCGAAGGCTTCTATCCACCCGGCCATCAATGGTTCGGCAAGCCGAGCTTCAAGCTGAAATACGATCCGGCGGCGGCGAAGAAGCTGCTCGCCGAGGCCGGCTACTCCCCGGCCAAGCCGCTCCAGACCCGGATCCTGATCTCACCCTCGGGCTCGGGCCAGATGCAGCCGCTGCCGATGAACGAATTCGTCCAGCAGAACCTCGCCGAGGTCGGCATCAAGGTCGATTTCGAGGTGGTCGAGTGGAACACGCTGATCAACATCTGGCGGGCCGGCGCGAACCACGAGTCGTCGCGCAAGGCGACGGGGATGAACTACACCTATTTCATCCAGGACCCGTTCACCGGCTTCATCCGCCACCTGCAATGCGATCTGAAGCCGCCGGCGGGCACCAATTGGGGCATCTATTGCGACCCCGAGATGGACAAGCTCTTCGACCAGATCCGCACCACCTTCGATCCGGCCGAGCAGACGAAGATCCTGCAGAAGACGCATGAAAAATACGTCGACGACGCGCTCTTCCTGATGGTGACCCACGACGTCAACCCGCGCGCCCTGTCGGCCAAGGTCAAGGGCTTCGTCCAGGCGCAGAACTGGTTCCAGGATTTTTCGCCGATCTCGATGGACAAGTAAGGGCCGCAAGGGAGCACCGAATGACGCGGAGCCGGCCATGCTGACCTATCTTGCCAAGCGTATCCTCTATGTGTTGCCGGTTGCGCTCGGCGTCAGCGTGTTCTGCTTCCTGCTCGTGCATATCGCGCCGGGCGACCCGCTGACCTCGGTGCTGCCGCCGGACGCCTCGCAGCAGATGCAGGAGGAGATCAGGAAGCTCTACGGCTTCGACCGGCCGCTGCCGGTGCAGTTCGGGCTCTGGCTCTGGAAGGCGGTGCAGGGCGATCTCGGCACCTCGATCGCGAGCGGCCGCCCGGTCGCCGCCGAGGTCTGGCGCGCGGTCGGCAACACCTTGATGATTGCCTGCCTTGCCACCGTGATCGGCTTCGTCCTCGGCTGCTTCTTCGGCTTCGTCGCCGGCTATTTCCGCGGCTCCTTCCTCGACAAGTTCGCTTCCATGCTCGCCGTGCTCGGCGTGTCCGTCCCGCATTACTGGCTCGGCATGGTGCTGGTGATTGTGTTCTCGGTGCAGCTCGGCTGGCTGCCGCCCGGCGGCGCCGGCCCTGGCGGCTCGGCCGCCTGGAAATGGGACTGGGAGCATGTCAGCCACATGATCTTGCCGGCGGTCACCATGTCGGTGATCCCGATGGGCATCATTTCGCGCACGGTCCGCGCGCTGGTCGCCGACATCCTGAACCAGGAATTCGTGCCGGCGCTGCGGGCCAAGGGCCTGATGGATTTCGGCGTCTTCCGCCATGTCGTGAAGAACGCCGCGCCGACCGCACTCGCGGTGATGGGCCTTCAGCTCGGCTACCTGCTGGGGGGATCGATCCTGATCGAGACGGTGTTCTCCTGGCCGGGGACCGGCTTCTTGCTCGGCAACGCCATCTTCCAGCGCGACCTGCCGCTGCTGCAGGGCACGATCCTCGTCCTCGCCATGTTCTTCGTCGGCCTCAACGTCCTCGTCGACATCGTGCAGGGCCTGCTCGATCCCCGCGTGAGGAGGCGTTGAGATGAGCGCGGTGACCTCCCCGGCCGCAGTGCCGACAGCGACATTGCCCCAGCCAGCGCGCTCTCCCGGCTACTGGTCCGGTGTCTTCAGGCGCTTCCGGAAGGACAAGGTCGCGGTCGGCGCCGGCATCGTCGTGCTGCTGATCATCCTGATGGCGGTCTTCGCCGACTATATCGCCCCGGCCGACCCGACCCGCTCGTCGATGCTGCGGCGCCTGCGCCCGATCGGCACGCCGGGCTATCCGCTCGGCGCCGACGAGCTCGGCCGCGACATGCTCTCGCGCCTGATCCACGGCGCCAGGCTGTCGCTGTTCATGGGCGTGGTGCCGGTCTTCATCGCCTTCGGCTTCGGCTCGCTGATTGGGGTCGCCGCCGGCTTTTTCGGCGGCAAGTTCAACACGATCACGATGCGCACCGTCGACATCTTCTACGCCTTCCCCTCGGTTCTGCTGGCGATCGCGCTCTCCGGCGCGCTCGGGGCCGGTGTCTTCAACTCGCTGCTCTCGCTCACCATCGTCTTCATCCCGCCGATCGCCCGCATCGCCGAGAGCGTGACGACACAGGTCCGGGCGATGGATTATGTCGAGGCGGCGCGCGCCTCCGGCGCCGGTTCCGGCACGATCATCCGCGTGCACGTGCTCGGCAACGTGCTCGGGCCGATCTTCGTCTATGCGACCAGCCTGATCTCGGTCTCGATGATCCTGGCATCGGGCCTCTCCTTCCTCGGCCTCGGCACCAAGCCGCCGACGCCGGAATGGGGCCTGATGCTGAACACGCTGCGCACCGCGATCTATGTCCAGCCCTGGGTCGCCGCGCTGCCGGGCGTCGCGATCTTCATCACCTCGATCTCGTTCAACCTGCTCTCGGACGGGCTGCGCTCGGCCATGGACGTGAAAGGCTGACCCATGTCGCTCTCGCTCCATGCCGAAGACGGGCTCGACCGCGGCGGCGCCGGCACCCCGCTGCTCGAAGCGCGGACGCTGACCAAGCACTTCCCGCTCGGGCGCGGCGCGGTGGTGCGCGCGGTCGACGGCGTCGATTTCACTGTGATGAAGGGCGAGACGCTCGGCGTCGTCGGCGAATCCGGCTGCGGCAAGTCGACGACGGCACGCGTCGTCATGCAGCTGATCCCGCAGGACGAGGGCGAAATGCTGTTCGATGGCGAGGCCGTCGGCAGCAGCGCCCTGTCGCTGAAGGATTATCGCCGCCAGGCGCAGATGGTCTTCCAGGATTCGTTCGCCTCGCTCAACCCGCGGCTGACCATCGAGGATTCGATCGCTTTCGGGCCGACCGTGCACGGCGTCCCGAAGTCCGGCGCGATCCTGCGGGCCCGCGACCTGCTTGCCCGCGTCGGGCTCGATCCCGCCCGCTTCGCCGCGCGCTATCCGCACGAGCTCTCCGGCGGCCAGCGCCAGCGCGTCAACATCGCCCGCGCGCTGGCGCTGGGGCCGCGCCTCGTCATCCTCGACGAAGCCGTCTCGGCGCTCGACAAATCGGTCGAGGCGCAGGTGCTCAACCTGCTGATGGACCTGCGCGAGGAGTTCGGGCTGACCTACATCTTCATCAGCCATGACCTCAACGTCGTCCGCTTCATCAGCGACCGCGTCATGGTGATGTATCTCGGCGAAGTGGTGGAGATCGGGCCGGTCGAGGAACTCTACGACGATCCACGCCATCCCTATACAAGGGCGCTGCTCTCGGCGATGCCGTCCATGGACCCGGACAACCGGACGATGGAGGCGCCGCTCGCCGGCGATCCGCCGAACCCTATCAATCCGCCGGAAGGCTGCCGCTTTCACCCGCGCTGCCCGCAGGCGCAGACGGTGTGTTCCAAGGCCAAGCCGGCGCTGACCCCGGTCGGCGCGGGCAAGCGGCTTGCCGCCTGCCACATGGAGATTCCCGGCTCCGGTCACAGCCGCGCGCCCGCGCTGGAGGATGCCGCATGACGACACCTCTCGTCGCGATGGAGAACGTCACCGTCCGCTTCAAGGGCGCGCAGACGGTCCATGCGGTCAACGGCGTCTCGCTGACGCTGGAGCCCGGCAAGGTCCTCGGCATCCTCGGTGAATCCGGCTCGGGCAAGAGCGTGACGCTGAAGACGCTGCTGCGCCTCCTGCCGGAAAGCCGGACCGAGATCGGCGGCAAGGTCATGGTCGACGGCAAGGACGTGCTGGCGCTCGGGCCGCAGGAGCTCTCGGATTATCGCGGCGCCGTCACCTCGATGATCTTCCAGGATCCGGCGCTGGCGCTCGACCCGGTCTACACGGTCGGCGAGCAGATTGCCGAGGCGATCATGCGCCACGAGAAGCTCTCGGCAAAGCAGGCGATGGCGCGCGCGCTCGAGCTGCTCGAACTGGTGCGCATCCCCTCGCCCGAGCGGCGACTCAAGGCCTATCCGCACGAGATGTCCGGCGGCATGCGCCAGCGCGCCATGATCGCGCTGGCTCTCGCGGCCCGCCCGAAGCTCCTGCTCGCCGACGAGCCGACCACGGCGCTCGACGCCACCGTACAGATCCAGATCCTCCTGCTGCTGCGCCAGCTCCAGCGCGATCTCGGCATGGGCGTGATCTTCGTGACCCACGACATCGGCGTCGCGGTCGAGGTCTCCGACCGGCTCGCCGTGATGTATGCCGGCCAGATCGTCGAGACCGGCACGGTGCGCGAACTGCTGAGGGATCCCCGCCACCCCTATACGCGTGGTCTCCTCGCGGCGAACCTGCATGGCGCGAAAAAGGGGGAGCGGCTGGAAGCGATCCCCGGCGCGCCGCCGCCACTGAACGAGACACCGTCCTCCTGCTCATTCGCGCCACGCTGCAAGCAGGCGGAGGATGCCTGCCGGGCGGGCTTGCCGCCGGCAGTGGCGCTCGGCGAA
Organism: Allobosea sp. P4_H5; assembly: GCF_056400825.1. NCBI lineage: Bacteria > Pseudomonadati > Pseudomonadota > Alphaproteobacteria > Hyphomicrobiales > Alloboseaceae > Allobosea > Allobosea sp. P4_H5. Next base: position 162,072 of record NZ_JBFUKM010000002.1, on the reverse strand, counting down.
GGGCGGCTCGTGCGCTGCGTCCAAGCCGAAGCGGCGCTTCAGCCCGCATGAGCGCCCGGCCGTCCAGCCCTCCGGCTAGCTGCCATAGACGCGAACATAATCGACCCGCAGCCGCGCCTCACGGTCCTCCGGCCTGAGCGGCTGCGGAAAGGGCACGTCGGACCGCAAGGCGAGCGTGATCAGCGGCCAGAAGACATCGCTCTGCGCGTCGAGTTCGCTCGCGCGCCCGATGCGCCAATCGATCGCGCGGCCGGTCTTTGGATCGCGGATCGGCCTGCGCTCGAAATAGAGCACGCAGCGATCGCCTTCGATCAGCCCGCCATAACGGAAATAGCCGCTGGTCAGGTCGACTTCCGTGGGAACGCCGACACCTTCGTGGCGCTCGCCTGGTTGCCCCCATTCGTGCAGATACGCGCCGTAGAGCCGGTGCTCCCAGCCCTTGTGCTCGACGATGTCGATCTCGACGCTAGTCTTGGGAAACAGGATGCTGCGGCCATTCATCAGCCAGAAGGCCGGGAAGCTGAGCGGATGGGCCGGGAACCGCATCCGCGCCTCGAAATAGCCGCTGCGCCAGCCTTTCAGGATCGTGCCGTCGCGGCGCGCCGTCTGGAGATTGCCGGAGACCCACTGAAACTCCGGGAGCGCATTGCCGTAATAGGCAGGCACGTTCATCTGCCGGCCAAGATAGCGGGCCGAGATCTCGAGCGCGTGACCGCCCGAAGCCAGTGGATCGGCGACGATGGCGTAGGGGTCGAAGCCCTCCTCGCCGCCGCGGCGGCTGAAGGCCGAGCGGCCGTAGAAGCCGGGCTCGTGAGTGGTCGCCTTCGGACCGGCCTGCCAGATCGCCGGATCGATACTCGCGAAGGATTCGTCGAAGACGAGCCTGCGGCCGAGCGTCGGGTCTCCCTCATCCTGCTGTGCACCTGCCGATGTCGAGCGCACGCTCGCCGCTGTCGCAAGGGCCGCTGCCGCACGCAGCAGCGCCCGGCGGGATGGCATGGTTGGCATGGCTCATCTCCGTCTGGTGGGAAGGGCCGAGGCAGTTCCGGCGTATTCACCCCGTGCGGGGCAGAACCGATCCGGCTTTGCGGCCCAGTTGCAGGGCTGCCTCGTCGTAGAGATCAAGCGTCTCGCGGGCGACGCGCGCGATCCTGAGATGGTCGACCCGGTACTGGCTGCGCGCCCGCCAATGGCTGATCGCACCGGGCTCCGAGATCAGCCCGGACAGGGCGGCGGCAAGCGCATCGGGGTCGCGGGGCGGCACCAGTACGCCGGCCTCGCCGCCTTCGAGCAGTTCGGGAATGCCGTCGACACGGGTCGCGACGACAGCGCAGCCTGCTTCCCGCGCCTCCGGCAGGACGAGCGGCGCAGGGTCGGCATGGGAAGGCAGCACGAAGATGTCTGCGCCGCGCATCCAGGGAAAGGGGTCCGCCTTGCTGCCCTCGAAGCGCACGGCCTCATGGCAGGAAAGACCAGCAACCATCTCGCGATAGGTCTGCGCGAAGGGTCCGTCGCCGACGATATGCAGGCGCGCCTGCGGGTACTGGCGATGGACCTGATCGAAGGCTGCGAAGAGATCGGCCAGGCCCTTGCGCGGGTGCAACCCGCCGACGAAGAGGATGCTCGGCGAGGCGAGCGCGACGGGGGAGATCTCGCGGTTCGCCAGGCGGGCCGAGCCGATGGTGCCGTTGAGGATGACGCGGAGCTTGGCGGCCGGGACGCCGCGCCGGCGCATCGAGGCGCCGACGGCGGCGCTGACCGCGATGACGCGCGTGCCTAGGCTCATCAGAATGGCGCTCTTCTCGAACTCGTTGTGAACGGTCGTGATCAGCGGAATGCCGGCGAGCTTGCAGACCGGCCAGGCGAGCACCGCGCTCGTCATCATATGGGCATGGAGGATGTCGGCGCCGAAATTGCCCACCACCTGCCGCAGAGCCCAGGTCGACCCTAGTAGCGTCGTTGCCTTTCGCTGATGGTCGATCGTGAAGAGCTTGACGCCGTTGCGGACGAGCAGGCGATCGAAATCCCCGCCACCGCTGGCAACGGCGACGACATGGCCGAGCCGGCTCTGCTCGCAGGCAAGGTCGACGGCAGCGTGGACATGGCCGTTCGACTGCGTCGTGTGATTCAGCAAATGGAGGATACGCATGGGCCCATCACGCTGCTCGGACCGCAACTCGCCTGCGCTCGCGCCTCTGCGCCGCTGGGCGCCACGAACCCTGCATTTACTGTGCCGGGATCGCCGCGGCGCTCCGCAGCGCCGCCTCGGCCTCGATCGTCGAGACCCGCGCCGTCGGCTGGTAATTGAAGCCGCCCTGCCGACCGAAGGACTCGATCCCGAAAGCCTTCAGCGCCTTGACCGCCTCGGCGGCGCTCTCGTCGGCCCCATTGCGATAGATCGGATAGGCATTGTCGAGGAATTGGCCGCCTTCGAGCGTGAGATCGCCGCGGAACAGCCCATTCGCAGCGACATGGCTGCGGAAATCCGCCTCGGCCTGGGCGATCGACTTGCCGATATGGTTGGCGATCACCTCGACGCCGAAATATTCGCGTCCCTGCACGCGGCCGTAGAAATCGGAGTACATGGTCAAGCGCTTCCAGGCACCGTCATAGGAGAAATTGTAGATGATCTCCTCGTCGAAGCCGCGCGTCCCGTCGAAGCTGAAATAGAGTCCCAGCAGCGTGATCGTCTCGAGTTCCTGTGAAACGGGCAGGTTGCAGAGCGCTTGCAGGCGCGGGATCGGAATGGTCGAGACGATGCGATCAGCGACGATCGCCTGCCCCTCGCGAAACAGCACGAAGCGATTGCCGAGTTTTTCGATCCGATCGATCTTTGCCCCCAGCAGGAAGCTGGCGCCGCGCGCACTCAGCGATGCGGCTGCGGCAGCATAGAGGGTGGCGAAGCCTTCGCGCGGACGCGCCAGTTGCCGATTGGTCGGGACCGCCGGCTTCGTCCGGCGCAGGCGCCCGAGGATGGCACGCAGCGAGGCGTGCTCGCTGATCCATTGCATGCGCTTGCGGGCCAGTTCGATGCCGATCTGGTCGGAGGCTATTCCGTAGAACCGGGTCATGTAGGCATCGAGGCCCGAGCGGTGCAGCAGCCTCGCCCCGATCCAGTGACGGGCGAATTCGCGGGCGTTGCGCATGCGCCGCTTGAACAGGCGAGCATAGGCCGCCGACGCCAGGATGCGGGCGACCTCGACCGGCCCGGCGCGCAGGATGTCGTCCTTCACCGAGATCGGATAGGCGGTGATCAACCTTTGCGGATTCAGCCTCGCCCAGCGCGGCCGGATCGGCACGTAGAGCGGCAGCAGCTCGGGGAAATGCTGCAGCAGCGGTGAATCGTCCTGGAAGATCAGGCTGCCGATGTCGAAGGTGTAGTCGCCGGACGACCAGTCGATATGGTTCCCTCCGAGATGCGCGTATTCGTCGACGACGATGATCCGCCTGCAGCCCTGATTGGCGAGCACTGAGGCCGAGACCAAGCCCGAGACGCCCGCGCCGAGGACGATCGCACCGCAGTGCTGGGCGGCCATGCTGTCGGCATCATCGATCCGCTGGACCGTCTCTTCCATCCCCGAGCCCCATAGATCGGACATGCAACAAGGCTAGTCGCCTGCAAGATCAGCTAAAAGCAAGACTCGTCAGCACAGCGAACCTTTTCCTGCTCATTCGCGCGGCGATTGCGATTCGAATGAGCAATTGACCTGCATTTCAAAAAGATGCCCGCCTTGGACTGGCACGGTCCCTGCTTTCATCTACGTAAGGCGTGCCATTGCGCATGCCGCCGTCGTTGTCGCGACGGTCTCCACTCTTGCGTCTGAGCACGGAGCGTATGATGCCGGGCTTGCCACATCCTGACGATACAACGCTGCTGGATGGGGTCGCGCTGGTCTCGACCGACCTGTTCGACACCTTGCTGCTGCGCACGATCCGCTCCGAGCGCGCGCGGATCATCGCCGGCGAGCGTCGCTTCGCTCGCAAGCTGGCCGAACAAGGTCTGACGGTTGCAGAGAGCTCGCTGGTCGAAGCGCGCCTGGCAGCGCAGCGCCTCGCCTATCGCGCGCTCGACATGGCCGGGCAAGACGGCGAGGTCGCATTGCATGACGTCGTCCGGCGCCAGCTCGTCATGCTCGGACTGCCCAGCGCTCGGGTGGAAGAGCTGTGCGAGATCCGTCTTGCGATCGAGCTCGCGATCGAAAAGGAGTCGCTGCGGCCGAACCATGACCTCGCGGCGCTCCTGCGCCGCTGCCGCGGAGAAGGCCGCCGCGTCGTCGCGATCAGCGATATCGGACTACCGACCACCACGCTCGCGGCGCTGGTCGCGCATGTCCACGGTCCCGGCCTGCTCGACAGGATCTACTCCAGCGCCGATCTCGGCCTGACCAAACGGCGCGGCGATCTCTTCCATGCGGTCCTCGCCGCCGAAGGGATCGACGCCCGGCGGACCCTGCATGTCGGCGATGATCGGCTCGCCGACCACATCGTGCCGTCGGCCCTCGGCCTGCGAACCCTCCATCTGCCGCGCCCCAAGCTGCGCCGCCGTCTGTCGCGCCTTCACGGTGCGGCGAGCGAATTCGGCCGCCTCATGCGCCAAAGGCCGGCGCGTGGACGTAGGCCGGCGGAACATGTCCGCGATCCTCATGGCTTCGGGCGCGAGGTGCTCGGGCCGATCGTGGCCGAATTCTGCCTGGCGATCTGGCTCTATGCCGAGGAGGCAGGTAAGCGCGGAGACGCGGCCTTGCTGTTTTGTGCGCGCGGAGGCCTCGGCATTCGGGCGGCATTCGAGCGCGTCGCAGAACGTCTGAACCTGCCGCTTGCACTGCCGCGCGAGAACATGATGGTTTCGCGGCTGGTTGCGGCCCGGGCTGCGATCATGGCCCGCAGCGGAACGGCGCTCGACGAGCTTGGCCGCGAATTCCGCAGCGCCAGCTTCGCCGATGTGGCAACCGCGCTGGGCGGCAAGCGCTACGAGCTTCTCCAATCATGGGACGAGCCGTTCGCGCCCGAGCGCTTCTTCGCCATGCTCGAGCGGCCTGCGGGCGAAGACATCCTGGCCGACGTCGATCGGCAGAACACACTCTTCCGCCGCCATCTCCACTCGGCCAGCAAAGGCGCGAAGCGGATCATCCTGTGCGATACCGGACTGTACGGCAGCACGCAGCGCCTGCTCGCAGCCGGCCTGCCCGATCTGAGCTTCGAGACCATCCAGCTGGCGCGCTGCAACTACAAGGGTCTCAGCGAGGAGCATTTTCCGCGGGTCGTCGGGCTCGCGGTGGAGCGCAATCGCTACAGCCCCTTCGCGGTCCGCTCGACGGTGCTGCGTTATTGGCAACTGATCGAAAGCCTGTTCGAGCCGGCGATCCCCTCGGTGCGTTCCTTCGCGGAAGGCGCTAACGGCGAAGTCACCTGCAATGCCGGCGACATCGCCTTCGGCACCGTCGATCCCAGCATCGGCAACCCGCTGCTGGCCGGCGCACTCGCCTATATCGACGGCGTCGGCAGTGGCGCAGCGATCATGGCCGATGCGGCTCGTGCCTGGCCCTGGCTCCGGCGGGCCGTCACCCGTCCGGTCGAGGCCGATCTCTCGGCCCTGGCGATCGGCGAGCGTTCCGTCGACTTCGGTCGGTCCGGCGTCGTCGGGGATCGCGAGGCCTTGTCCGGTGGCGCGCTGTCACGCCTCGCATCGATCCGCAGCCAGCTCTGGCGGGAGGGCGCGATCGCGCGCGCCTTCCCTCGCACGCGCCTGCCGCTGCTCACGGCGCTCGAAGCCTTTCACGCCCTGCGCGGGCTCTCCGCCGGCTTCCATCGCTAATGCGGAGCGTCGTAAGTCAAGCGATGTCGCCGGCGGCAGTCGAAGCGCGAGCCAGGTGCCGGCACGCGCGCGCTGAAGCTACGGACGGACTGCCATGCTGGCGATGAAAGCCCTTCAGGGCGCCGGCTGGCTGGTCGCCTCGCGTTTCCTCGGCCGGTTCATCGATTTCTTCACGCTGCTGATCATGGCGCGGCTGCTGACGCCCGCCGATTTCGGCCTGACGGCGCTGGCCATGTCCTGCGTCGCGATCGTCGACATGGTGCTCGAGATCCCGGTGACGCAGGCCCTGGTCCGCCTCCCCCATGTCGACAAGGCCCATCTCGACACCGGTTTCACCCTCGGCGCCCTGCGGGGCCTCGCAATCGCGCTGCTGCTGCTTGCCGTCGCCTGGCCATTCTCCTGGATCAATGGCGACCCGCAGCTCGTGCCGGTGATCCTCACGCTCGCCTTCGCGCCGATCGCGCGCGGCCTCGCCAGTCCCGGCCTCATCCTGTTCATCCGCGAACTCGGATTCCTGCGTAACTTCCTGCTGGAGACCGGCGGCAAGCTCGCCGCCTTCTGCCTGGCCATTGCGACGCTCCTGCTCGGCGGCGGCTACTGGGCGCTCGTCGTCAACTTCGTCGCAGCGCCCGTCTTCGGCTGCGCCATCTCCTATCGCCTCGCGCCCTACCGCCCGGCTCTGTCGCTGTCCCGCCTGTCGGATTTCGCCAGCTTCGTCGGCTGGTTCACCTGCGCGCAGCTGGTCTCCGCGGTGAACTGGCAGTTCGATCGCATTCTGCTTGGGCTCGGCGGCAGCAAGGAGGTGCTCGGGCGCTATGCGGTCGCGGCCGATCTCTCGGTGATGCCGACCCAGAGCCTGATCGGGCCGGCGCTACAGCCGATCATGGCCGCCTTCGCCCGGATCAAGGGCGAGGATCAGCGGCTGCGGCTCGCCTTCCTCAAGGCGGCGCGCTTCAGCATGCTGGTCTCGGTGCCGTGCAGCCTGGGGATCGCCCTGACCTCGGACCTGATCGTCGAGGTCCTGCTCGGTCCGAAATGGCATGGCGCCGACTGGCTGCTCAGCCTGCTCTCGCTCTCGGTAATGGCGACGCCCTATTTCCAGACGCTGTACTCGCTGAGCCTGGCGCTCGGCCGCCCCGAGGTCATCTTCCGGCTCAATCTCTACGACCTGGCCATTCGTGTTCCCGCCGTCACCATCGGCTTTCTGCAATGGGGCGCTGTCGGCATGGCGGCCGGTCGCCTGATCGCGGCTGCGATCATGGCGGCTTTCTTCCTGCGCTGGCTCCGCAGCCTGCTTGCGATCGGCATCGCCGAGCAACTGCTCAATCTCTGGAAGATCGCCGTCGCGGGGGCGGTGATGACGGCCGGGGTGCTCGCCCTGCGCGGGGCCATCGCCGCCTGGCATTTGCCGGTCCTGGTCGAGCTTGTCGCCATCGCGGCTCTGGGGGCTCTGCTTTACGGGCTGGGCCTTCTCGCCTGCGGCATGCGGCTCGCGATCGGTGCCGGGCGCCTCGATCTCTCCGATCGCTGGTGGCGACCGCGGATCGGGGCTGCCAAGAGCGGGGAAGGCTGGTGAGCCAGAGACTCGACCATCTCGACGGGCTCCGCGGTGTCGCGGCGGTCGCCGTCGTGATCTTCCATCTGATGTCGGCCCTGGCGCCGTGGTTCGTGGCGGAACAGCAGCCGGGCGCGCATTGGCTCGCCTATACGCCCGTCGCCGTGCTCTGGAACGGGACCTTCGCGGTCTCGGTGTTCTTCGTGCTGAGCGGCTTCGTCATGACCAATGCGACACTGCGCAAATCCGATCCGATCTGGATCGACGTCGTCATCCGCTATCTGCGGCTGGCGATCCCGGCAACGGCCAGCACGCTCGCGGCCTGGTCGTTGCTCAGCCTGTTTCCGAACTCCGCCACGGACCTCGCTGCGCTCACCGGCAGCCGCTGGCTCGGCTGGACCTATCAGGGAGCGATCCCCGATCCAGCCGCGGCGATCTACAACGGCATGGCCGGGATCTTCCTCAGCGGCGGCTCGTTCTTCAACAACGTCCTGTGGACGATGCGTCCCGAGCTGCTCGGCTCGATCCTCTGCTTTGCCGCCTGCGCTTTTGCTGGCCCCAGGCTGAGGCTGGCAATCGCGATCGGCAGCGCCGCGATCTTCATCGCCCTGCGGCGCTATGACTATGTCTGCTTTCCGCTCGGTCTCATCCTGCGCGAGGCCTGGGCGGCGGGGCGCCTCCCATCGGCCCTGCCGATCTCCGCGCTGCTCCTTGGTCTCCTCATCGGCTCCCGGAGCGGCGATGCGGCGCGCCAGCTTGGTCTCGACTGGCTGCCGGAAGCATTCAATCCGGAAAAAAAGGGCGGCCTGCTCTACCCGCTCGGTGCGCTGCTCGTCGTCTATGGCTGCCTGCGCTCCGGCCTGCTCGTTGCCTGGCTATCGGGCCGGGCCGGGCGCTTTCTCGGCGCAATCTCGTTCCCGCTCTACCTCGTCCATGTTCCGCTGATCTACACGGTCGTGGCGGAAGCCTATCTGCGCGCAAGCGACAATGCGCTGGTGCTCGCGAGCCTCATCGCCGGCTGCCTCCTGCTCATGATCGCCATCGCTTATGCCGCTGAGCGCTGGCTCGAGCGGCCGTTCCTCGGCCTGCTCGGTCGCTTTCGTCGGCGGTTGCGAGCGATCGCGATCGGGCACCGCGACATGCGCGGCGCCGCCGGCTGAGCCCGTCAGGATCTGCTGCGATTGATCACGGCGCCGATGACGGTGATGCCGGCGCGCTGAAGAGTGCCGAGCGCCTCGTTCAGCTCGTCATGGCTCGTCATGCCTTCGGCCGCGACAAGGACGACGATGTCGGCATGGGTCGCGAGCGCGACGGCATCGGAGGATTCGCCGAGCGGCGGCAGGTCGATCAGCACCTCGCCACGTTGCCTCGCCTGGGCGACGACAAGCGCCGCGCGCGGATCCCGGAAATCGACGAACCGGTTGAGCTGCGGCGTCGCCGAGCGGATCGGCAGCAGGTGAACGCCATCGACATTGGCGTAGGCCGCCGGCACCGTGCTGCCCGAGGCGATCACATCGGTCAGCGATGCCCCCTCCTTGCCGTGGTCGGCCTGCGTGCGGGCGGCATCCGGGCTGATGACGCTGACCTGACGACCGCGATGATTGATCAGCTGCGCGAGGTTCATCGTCAGCAGTGTCGCGCCGACGCCTGCTCGCCAGGACCCGATCGCGACGACCGGGCTGCCCTGGGAGCGGCTCGCGACCCAGGCGATCTCGATCGCGGTCTGCAGGTCGCGGATCGCCACAGCGAAGGGGCCGGCGTCCGCACGCGTCACCAGCATCGACTTGTCCGCGCCGGAGGCACGCGACTGCCCACGCCAGCTACCGACCTGGGGGACGACGGCGAGGCAGGGCAGCCCCGTTTCGCGCGCGATGTCCTGCGGGAAGCGAACCCGGCGATCGAAGACCGAAGCGAGGACGGCGACGAACAGGCCGCCGAGCAGGCTGAAGACGCCGGCGAACGCCATGATCAGGCTGCCGCGCGGCGCTGAAGGCCCGAGCGGCGTCTGGGCGGCGCCGATGATCCTGGCATCCGCATCGGGGATCGGCTGCGCTGGCAGCGTGCCGCTGCGGACAGCCGCCTCCGCGGTCCTAACCTGGGTCGCGAGCGTATCCAGCCTGCCCTGCAGGAACTCCGCGCCGCTGCGGGCGGCGTCGGCCTTGAAGGCGACGGATTGCAGCAGATAGGCGGATGCGGCGGCATTGGCGACGCGTGCCGGGAGTTCCGGATCAGCCGAGGAATAGGCGATCTCCAGCACATAGGACTGGCCGACGCGCCGCGCCGAGAAGCGTCGCGCGAAATTCTCGAAGGCGTTGCGGCGCGGATCGATACGAAGCGAAGCGTCTGTGCTCCGGCTCGCCGGTTGGGACATGCCGAATGTCGCCAACGCAGCTCGAAGCGTGGCCGTGATGTGGCTGCTCAGCGCCTGCAACGGGCCCGGCGACTGCGGCCCGAGCTCGGGATGGCCGCCCAGCGCGAGTGCATCGAAAACCGTGCTCAGCAAGCGCTCCGAGCGGATCACCTGCAATTCGCTGTCGGCGGCGTTCAGGTCGAGCGAGCTCGGCGCCGCGATCTCGCGTGCCGAACTCGGTGCCTGCCGCCGCGGCTCGAGCAGCACGGTCGCAGCCGCGCTATAGGTCGGCGGCGTGGTCCGTACATAAACCAAGCCTGCCGCCAGGCAGAGGGCGACCCAGATGGCCAGCTTGCGCTTGTGCCGGAGCCCGACAGCACCGATCGTCCGCAGCAGGGCGACCGGACCATCGCTCACCGGCGCCATGGTCGGGTCCGGCAGCGGCAGGATACGGAATGGCGCGCCGGATGCGCCCGGCTTTCCCAGCATCATCTGAACTTCCCCCTCGGCTGCAAGGCGGCGGCGCGCTCGGGCTGCATGCGCCCGCGCAGGATGTCGGCAATTCCGAGCAGATTGCCCCAGAGACGGCCGCGTCGATCGATGAACGGCTCGGGGCGCAGCGAGCGACCGAGATTGGCGGACATGTTGCGGAAGAGATGATCGGCCACCTGGCCGAGCGTCATCGTGCCCTTACGCAGCATGTAGAGGGGATTGACGATCTGCGAGTAGCCGAAGCGCTCGCCGGCCATGCGCCCGCCCTTGACGCCCATATGGACGCCGATCGAATCGGCGGATTTGACCAGGCGGCCGCCGCGCCGGGCCAGCGCCCCCGCAAAGTCGCGGTCCTCCAGCCAGCCATAGAGCACGAGCCGCTCGTCGAAGCGCAGGTCGCCGATGCTGGCGAGGCGAAAGGCCATGTTGCACCCGTAAGGGCTGTAGGGCTCGATCCAGGACCAGTCGCCCGCCGGGGGCGCCGCGACCAGCTTCATCGCCTCTGCAAACGCGATGCCGGGACCGCCCACCCCGTCGGCCAGGACCCGGCCGGTGAAGGCGACGATGCTGGCCTCGTCGCGGAAGGTGCGGGCAGCCGTGGCCAGCCAGTCCTCATGGGCGACGAAGTCGTCGTCGAAGAAGGCGACGACCTCGGTGCCGGGCGGCAGGTTTGCGAGCGCCGTGTTGCGCTGGGCGGCGAGCCCGGCCGGCCCGGTCAGCACGACGACGTCGTTGCGGCCTTGCAGATCGCCGGCATCGGCCGCATCGATGCAGGAGACGATGACGCTGTCTGGCTTCAGGCTCTGCCGGGCGAGCAGATGCAGGACGGTCTGCGTCACCACCTCCGGCCGGCCACGAGTGGCGATGACAGCGGCGATGCGCGGGGCCGGGATTGCCGGCGCCGCCTGGGCCGCGCGACGCACGTTCGGCGACTGCGCCAGGTCCAGATAGCCCTCGGCGGTGCTGCGCCAGGAGAACAGCGGCAGGCGCTCGCGGCCGCGCCCGCTCAACTCCTGCCGCAGCGTCTCCGAGTCCGCCAACGTTCTGATGTGTTCGACCCACGCTGCCGGGTCCGCAGGCGATGCGAGCAACGCGGCATCACCACAAACCTCCGGCATGCTGGCGCAATTCGAGGAGACGACAGGGCAGCCGCGGGCCATCGCCTCGATGATCGGCAGGCCGAACCCTTCGGTCCAGGACGGGAAAGCCAGGCACAGCGCCCGCTCGAGCAGAAAGGCGAGGTCATCGTCACTGACCCGCCCCAGCAAGGTGAGGTTGGCGGCTTGCGCCAGCTGCTCCGAAGCGAAGATGCCGTTGCCGCCTCCGGCGATGACGACGTCGATGCCGAGTTCAGCCAGGGCCGGCGCAATCGTGGTGAGAAGGGCGAGGTTCTTGTGGCGCGCCTGCGAACCGAATGCCAGGACGAAAGGCCGTTCGGCAGCGCCGCGCGCCGCCAGCAATCCCGGAGCCTGCTCGGCCTTGGCTGGGTCCCAGGCAAGGGCGTGCTCATGGCCGTTCGGGAGCACGGCGATATCGGCGGCGCGCAGCGGCAGATGCCGTGCAAGCTGCCGGGCCGAAGCCTGCGAGACGGTGGCGATCCGGGCGCTGCGGCGCACCAGCAGCGGCTGCAGCGTTCTGTATGCGGTGCGAAAGCCGCGGCTGTAGCTCTCGGGCGCGGTGAAGACATTGGCGTCGTGAATGCAGACGATCTGGTCGCCCTTCATCGCCGGCGCCGTATTGGAGAGATTGAGGAGCCGCCCGCCCCAGAGCCGCGGCAGTTCGAGCTGCTCCCAGCCATGTCCCGCCAGTCGCCCGCCTTGGAGCGTGTCGATCGCCTGCAGCGTCATGGCATTGGTGCCCCGCGGCGCGACCAGGATGGCTTTCCGGCCGGCCGCTGCGAGACTCTCGTCGAGGGCCGAGACGACGTTGCGCGTATAGCGCTGCACGCCGGTCATGGCTTGCGACAGGAAGCGGCCGTTCACCGCAAAGGTCTCGGTCATATCCTCGCTCCGGTGAACACAGGGAGAGGGCTGGGAACACTGGAGGTTCGCGGCCTGATCGCCGCCGCGAGCGCGGCCAGCATGCAGAAGAAGAAGCCCTGATCGATGATCGGGCCGACGAGCAGATCGCCGATCAGCAGGCCGGCATAGCCGTTGCGGGTGGCGACGGCGATGTCGGCCTCCAGACTGCCCGGCTGGCCGCGCGGACGCAGGAAGCATTCGAAGACGAAGACCGCATAGAAGAGCGCGCCGGGAACGCCGACGCTCGCAAGCAGCGCGACGGCAAAGCTCGAGGCACGCGCGGTGCCCAGCCCGACGCCGAGCCCCCAGCTGTCGAGGAAGTTCTGGAAGGAGATGATATTCCAGGAGCTGCGTTCGATGCCCGAATCGGAACTCGCCTTGTTGAGCACGACGAGGTCGACATAGCCGTAGACTTTCGCAGTCGCGTCGGGATCGAGCAGGAGCAACACGACGGCCAACAGTCCGATGACCGGCGCACCGAGGGCGAAGATGGCCGCCTGCCGCGCCGCATTGCCCAGCACGAGCCGGGCGATGGCGAAGGCATAGAGCAGGAGCAGCATCACTGGGGCCCCTGCCAGCCCGGTCGAGGAGGTCGACAGGACGATCAGGGCGAGCGAGAGCCCGGCGATCGTGCCGGTGAGCCCGGGGCGCACGCCGCAGAGCCACAAGGTGCCGGTGAAGCCGAGCACGCCGAGGGTCGAGCGCGCGAAGACCGAGGCCTCCGTATACGAGCCGACGATCCGCTTCATCCCGGCGATCTCGGAGTCGGTGTGCAGCGTGTAGCGAGCGTTACGGATGAAGCCGAGCAGCTCCTGCGTGCCGGTGGCATAGGTCGCGATGTCGAGGACGGCGAAGACGGTGTTGGCGACGCAGCAGGCGAGCAGCGCATTGAAGACGGCGAAGAAGCCCTCGCGCGTCGCGGCGATGGCGGTCAGCGTGACCAGGCAGAGCAGCGTGGTCGAAAGATAGAGGCTCTGCGTGACATTGCTCGAGACCGGAGCCAGAGGCACCGTCGAGCCTGTATCGTCGAAGGCCGTGGTTCCGAGCGGGATGATCTCGGTGATGCCGGCGAACACGCGCGGCATCAGGAAGGCGCTGGCGACGCCATAGGCGACGAGGCAGGTGAACCAGAAACCGGGCTCGTTCGGATGCAGGGCGCGAAGGGCGGCCGCGGCCTCGCGGCGGCGGCTCAGCACGCCGAAGGCCAGGAAGACCAGCATCACATGCCCGGGCTGGATGTTGGCGGCGCCGATCAGCATCGCCGCAGCGGCGCCGAGGACCGCCATGATCGCGAGCCCGTTGACGAGCGCGCCCGTGCCAAGCATCAGGCAGATCAGGCCGATCAGGATGGTCAGCGCGCCGATCGGCTCGATGCTCATGGCAGCCGAGCCTTCCGCGGTGGCGACTGCCCGCCTTCACCCTGATCGTACCGGCGCGCCATGGTCATTCGGCCAGCACCATCAGCGAGTAGCCGCCCAGCACGCGGACCGCCAGGTCAGGATTGAGCGAGAAGCAGAGCCGGCGCGGCAAGCGCATCAGCCGGCTGCTCAGCGCCTGGTTCGGCAGCTCCAGCCGGCTCGCGGTGTAGGCGTGGTCGATGACGCGGTAGCCGCAGTCGGCCAGGGTCGCGAGCGCGGTCTCCTTGAAGAAGTAATGCAGGTGGCCGACGTTCTCGCGCAGCTTGGTGATCGGCCAGCCGCGCAGCAGCGACTGGACGGACAGATCCAGCGGAATGTGGAAGACCTTGTAGCGGCCCTTGCCGCGCAAGGCCTTGATGAAGGCGATGTAGTCCTCGACGTGTTCGATCACATCAGCGATCACGAGCAGGTCGTAGTCCGACGCACCTTCGGTCGTGAAATCGCCGAGCGAAAAGGTGACCTTGTCGGTCTCCTTGTACTTGGCGCGCTGAAAAGCGTGCGGCGAGATCTCGTAGCCATGGAAGCGTGCCTGCGGGAAGGCCTTCGCCAGGTTGAACAGGATCTCGCCGGTGCCGCAGCCGACCTCGCAGGCCTTGTCGAAGGCGATCGCGTTCTTGCGCAGGATCGCCTCGACCTGCCGCGCCTTCCACGGCGAATCTTCCTCATGCCAGGTCGGGTTCAGGTCGGCATAGACTTCGCTCTGGTAGATCGTCTGCATCAGGTTCTTCCTCGATATCGCGGAGGGCCGGCCTCGATCACGCCAGGCTCTGGACCAAAGCCGGGCGCGGCTGCGCCGGCGGCATGGCCATCGAGATCGTCCCGGCGAGCGGCTTGAGCAGCTGGTTGATGTGGAGCGCCATCTGCTTTTCGAAGACGGCGGTCGAGAAATTCCGGGCATAGGCCGCGATCTCGCGCGGCTGCCAGGCGATCGCCCGGGCCTGCTCTTCGGCGGCGATCAGCGCATCGACGCTCTGCTCGTCGAAGAAAACGCCGCTCATGCCGTCGACCACGGTCTCTGTCGCACCGCCGCGGCGGAAGGCGATCACCGGCCGTCCGCTCGCCATGGCCTCGACAGGCACGATCCCGAAATCCTCCTCACCGGGGAAGATCAGGGCGCGGCAGCGCGAGTAGTGGTAGCGCAGGACGCTGAAGGGCTGGGGCCCGAGCACCTGGACATTCGGCTTGGCGATGCGGCGCAGCTCGGCCAGCATCTCGCCTCCGCCGATCACGACCAGGCGCCGTCCGGTGCGATTGAAGGCTTCGACGGCGAGCTCCGGCCGCTTGTAGCCGACGAGCTCGCCGACCATCAGGCAGTAATCCTCGACGAGCCCGTTCGGCAGCACCTCGAAGGCGTCGACATCGACGGGCGGATGGATCACCGTCGAGGCGCGGCGATAATAGCGATGCAGCCGGGTGGCGACCGTCTCGGAATTGGCGACGAAATGATCGACGCGATTGGCCGATACGCTGTCCCAGTTGCGGATGTAATGGGCCAGCGTCGGCATGACCAGGCGCGTGATCAGCCCGGAACGTTCCCTGTATTCGTGGAACATGTTCCAGATGTAGCGCATCGGCGAGTGGCAATAGCAGATGTGCATCGCGCCCGGTGGCGGCACGATGCCCTTCGCCGGCCCGGACTCGCTGGAAATGATCAGGTCGTAGCCGCGCAGGTCGAGCTGTTCGAGTGCGAGCGGCATCAACGGCAGATAGCGCTGGTAGAGCTTCGCCGCCCGCGGCAGCCTGCCGATGAAGCTCGTCGTCACCTTGTGGCGCCGGATCTCGTCGGAGACCGCTTCTGGCACGTAGACATGGGTGAAGACGTCCGCATCCGGATACATCCGGCACAGCGCCTCGATCACCTTCTCGCCGCCGCGCATGCCGACGAGCCAGTAGTGGACGATCGCGATTTTCATGGGCCGAGGAACTCCATCGAACTCATCTGGTCCGGGCTTGGCGTGCCCAACGCATTCATCGCCCTGCGGCGGCCTCACCGACTGCCGCGCTGCATCAGCACCGCCGGCACCGTCTTCACCAGGATCTTGGCGTCGAGCATGAGGTGCCATTCCGAGGCGTACTGGCTGTCGAGCGAGACGCGGGTGGCGTAGGAGCAATCGCTGCGGCCGCTGATCTGCCAGAGGCCGGTGAGCCCTGGCGGAACCGAGAAGCAATGGCTGAAGGCCTCCCCATAGCGTTCGCGCTCGGCCGCCACGATGGGGCGCGGCCCGACGAAGCTCATCTCGCCGGCGATGATGTTGAAGAGTTGCGGCAGTTCGTCGAGGCTCGAGCGCCGCAGGAATGCGCCCACTGGTGTGATCCGGGGGTCGTGCGTCAGCTTCTGGCTTTCGGCCCATTCCTGCGCGGCGGCCGGATCGGAGGCGAGCAGCTGCTGCAGTGCATCATCAGCATTGATAGCCATGGTGCGGAACTTCCAGCAGCGGAAGCTCTTGCCGCTGCGGCCGATCCGCGCCTGCTTGAAGATGGCCGGGCCACCATCGCCTGCTCGGATCAAGGCAGCGATAAGCAGCATCAAGGGCGCAAGCAGGAGGAGAAGAACGATTCCTGCCGCAAGGTCGATGCCACGCTTTACTATGATGCGTGCCGAGTTGTATTCATCCCGCGCTACACGTACGGGCAAAGAGAAAGAGGCCGACAATCCCTGCGAGTCCGGAAAACGGCTCATTGCAGCACCTTACTCATAAATCGCATCTTAATAGATTATTAACGCGGGCCGAATACATCGCAATAGGCTTTTGTGCACTGCAACATATTTGATCAGCATAGACGACAATTGATTGAGACCTGGGCGTTGTCGGGAAAATTCCTGACAGATTCGATGAAAATTCGACCCTTTTGGCGGCATTCCGCCAAGCGAACCTCGGCGGCAAGCCGAGATCGCACTGCGTCGCGGTGACGCAGCGTGAGGAACGACATGAAATGTCTGGAACGGTCGGGGGTGAGCTAAATTATTTAATCGCGTTACTGAAACCATCCGCGGGTGATGGCGTACTGCACAATCTGCTGGCGACTATCGATGCTGAGCTTGTTGCTGGCGCGCGCCTTATAAGTTTCAGCGGACTTCGTGGTAATTCCGATGCGCTCAGCCGCTTCACGAATACTGAAACCAAGGGCGATCAAGCGCAGGATTTCCTGCTCCCTGTCCGTCAGGATCGATCCGCGCCGCGCCCCCGCGGGCGTCAAGACGGAATCCGCGGCATCAAGGAAGCAGCCGCCGCGGAGGACTGTCGAGATCGCCTTGCACACAACCGAACCGGGCGACTGCTTCAGGACATAGCCGCGCACCCCGACTGCAAGCAGGCGATGAGCGCGAGCATTGTCCAGCTCCTCCGCCACGACGAGGATCCGCTGCGTCGGAAGATCATTAAGCAGGCCTTCGGCGACTGAAATCCCATTGAAATTCTCGCCGACGACCGCGACGTCTGGAGCCGCCTTCTCGATGACCTTCGCAAGGTCGGCGGACGAATGGACCTCGCCGACAACGGCCATGTTCGGTTGCTCGGCAAGGCAGAACCGCAGTCCTGCCAGGAAGATCGGATGTTCGTCTGCGAGAAAAATGCGAGCGGGACGCTCGAATGACAGCATAGGCCTACCTCCGCATGGACGGGAGCCCGGTTCAGCCGATCGCAAATCGGCTTGGATTTGCCCGCGATATCTAGTTCTGCACCCCGGTCGTGCCGGGAGGGGGCAGCGAGGAGATGATCGATTGCAACGAGGCGCGCTCAACCCTGACGATGTCTCCGGGCAGGATCGGCGAACCCTCTTCGATCGCGATCTCGTTGACCATGTCGCCCTGGCGGCGCTGCACGCTGAAGCGCATGCGCGAGAGCTGCTTTTCCTGTTGGCTCTGCAGCCTTGGCGCGAGCGCGGTCGATTCATGGATGAGCGCGCGCAGCGCCGCGATCCGGTCCTCTGACTGCCTGAGCGAAAGCTGCGTCTCGCGCAGCTCGCGCCCGGTATCGATCTCGCGCTGGTTCTGGAGGTCGGCCAGCGTGCGGTCGATGCGGCTGATCTCCTGCTTCGCACGCGCCGTTGCGAGCATCAGGTCGAGCGCCTGGCTCTCGGATTGCGCCAGATTCTGCTCGACCGCGAGCTGGCGCGGGCTCACTGCCAGCCCTTTGCTGATCAAGCTGTTGATATTGTTGAGCTCGCGCCGGATCAGATCCTGCTGGCGCTGCTGGGTCACCGCCTTGGCGCCGAGCGTGCGCAACTCCTCATCGAGAAGCCCGCGCGATTGCTGCAGGAGATCGATTTGCGAACGGACAGCCTTGCGACGCGAGGCAAACAGCGCGCTCTCCTCGCGCATCGCCTGGGTGGCTCCTTCATCGATGTTCCTGCGGACATCCTCGGAGAAGCTGATCGATTCTGCCTGGCGCGCTTCGGCCAGAAGCCTGTCACGGCGCACCTGCAGCGACAGCAACTGCGTCTGCTGGACGCGGATTTCGCCCTCGGCGACGATCGTCTCGCGTTCGAAACGGCCCAGAGCCAGTTCCATGCGCTGGAACCCGCCTGCGATCGCGACCGCCTGCAATGCGGTCATCGTCGGGCGGAAGGCGTATTCGCCCGGCTTTTCAACGACGCCAACCACATAGATCGGCCGATATTGCGCGATCTCGACGGCTGCCGCAGGCGCATTGACGAGCCCGGCAGTGCCCTTCAGCCGTTCCGAGATCAGCGCCGCGATCTCGGCCGGTGCCTTGCCGTCGACCGAGAACGTGCCGACCACCGGCAGCGAGAGCATGCCGGTCGAGCTGACGGCGAACTCGCCGCTGAGCGCCGACCATTCGAACAGCTCGCGCGAATTCGGCCGCCATTCCGACACCTTGATCTTGAGCCGATCCTGTGCGGCGACACGGTATTCGAAGTCATTTGCCCAGACCTGCGCGGCGCCGATCCCGACGAGCATGAGAGACAACGCCGTCAGCAGGGGGGCGAGCGCCCAGGCCTGGGCTCGCATACGCGTCGGGAAAACATGATCGAGGAGGGTGAGGCGTCTCACGAAACTCTCCGCTGCGGACTGCTCCGACAGCTCCCAAGCAAATCCGTTGCCAGCCCCTCGAGCGCCGTTAGCACGCCCTTAACCATGACGGCCCAGGCTGGTGGATATCCCTCGCGTCCGTGAAGCCTTTCTCGGACCGGCGAGCAAAGCTATAGTCACTGGCCGATAGCGAGCCGCGAAAGCACGAGCGATGCTGATCGTTTTCTTCCTGGCTGCCATCGCCAGCGGCGCGCTGACCCTCTGGCTGATGTGGCCACATGGCCTGCTGGTCGCGTTGATCGCCACCGCCGTGGTTGCCAGCGCGGTCGTTGCCGTCTTCGCCGTGCTTGTGGCTGTCCTCAGGTCCCGAAGCGCGACCGAGGAAGAGCGACGCTCTCGCGGCGTCCTCGACATCCTCGGGCCGCGCCAGCCCCGCTGACCGCTTACGCCGCCGATCTTCTGGCACATGAATTGCTGATCATCCCCGCCACAGCGGTTAGCGCGCCCGCGCGCCGTGCCGCTGCCTGCCATTGCGAGGGGAGACGGGGCAATGACGGTGCCTGCCCGGTTTCGTAGTTCGGACCGAGACCGCGACACGGATCTCGACAGGCTCGGACCGCTCTACGGACAGCTCGAGCAGGCGCTCGCAGGGATCGAGCGCGAAAGCACCGGGTTGTCGCGCCGGCTCGACGAGGCCCGCACCCGCGCGGCAACGTTGCTCGGCAATGAGGACGGGATCTATTTCGAGCGCGAGCCGGCCGACGAAGCCCGGCTGGTCGAGGCGGAGGCGCAGATGATGGCCGCCTTCCGCCGGCTCGAGCAGCTGCGGGCGCAAAGGTCGATGCTCGCCGCCTGGCGCACCGAGATCGAAGACACCGGCATCGGCCGCATGCTGCGTGGCGGAACCAGAGCGAGCAGATGGTTCTCCCGGCTCCTGCGCCTGGTGCGGTCGCGAATAGCGGCCATCCGGCGCCTCTCCCGCTTCTCCGGCTGGGCGCTGATGCTCGTGATCGTCTATGCCACGCTGTCGGGCATCGAGCAGCGGCCATCCGTCGCCCTGCTGGTGCCGGATCTCGAACGCGGCCTCGCCTTTCTCGCCGCAGCCGCCGCCTTCGCCATCGGCTATCCGCGGCAGCGCTTTCTCATCTTCGCCGCTGGTCTTGCTGCGGTGATCTCGCTCGAGCTCGCCCAGAACTGGTCGCCGACGCGGCACGGCACCATCCACGACGCCTGGATCAAGGCCGTCGGCCTTGGGCTGGGCTTTGCACTCGTTTCCGGCGTGGAGCGGCTCAAACCATCTGCGAGGAGCTCGTGAAGATCGACCCGATGACGCAGGCTTCGGCGATCGCAGCCGCTCCCTCACCCGCGACTCGCGCCGCCACGATCGTCCCCATCGTGCTGTGCGGCGGCGCTGGATCGCGGCTCTGGCCGGCTTCGCGCGAAGCGTTCCCGAAGCAGTTCATTTCCCTGCTCGGCGAGACGTCGATGTTCCAGCAGACGCTGGGCCGGATCCGGCACCCGCTCTTCGGAGCTCCGGTGATCGTCACCCACGACGATTTCCGCTTCCTGGTGCTGAGCCAGATGAAGCAGGTCCAGATCGAGGGCGAGATCCTGCTCGAGCCGGCGCGCCGCGATTCCGCCCCTGCCATCGCCGCCGCGGTGAGCTTCATCCAGAGGCGCGATCCAAAGGCGCTCGTGCTCGTGCTTGCCTCCGACCATCTGATCGGCGATCTGCCGGCCTTCCGCAGGGCCGTCGAGACCGCGGCAGCCGCTGCGACCGAGGGCCAGCTGGTCACCTTCGGCATCGTCCCGGACAAGCCCGCTACAGGCTATGGCTACATCAGGCCTGCCGTCGGCATGGAAGAGGCCCGAAAGGTGCTGAGCTTCGTCGAGAAGCCCGATGCGTCGACTGCAGCGCGCTATCTCGACGAGGGCTATCTCTGGAACAGCGGCATGTTCTTGTTCCGCGCCGACAGCTTCATGACCGAACTTGCCAGGCACGAGCCGGCGATCGCGAGGGCGGCGACAGCCGCCGTGGCGCACGCCAAGGAGGATATCGGCTTCCATCGCCTCGACGCCGAGCATTTCGCTGCCGCGCCGCGCAAATCGATCGACTATGCCGTGATGGAGCGGACCGAGTTCGCCAGCGTCGTCCCCTCCTCCTTCGGCTGGTCCGATGTCGGCAGCTGGTCCAGCGTGTGGGAGGCTTCGCCGCAGGACGACGCTGGCAATGCCGGCGGAGCCAATGTCGAATTCGTCGACAGCAGCAACTGCTATGTCCAGAGCAGCGGCCCCCTCACCGTGCTGGTCGGCATGGAGGATGCCGTGGTCGTGGTCGAGAACGATGCGGTGATGGTGACGAGGCGCGACTGCGCCGAGCAGGTCAAGGGGGCCTTCGAGCGACTCAAGGCCGGCGGACATCCGGCCGTGGTCAGTTCGCGCCGGGTCGACCGGCCCTGGGGATATTACCAGACACTCGACCTCGCCGCGCGTTTCCAGGTCAAGCGCATCGTCGTCGATCCCGGCCAGAAGCTCTCCCTGCAGAGCCATTATCATCGCGCCGAGCACTGGGTCGTGGTCCGCGGCACCGCCGAGGTGACGCGCGATGCCGAGACCGTCCTCGTGCACGAGAACGAGTCGATCTATCTGCCGATCGGCTGCGTCCATCGCATGGCAAACCCGGGCAAGATCCTGCTCGAGATCATCGAGGTTCAGTCTGGTTCCTATCTCGGCGAGGACGATATCGTCCGCTACGAGGACGTCTACCGCCGGGTGTGAGCCGCGGCAGCGGACTCAGGATGCTCCGGCTGGCGCGGCTGTCGGCTGCCTCCAGCGACAGCTGACCGTGGTTGGGCGCCCCCACCGGCGGCAAGCAGGGCCCGTGCATGGGCATGCACGACCTTGTCGAGGCTGAAACGGTCGATGTAGTCGACGCGGTACTGCGCATGGCGGCGCTCCGACACGACATGGTCGTGATAATGCACCATCGCCGTGACGAAACCGGCCATGTCGCCCAGCGGAACGAGCCGGCCGAGCCGATCGTCGGCAATGATGTCGCTCGGTCCGAATTCGCAATCGAAGGCGACCACCGGCAGGCCGAAGCGAAGCGCCTCGCAGATGGCGAGAGACCAGCCTTCCCAGCGTGCGCCCGACAGGTAGACGTCGCTGTTCGACAGCGGAATGGCGGGGCTGTCAGGGTAATGCTCGATCCTGACCCGGCCGGCGAGGCCGAGTTCGTCGATCAGCACGCGGATCGCCGGCTCCTCCTCGCCGTAGCCGACGAGCGCAAGCTCGGCATCCCCGCGCTTCTCGCAGAAGGCGGCAAAGGCGCGCAGAAGGATGTCGTAGCCCTTCTGATAGGCGAAGCGACCGACCGTGACGAAGCGGATCGGACGGCCTATCGCGGGCGCCGGCACAGGCACGGGCGTATCGAAGGAGCGCACGGGATTGGGCACCCAGACATGTTCGACCTTGCTGGGATAATCGCTTCGGAAGGCGTCGAGCTGGCGCGGCGACGTTCCGAAGACGCGTGCCAGCCGCGGCAGGACCATAAACCGCATCGCCTCGAACAGCACGCTCGCCTTGAAGGAGCGCCGCTCGAGCCTGGGATTGCCGTGAAGGTAGAGAATGAAGCGGCGCCGGATGCCGAGGCAGCAAAGCCAGAACACGGCCGTCGGCTCGACCTGCGGCACAACAACGAGGTCGAACCGGCCGCCGGCGATCGTCTTCCGGACCCGCCGCAGCAGGTCCAGCCGACCGCTGGAGAAGCTGAGGATGACCTCATATGGCCGCGGCTGGCCGACGATCTGCTCGAAAGGCGACGTGTACAGAACGGAGATGTCGAGATCGCCCTCGTACTCGGTCGCTAGCGCCGAGCAGATCGAGTCGGTGACGCGCTCGATGCCGGCGAACGACCGCGTCGGCGGCACGATGTAGAGGACCCTGGTCTTCTCGCCCGACATCGCGCGTTCGCTCGCCATCATGACGGGCCGCCGGCTGGCGCCCTGCGGTATGGCTCTTGCAACGTCCGCGCCAAGGGGGCCGTTTCGTCGCCCGTGGCAAAGACCAGTCGCCATCGCGAGCGGCTCCCCGGCTTCAGGCTTCAGCGGAGCGGCGCATGACCGGTTCGACCACCAGGCTCGCGGTGATCATCAACTGCTACAACTATGCGGAATATGTCGAGCGCGCGATCCGCAGCGTGCTCGCGCAAGGCCGCGACGACTGTGAATTGATCGTCGTTGACGACGGCTCGACCGACACCTCCTGGAACATCATCAGCAGGACGGGAGCGACGGCCTACCGCATCGAGAACGGTGGCCAGCGCCGCGCCTGCGTCTTCGGCCTCGACCGGACGACCGCACCCTTCGTGCTGTTCCTCGATGCTGACGACGAACTCTCTCCAGGCGCGCTCGATGCGATCATCCCCCGTCTCAGGCCATCGATCGCCAAGCTGCAATTCTGCCTCAGCCGCGTCGACAGCAACGGCAGCAAGCTAGGTTCGTGCGTTCCCGAGCCCGATCTCATCCGCGCTACGGGCGACCTCAGCGAGCGTGTCCGCCGGACCGGCGTCTATGTCAGCCCACCGACCTCCGGGAACGTGTTCAGGCGCGACCTCTGCGAATTGCTGCGCGATGCCGATTACGACGACGCGGTCGACGGGATCATTCTCCTCGCCGCCCCCTTCTTCGGCGAGATCGTCTCTCTGCCGGCGGAGCTCGGGCTCTATCGCGTCCACGATCGCAACATCTCCGGTGTCGGGCGGGCGATCGACACCGGCAGGATCGAGCAGCACATGCAGCGCTTCAAAAACCTCGTAGCCCACCTCAACCGAGCCGTGCCCGCGGATGCCAAACCGCCGCAACTCGATGCCGAACGAACCTTCTTCTACCTCGAGAAGAAATCGGTCCTCGCATCGATCGACCGCCGGATGGATCGCTTCCGGCAGCTTCCCAGGCTCATCAGGGTCATCAGCGGAGACTATTTCTCTCCGAAGCGGAAGCTCGCCCTATCCCTGTTCCACATCCTGATCGCATTCCTGCCGGTCGGGATGTCACGTCGTCTGATCGAGGTCCGCTATCGCCCCGAACAGCGGACGGTGGCAGCACTGGCCAAGGCATTGACTGGTGGCAAGGGCAGTGTCCGGCATCGATCGGTGTGATCTGCCCTCGACCAACACGCGTCGTGGAGCAGGTATTGGGGTGCTGCAGCTCAGCAAAGCCCCGTGACCAGCTTTCGATCAGCCTTCCAGAAAGCGGACGTTTGTCGCATCCCTTGTGCGCCAGGAGCGAACGTTCCAGACGGCAGCTGGGAAGCATGGCAAGGTGACGCGGCTCTAAGCATTCCTGGAGTTAAATCAGCAGGGCCCGCTTCGGGTGATCCGCGATACGTGCCAACTATCCGCACTCCCCTTGCCGTCGGCATCGATGGTTTCGACCAGCATCTTGCACTGTCGATGCGCGGCAACGGTCGGCACGAAGCCGCTGCCTGGCACGATGATCGTGCTGGCTGGGCCATAGACGACGAACGTGCGTCCCGAGCTCGTCGGATACATGTTGGAGGGCGTCAGGCTGGTGCGCCGCGTGAAATCGGCCATCGATCCGCCGACGAGCGTTGGAACTCTGCGTCGCGCTCGGCTTCGAGCTCGGCCGTGGTGCGACAGGCACATAACAGGAGCGCGAGTCCGCACACAGCCAGTCGCCTAAACGGGCGACGGTCAACACGACTATGTGGCACGTCTGTGTGGCTCGGCGCCGCGATCAAGCCTAAGTGCTTGATTTTGATGGCGCTCCCATGGGAAGCGACTGTATCGGGCAAAAACAAGCACTTAAGCCTAGGTTTGGGGCTAAGTACCCCCATTGAAAAGCAACAGCTTTTAACGGCGCGCCCCAAACTCCTCAGGGCTTGAGCGCGCCTCCATGGCTGATCCGCACTCCAAAGTCGCCGAAATGGTGGAGGACGCCTTCGCCGCCGCTAACGCGCACGACGAGTTCTCCGCCGAGAGCCTGCGCGCCATCATGCGGCGGGCTGAGCATGGTCCGAAGGATTTCCCGCCGCAAGTTCTGGATGATGGGCAATCTCTCCGAAGGCCGATCACTGCAACGCCATTCGTGTGGCAGCGTCCGAGTTCTATCCCGCCGCGGGAGTTCCTGTATGGCCGGCACTATGTGCGGAAATACCTCTCCGCGACCATCGCGCCCGGTGGTGTAGGAAAATCGGCACTTGGGTTGACGGAAGCCCTGGCCATGGTGAGCGGCAGATCGCTGCTCGGTATCGAGCCGCCAAAGCCTCTAACCGTCTGGTATTGGAACGGCGAAGATCCTCGCGACGAGATCGAGCGCCGCATCGCTGCAGCCTGCTTACACTACCTCATCGACCCGGCATGTCTCGACGGCCGGCTCTTCATCGACACTGGCCGCCAGACCGAGATCAGCATCGCTCGCGCAAGCCCTCGAGGAATCATCCTGCGCGATGACGTCCAGCGAGACCTGGTCGAGACCATCCGTGAAAACGGCATCGACGTGGTCATCATCGATCCGTTCGTGTCGAGCCACGAGGTTTCCGAGAACGACAACGGTCAGATCGCCGCCGTGTGCAAACGATGGGCGCAGATCGCAGACGAGACTGGCTGCGCCGTCGAGTTCGTCCATCACGCCCGCAAGCTCGCCGTTGGCGGCAACGGCGACGTAACGGCTGACGACGCGCGCGGAGCGAGCGCCCTGCTGGCCGCGGTGCGGTCGGCTCGGACACTCAACCAGATGTCGAAGGCTGACGCCGAGAAAGCGAAGGTCGATCAGGCTCGATCCCATGTCCGCATAGACGATGTGAAGGCAAACCTCGCGCCGCCGGCGGAAGGCGCGCGCTGGCTGCGGCTCATCTCGATACACCTCGGGAACGCCACAACGGATGTCCCCGGTGACGATGTGGGCGTCGTCACCGCCTGGAAGTGGCCGGACCCGAATGAGGAGGTCACGGTCGAGGACGTTCGCGCGGCACTCAGACGGGTCGCTGAGGGCGAATGGCGCCATGATCAGCAGGCGAAGAACTGGGTCGGCCAGGCGATGGCTGAGGCTCTTGGCTTGGACATTGAAGAGGCTTCCGTCCGCATCGCGATGAAGCTGCTCGTCAAGAAATGGATAGCCGAGGGCTGGCTCAAAATAGTCAAGCGCCAAGACGCGAAGCGCATGACGAGGGAGTTTGTCGTCCCCGGAGAGAGCCCATGACGAAGCTTATTTGCCACACCCTTCAAGGCGTGGCGCGGCAAGGTGTGGCGCCGGGGCAAACCGAACTTGCCCCACCTCCCTATAGGCCCCCCTTTAGGGGGGCCGTAAGGGTGGGGCGGGAGCGGTCGGAAGGTGTGGCAGCCGCGGCAGGTGCCGAGGTGAGACTGCGGCCGGTCGGGATGGGCCTCGCGGGTCCTTCCGAAGGCACCCTACCCCGCGACGAGAGATCGGCGCGGGCCTTTGCCAGTGAGACCGGTTGCCCGTGCGGGTTGACAGGGTTGCCAGCCTTGACAACCGGGCGACACGGAACGGCGTGTTCGGCTGAGAGCAGTCGTGTTCGGCGTGTTCGGTCAGCTCCCAGCCTGATCGGCTTGCGAAAGCTCGCGCCGATCTCTCGTCGTGGGGCCGGGTACCTCTGGAAGGACCCGCCCTCGCCTCTTCAACTTATCGACCCAGCTCCGGCCTACCTGGGCCGGATCAACCTCCCAAGGAGAAAGTGATGACAGAATCCACCCAATTGCCCCGCCGCGAGGATCTGCCGGATGGCAAGGTCAAGATCACCTTCGCTACGCCGATCATGCTGTTTGAAGAGGCGAAGCGGTCCGTGACATTGCGCCCGCCGACCGCTGGAGAGATCTGGGAGATCGGTGATCCGCGCAGCTACATCTACAACGCCGAGGGCCTGGGAACGCCCTATGTCGATCGCGCCCGGTTCAAGGGCTGGCTCAGCAAGCTGATGGTCGACCATGACGCCGACATAATCGGCTTCGCGGGAGATGCCGCGCTCGGCATGCTGATCGAGGATGTCGTCCTCGATTTTTTTCAGAACGCGCGGAGGCGGTCGAGCAACGCATCCGCGCCCTCGCTGCAGCAGGCATAGCGCCCTCGGAGATCGAGGCGATGAGCCTCCCCCGTCTCGCCCGCTGGGCCGAACTATACAGGTGATGGAAGCATGGTGACCCATACGCGCGTCGAGGCGACGATCAGTGCGCAAAATAAGCTGCGTCCGGGGCTCGCCTCGGCCGCACGCGATCTGGAGCGTTTTCGAGGCCAGCAGAGCAAGGCCATGGCGGCCCTCAACTCCGGCGCTGCCCGAGCGCTCGGGGCGCTGGGTGGCGGCTACGCTGTGATGGCGGGCGCTCGGCAGGCTCTGAAATCCGCAGTCTCGCTCGAGAGGGAAATGTACAACGTCCAGCGCGCCACCGACGCTAGCGGCGAAGCGCTGAAGGCGCAGGAGCAGTTCATCCTCGACCTGGCGCGAGCGACCGGAAAGACGAAGGAGGAGCTGGCGCAGCTCTATGCGGCGGCAGGCTTCGCCGGACGGCCTGTGCACGAGCTGCAGCAGTTCACCGACTATGCCAGCAAGGCGACAGTCGCCTGGGGCACGAACGCTCAGGAGACCGGCCAGGCGCTCGCCGAGATCGGCAACATCTATGAGGCCAACCAGCGCCGGATCGAGGCCATCGGCGATACGATCAATACGGTCGCGGATAGCTCGGCGTCATCGGAGAAGGACCTGATCGAGATCCTGCGTCGTGTCGGCGGCGCCGGCAAAGGGCTCGGCATCTCCGCCGAGAACATGCTCGCATTCGGTGCTGCCTTGAAAGAGGTTGGCGTCGGAACCGAAGTCGCCTCAACCGGCCTCAATGCCATGCTCACCAAGATCTCGGTCCCGGACGACAAGTTCGACGAGGCATTGAAGAAGGTCGGGCTACAGCCGAAGAAGTTTCGAGACAGCGTCGACAAGGATGCAACCGGGTCGATCATGAATTTGCTCAAGGCACTCTCCAAGCTCGACGGCACCAAGCGCATCTCCGTGCTGAAGGACATGTTCGGCATGGAATATGCCGACGACATCTCCCGCATGGTCGGCGGGCTCGACCGTATCGGAAAGCTGCTAGGCATCGCCAATGACAAGGCCAAGGCGCTCGGCTCGGTGCGCTCCGGCTTCGGCCTGGCTCTGCAGAAGGACTTCAACAGAATCGACCGAGCGACCCAGTCGATGGACGTGCTTGCCGTTCGCGTCGGCAAGAACTTGAAGGAGATCGGCGGCGGCTTCGCCGAGATGGTCAACCAGGCCGTCGATCGCAGCGAGGAAGCGTCGCGCCGGCTCCAGCGGCTGCGCGACATCGATACCGACGCCGATGAGCGTGCCGGCAAGGTCGCGCCCCCGCCACCACCGCCGGAGGATAGGCGGGCGAAGGATCAGCAGACGCTCGCGGAAATCAACTCGGGCAAATATGACGAATCGACCCTGCCTTATGTGGTCGCGCATGCCGAGAATCCGGAGGTCAGGCGAGCTGCCGAAGACGAATATCGGCGCCAGCGCTACCGTGCCGTCGACGAGAAGGACGCCGCTGACGAATCTCGCGCCTGGGGCAACTTTCATCGCATGTCAGCGGGCGACGCTTTCGCCAGCAAGGTCATCCCGGCACGAGACCGCCCCGAACTCGCTAAGCGAGCCCTGGACGAGGCCGAAGCCATCCGCCTGCGCCGGATGACCCGCCAGTTCGAGGACATGCGCGTCAGGTCAGTAGCAGGCAAGGGCGCCCATGACGCGGCAGTCGGCCTGCAGAGCCAACAGCGGCTTGGCAGTTTCGGCTCGGTGCCGGTCACGCTCGGCACGGGCAAGGGGGCCAAGACTTATCAGGCACCGATCGTCGATGCGCCAGGGTTCAGGAATGACACTGCAAAGATCCCGCAAAACCCGCAGGGAAATGCGGTGTCGAACAGCCTTTTCAGCGGTGAAGGCATCGCCGCGCAGAGCATAGATCCGCGCCTGACCAAGACGGACGCCCCTGGGATCGGCGCGATCACGTCGAAGATCGAAACCGCCAAGCAGAGCGCCGCCTCGCTCGGGTCAGTTGGCTCTAGCGTCGGCGCTCAGTTCGTCTCCGGGCTTAATGCCGAGCTCGATCGCGGCATCGCCGAAGCCGCCGGCAAAATCGAAAAGCTGAAGGCGATGCTGAATTTCACCGCTTCGCCGACCGTGCAGCTCAATGTGCAAGGCGCCGGCGGTCTAGGTGGATTCAACACCGGGAAGGGCATGCAGGAGGTCAGATGAGCATACGCGGCCGAATTCAATCCAGATCGAACGCAATTAGGCCGCGTAGCATAAGAACCGGCCTAGTTGGCGCTTCTGCTTCGTCGCTTATTATTTTCCAGGATTTTTCAACTTCTTCGGGGTCGATCAAGCCGACTTGAAAAGCATTGCCAATAACTGCGCCCTTAATCTCGTCTTTAAAACCCGAAAATTTTGCAAGAGGATATTGTCCAAAATAAAGTTTCTTGGAAACTAACAGATTGGCGAAAACGTTAAATGGAACCCTCATGCCGTAGCCGTTATCTGTATGAATTTCCGCCTTATTGAAAACTGGAATTCTTTCATACTCACCAGGCTCAATTGGAAAATCTCCAGCGTTCCACTTTCGGAGCGCTGTATCAGCAATCAGGCCCAACTCTTTACCATCTTCGTCGAAGCAAACTGCTGTATGAAAGAAATCTTGTGGTAAGGAAAAGGGATAAGGATGAGAAAATTCAAAGCGAAAAGCTATTGCAGCACTTCTGTAATCGCAAATAGCCGGAACCTTAACACGAGCTGTCCACTTGTGAACATCAGTATCTATCGGACTGTATAGATCCATCTGATACTTTTGCGCTGACTTTTTTGCTGCGGCGGTAAAACCTGATGGACAGACTAGAACGCCACGCTGAGCACCAACATCTTCAACAAGACCACGGAATTCCTCAACCCCTTTTACATCAACAGGGTGCTTATAGTCCTTACAATCAATGACAATACGGATTTCATACTGGCCAATCCTTTGACTTACCAGTACATCAATTTGCCGATTGGTCTCTGAGATGCGCCCAGGCAGTTTCACATTATGCTCAATTTTGGCATCAGGCGCTAATTGCTGCTGGATCCTTGCGACCAGTATCTCCAGCTCCTTAAAGTCGGCCATCACCACCCCTTTATCAGGCGCAGTCCCGCGCCATCGCTGATTTTTGTGATGAACTCAATCCGGCCGCTTCGATGACCGCTTGTCGGCGCTGATGACCGTCCTCGCTCAGGGTTATTCCTCGCCAGAGCTCGCCATGTCATCGCGCAGCAGCTTCGCTAGATCTCTCGTCTCATGGTCCCGCCGCGGCGCCTTAAGCTGCCGGACAATTGCTTCAAGTCGAGCAAGAACCTCATCAATGCTACTTGAGCTGCCAATGTCAGTATAAAATTCCTTGTTCGAAATGTACTCGATAGGATCACCCGGCTTCCAAGGCTCCAATGTGTCCAACAGCCGCGCGACTATTTCGGCGTTCATGCTCCGCTTGTTTACGTCCGCTGCAAGCTTCAGCATGTCCCGCACGCCATCCGGTAGGCGGACGACGACCTTTTCGAGAAGGCGGCTCGGAAATTCATCACTCATGCCGCCACCATATAGGCCAGTGGCCATAAATAAATGCTGGCCACTGGCCTGCATAGCTTGACATGGTGCTGGCCAGTGGTCACTATAGGCCAATGGCCAGCATGGAGCCCCCGATGGCGCAGAATAGCCCTAGCCGCTTCTCCGACAAGTTCATGGTCCGCCTTCCAGAAGGAATGCGCGAGCAACTCGCAGCGTCTGCGCGGGCCAACCGCCGTTCGATGAACGCCGAGCTTGTCGTGCACCTTGAAGCCGCCCTCACGCGCCAGGCCGACCAGCAGCGTCTGGCCGCGACCGTCGCCGTTGTCGCCAGCAGCGCCGCCGCCGGCGAACAGGATCTCATCGACGCGCTACGGTGCGCCGGCGAAGCCGCCCTCACGCGCCAGGACGCCACGGTCGCGCCGGCTCAAACAGACCACGCCCCCCGCAGCTAATCCCTGCTCCAATTCGGAGAACGTCAATGCCCAGCGCACGCGTTGCGGCAGCCGCTACCGGCTTGCCCGAAGAGATCGCCGCCGATTTCCACCTCTCGATTGGGCGCGACATCGCGCGGATAAATGCTGCGATGGCGACTGCCGAGGCGCAAGAGGCGGCCATGGAAGCGATCAGGCATCCGGGCCAGCACCACTTGGTCGCTGAGCGAGAGCACCTCGAGGATCGTGAGGTCACGCTGATCAGAGCACTCGCGGCTTCGCGCGCCTCATCGCTGGCTGGCGCAACGGTGCAGATCGCCGCTGCGGCCAGAATTTTCGGATGGATCGCCGTCGATCTCGACCACCATCCTGAGGAGGAGCGTGCGGTCAGGCGCCTCTTGGCGTCCGCCCTGCGCGTTATGACTGATGCATCGGGCCTCGATCCGGTCGGTGATGGGATCGTCAACCTCGCCAGTCCGACCAGCGACCCGTGGCGCGATGTCTATGAGCGCATTGCAGAGATATTCCCGTTCAGCACAGCGGCAGACGGGTGAGGAGATTGCCATGGAAATCGCAACTTCTCTCAGCCGTCGCACCTGCTTGACAGCCCTCGCCGTCGCTCTCGCGTCGCCCCCCGCTACGATACCGAGCATGACCCCGCTCGACGAGCTCATCGCGGATTGGCTGATGGCGAACGAGGAAGCTGAGGCCTTAAACGCTGAGGCCGATCGCATCCTCGCCGCCGCCGATCTGCCGACGGTCGAGGTTCAGGTCCGGTCCCGTCGCTTCTCCTATCCTGATCAAATTCGCGACAGCTTCGATCCGTTGATTGCCGCCTGGGAGAATGACCGGCTTGGACCGGAGTTTGCCCCACCGCTTAGGCGCCAGCGCGATGATCTGATCGCAGAGCTACAGCGGCAAGAAACTGCGCGGCGCGATGCTGAACGAGCCTGCGGCCTAACAAGCGCGGAAGCGCTCGCAGACAACGCGTCCGCTCGCGCGCGTGCCATCTGCCGAGAGATCTTCGCCTGGCGGCCGACTTCGATGGAAGAGGTAGCAACGAAGAATGCATGGCTGCTCCGGCAGGTCCGCGATGGCATTAACCTGCAGGGTGATTTGGAGCTCATTCTGGGCGGCGTCAGTTCATCGGCAATGGAAGCAAAAAAAGGAGTCAATGAGACACCCTCTTCTTGACACCGCCATCCGATCATGCGAGGGTGTATTCATGACACCCTCACTCTAACCCCTACCGGAGTTTCCTTTGATGCGGCGCGCCGAATTCCTCAGACTGACCGGCCTCACGGTCGACAACCTCAAGAACTTCGTCCGCCGGGATTGCATTCCGTTCGCGGACGGCAACAACGACGAGACGACCTCGTATGATTACAGGCAGGCCTTCGCGACGCGCCTTGCGATCCGGCTCGGCGAGTATCTCGATCTCAAACAGGCGAAAGAGGTCGTCGAAAACTATCTCGACGTCTTCGTCGCCAAGTTTGGCACCGATCTGCTCGAAGGAAAGCAGATCTTCTTCGGGTACGGTCACCATTTCGGCTCGCCCGCCGATGGCAAGCCCTTTTCCGCCGACGTCGGTCTGGTGGCCGGACCGATCGGTAGCCTGACCGAATCCATCATTATCGATGATACGGAAGGACGCTTCGCCGAGTTCTCACTGGTTGCCCTCGGAACTCGCAAGCCGAGGCTGACTGGAGTGGCCTTGATCGATGCCGGCGCTGAGCTGGCAGAATTCCGCCGGAATGGCACCGACCATTCTATCATGACGAATTGGATGAATTCGGTCGAGGCGTCTGCCCAATGAGCTACGCCGCGGCGCCGTCAAGCTTCAAAGCCCCCCTCGCCACCCTCCGTGAGCATCTCGACTTCGAGTGCACCGAGGTCGACGCGCATGGGCGTTACGTCCTCGATTTCGAAGCCATGGCCGAGATCGTCGATGCGATCGACGAGATCGAGAAATCGCTCGGCGAAGATGAGGCGGAGGGCAGCGATCCATGACCATCGTCATGTTCCCGAAGAACCCGTCAGGGCCGCGCGGTGGCGATACCTTCGTCGTGGCCTTGCCGCAGATCAGCGCGCAGGGCGAGCCCAAGCTTTTTCGCAGACCTGACCTTCAGACGGAGAAACTCATCGAGGCAGAGGTGAAAGCGGTCATGGACAGCATCGCGACTGCCAACGGTCATGTCGCGCGCCTGGTCGAGCTTCTGACGCCCTATCGCTTGGACGGTCAGCAATGAAGCCCCTCCGCTTGCGCCAGGCCGCCGAAATCCTGACCCGCCTCAAGGCTCCAGATCCCCGCGCTCTGGCCGTACCGACGAGCTACGATCCGTCGGCGCGGACCATCGAGGCGGTGGTCGCCACCGACACCCCGATTGGCCGCTACGGCGTCAATGAGGCGCTGGTCATGTCGTCCGACGCCGCCGACCTCAGCCGAGCGGCCGAGGGGCGCATGGCATTCCTGTTCAACCACGACCCCAACCGCCCGATTGGGACCGTGGCTCGCGTTGCAATGAAAAACGGGCAGCTCGTCGCTCTGCTGCGCTTCGCGGACACCCCCGAGGGCCGCAAGGCCGAGGGCCAGGTCGCGCGCGGCGAGCTTTCGCAATTCTCGATCGGCTTCAGCGTCCGCGCCTGGAGCCCCCCTCAGTCCACCTCCCGCACCGAAACGGTCCGCGCCATCGACTGGGAACTGTACGAGGTCTCGCTCGTGCCTATCCCCGCCGACAAGGCCGCGGTCGTCCGCTCCTCGAAAGGAAACAGCATGGATCCCGAAGACGAAATCCTCACTGCCGATCCGCCGGCGCCGGCTCCGCATAATCCGCCGAACGCAGCAGCTCGCGCTGCAGAGCGTGCGGAGCGTTCGCGCATCAGCACGATCACCGATATCGCTCGCCGGGCCAACTTTGACCAGGCGCGTATCGATGAGGCTGTCGAGAGTGGCTTGTCCGTGCAGGCGTTTCGCGCGCAGGCCTTCGACACGCTGGTCGCGCGACAGACTCCTGCGAGCCATATCCGCGTCGAGCGCGACGAGAGTGAGGCTCGGAACGTCGACATGTCGCAGGAACTGATGCGGCGCATGGCTGGGGAGAGCGCACCACGCAACGCCTCTTCACAGCGCTATTTCGATATGCCGCTGATCGAGATGGCGGCGGAAGCGATCGGCCATCGCGGCCGCATCCCCTCAACCGAGGCGCAGCGCGAGCAGATCCTCAAGCGCGCCTTCCATGCCACCAGCGACTTCCCGAACATGCTGGAGAACGCGAAGAACGGCCAGCTCGCCGCCCGATATCAGGCCGCGCTGCCGACCTATCGTCAGCTTTGCTGGCGCCGCGACCTCCCCGACTTCCGTCCCGCCCCGCTCTATCGTGCCGGCGATTTTCCGGCGCTGGAGTCCGTCAATCCCGAGGGTGGCGAGATCAAGTTCGGTACGTTCTCCGACAGTGGTCGCGAGGTCCTGGCGGTGCTGTCGCTGGCCAAGGGCATCGCCTTCTCTCGCAAGCTGTTGGTGAATGACCAGTGGCGCGTCATCGATGACGTGTTGAGCAATTACGCGACGAGCGTGACGGCTCTCGAGGAGCAGATTTTCTGGAAGCTCGTCACCTCGGCGGCCGGCGCCGGACCGACCCTTCTGTCGACCACGCGTCCGATCTTCAACGCCACCGACGGCAGTATGGCCGCCGCTGCCGCAGCGATCACGACCGCCAGCGTCGGCGCGGGCCGGGCGGCCATGCGCAAGCACAAGTCGATCGACGGCCTCTATGTTCGTTCGGAGCCGAAGTTCCTCGTTGTCGGGCCGGACAAGGAGACGGAGGCCGACACGCTGCTTGCCGCGATCTCCCCGACCGAGATGAGCAACGTCAATCCGTTCGCCGGGAAGCTCGAAAAGGTGGTGACCCCCGAGATTTCCGGTAACCCGTGGTACCTCTTCGCGGATCCGGCGAACGTCCCGGCCTTCGCCTACAGCCTGCTGGAGGGCTTCCCCGCCCCGCGCCTGTCCTTCAAGGATCCCTTCACCTCGCAGGGCCTCTTGGCGAAGGTCGAGCACGACGTGGGCTTCACCGCGATCGATTTCCGCGGCGCCTATCGTAATCCCGGTCAGTGACCGGGCTGGCGGGCGCTGAAGGACGCCCGTCACTACCCGCCCCCTGCTGTCGCTTCGGCCCTTCATCACAGCAGGGGGCGGTCTCTCCTTTTCCCGCGAGATGGACATGGCACGAGAATCCGCCCTTCCGACAAGCTGCCCGCCTCGACTGCTGCCGCTCCCGGCCGCGGCTGAGTACGTCAGCGTGTCGCCGGGCAAGTTCTCAGATCTCGTGCGGAAGGGTCTGATGCCGCAGCCCAAGCGGATCGACCGGCGGGTTGCATGGGACCGTATCGCGCTCGACCGGGCGATCGACGCCCTTCCGGGTGGCGATAGTGCCGATGATGAAAGCTGGGCCGACATCGATGCCGCGTAAAGAGCAACCTCGCTACATCGATAGCTTCCCCGACCGTTTCGGGAAAATGCGGTACTATTTCCGACGCGGAAAAGGTCCGCGGATCACATTGCCTGGAGCACCGGGTTCGCTAGAATTCGAGGAAGCGTATGCGGCTGCCCTCGCCGGTTCGACCACCGAGAAGCGCGAGGCCGCGAAAGGCGTCGTGSCGCGATCGATCGCGGCGCTGGTCAATTCCTACCGTGCCAGCAGCGACTTCAAGAAGCTGCGCCCGACTTCTCGCACCGGCTATCAGGGTCGGCTCAAAGTGCTCGAGGAAAAGCACGGGCATCGCAGCGTGAGCGGGCTCGATCCTATTCGGATCGAGAAGATGATCCTGCTGCCCTATGCCGACCGGCCGGGCGCGGCTCACGTCATGCTCAAGATGCTGCGCATCCTGATACGCCACGCCATTCACCTGCGCTGGATTGATCGCGATCCGTCGATAGGCCTCAAGCGAGCGACCATCGGCCATATCCGTTCATGGACAGAAGCCGAGATCTCTCAGTTTGAGGAGAAATGGAACATAGGAACGAAGCAGCGGCTGGCTTTCGCGCTCTTCCTCTACACCGGCCAGCGGCGGTCTGACATCCACCGGATGACTTGGCGGGACGTGACTGGCCGCGGCATTGCGATCAAGCAGCAGAAGACCGGGGCGGAATTGCTAGTACCGGTTCACTCCAGGCTGCAGCTTGTACTCGACAAGGCGCGCGAGGACCGAGGCAATCTGATGATGCTGACGACAGCCTACGGCGAGATGTTCACCGTGGACGGCTTCAGCCAGTGGATGCGGGACGCAATCCGCGACGCAGGGCTGCCGCTATCCTGCCAGCCTCACGGCTTGCGCAAAGCCGCTGGCCGGCGCCTTGCGGAGGCTGGGTGCAGTGCTCACGAGATCATGTCGATCCTCGGCCACCGCTCGCTCGCGGAAGCCGAGCGTTACACCAAAGAGGCTGACCAGAAGCGTCTAGCTGCCGCCGCTATCAGCAGGCTGGAGGGGCAGACGGAGAACAAGCAGCCCAAACCCAAACGCGCGAATCTCCCCAAACCGGCGAAATCGCCGAAAATCAGGGATAAAAATCAATGAGTTACGGAGATTGCAAAAGCCGGATGGCGCTCCCATGGGGAATCGAACCCCAGTTTTCGCCGTGAGAGGGCGACGTCCTGACCGCTAGACGATGGGAGCAGCGCGGCAAGGCCGTCCGTATAATCGGCACTGGCCCGCGCTGCAAGCCCTTCCGTGCAGCCGAAGGCGAAAAACCTGCGGGCAGGATGAAGCACCGCCCGCAGGAGCTTTTCCGTCTCGCCTCAACCGGCGGCGTGCGAACGCTCTTCCTGCGCCAGCGCCGGATAATCGGTGTAGCCCTTGGCATCGCCACCATAGAAGGTCGCGACATCCGGCGTGTTGAGCGGGGCGTCCAGCTTCAGCCGCTCCGGCAGGTCGGGATTGGCGATGAAGAGCCGGCCGAAGGCGATCAGGTCCGCTTCGCCCTTCTCCACCGTCTCGATCGCGAGTTCGCGGGTGAAGCCGTTATTGGCGATGTAGGCGCCGCGGAAGGCCTTGCGCAGGCCCTGATAGTCGAAGGGCAGGTAGTCGCGCGCATCGCGCGTCGCCCCCTCGACGACATGGATGAAGGCGATGCCGCGCTTGTCGAGTTCGCCGACGAGATGGCCGAACAGCGCCTGCGGGTCGGAATCGCGAGAATCATTGGCCGGGCTCACCGGCGAGATGCGGATGCCGATGCGCTCCTTCGGGAACACCTTGCTCACCGCATCGACCACCTCCAGCGTCAGCCGGACGCGGTTCTCGATCGAGCCGCCATAGGCATCCTCACGCTGGTTCGAGCCGTCGCGCAGGAACTGGTCGAGCAGGTAGCCATGGGCGCCGTGCAGCTCGATGCCATCGAAACCGGCCGCCTTGGCGTTCTCAGCCGCCCTGACGAAATCGGCGACGATGCCGGGGATTTCATCGAGCCCGAGCGCACGCGGCTCGGACACCTCGGCGAAGCCGCTCTCGATATAGGTCTTGGTCTTGGCCAGCACCGCCGAGGGCGCGACCGGCGCCTGGTTGCCTGGCTGCAGCGAGACATGGCTGACGCGCCCGACATGCCAGAGCTGTGCGATGATCCGCCCGCCTGCCTCGTGCACGGCATCGGTCACCGCCTTCCAGCCGGCGACCTGCGCGTCCTGGTAGATGCCCGGCGTCCAGATATAGCCCTGGCCCTGCTGCGAGATCTGCGTCGCCTCGGTGATGATCAGCCCGGCGCCGGCGCGCTGGCGGTAATACTCGACATTGAGCGCGTTCGGCGCATCATCGTGCTTGTTGGCGCGGTTGCGGGTCAAAGGCGCCATCACGACGCGGTTCTTCAACTCGAGATCGCCGAGGCGGAACGGCGTGAACAGCTTGGCGGGGGAGGCATGACTCATCGTGGCGATCCTTGTCGCGAAGCGGCGCTAAGGCCGAGGGAGGCATCCATGGCGCCGGTCGCCGTCAGGCGGGCCGGAGCCGTCGCAAGGAAGATAGGCCAGATGGCAGGGATTGGCAGGGGTTGCCTCGCCCCGCTCACGAGAAAGCGAAGATGCTCTCTTCGCGGCAGCCGCTGCGCATGAGCCTTTCCGAAAATCCCGAAGCGACGGGAAAAACCCTCTCCACGCGCTGGCTGCAGCGCGGAGGCGGCTGGCTGCGGACGGGCGTCAGCAGCGCCGTCGGCCTGGTCTACCCGCCTTCATGCGTCGGCTGCCGGGCTGCCACGAGCGAGGCGCAGGGCCTCTGTGCCCAGTGCTGGGCCGGGCTCGGCCTGATCGAGCGGCCCTATTGTGAGCGGCTCGGTACGCCGTTCGAGATCGATCTCGGCCCCGGGCTGGTCTCGCCGGCGGCGATCGCCGACCCGCCCGTCTTCGAAAGGGCGCGCGCCGCCTGCCGCTTCGACGGCACGGCGCGGGAGCTGGTGCACCGGCTGAAATATGGCGATCGCACCGAGCTGTCCCTGATGCTCGGGCGGATGATGGCTCAGGCCGGCCGCGAGCTGATCGTCGATGCCGATCTCATCGTGCCGGTGCCACTGCACCGCTTCCGCCTGTGGACGCGGCGCTTCAACCAGGCGGCGGCGCTGGCGGCGGCGATCGCCCGTCAATCGGGACGCCCTTGCGCGCCGCGGGCGCTCGCCCGCGTCAAGCGCACAAGGCAGCAGGTCGGACTGACCAAGGCGCAGCGCGCCGACAACCTGCAGGGCGCCTTCAAGGTCCTGCCAGCCATGCGCCCCCTGGTCGAGGGAAGGCGCATCCTGCTCGTCGACGACGTGCTGACCACCGGCTCGACCGTCAACGCCGCTTCGCGCGCCTTGCTGCGCGGCGGGGCGAGCGCGGTCGACGTGCTGACCTTCGCCCGGGTCGTGACGGAAGCGTGACAGCTCCCTATATTACGAAGCGAACTCGTCTTTCAGGATAGGCTGATGCCGCAGGTCACGATCTACACCACGGGCTGGTGCCCCTATTGCCATGCAGCCAAGGCGCTGCTGACCAAGAAGGGCGTCGCCTTCGAGGAGGTCGGCGTCGACGGCAAGCCGGAGCTGCGCCAGGAGATGACGGCGAAAGCCGGCGGGCGTACCTCGGTGCCGCAGATCTTCATCGGCGGGCGCCATGTCGGCGGCTCGGATGATCTGCACGCGCTCGACGCCCGCGGCGAGCTCGACCCGCTGCTGAAGGCGGCATGACCGGAGAACGCATATGACCGCGCCACGCTTCACCGCCGCCTGCGTCCAGATGCGTTCGACACGCGACCCGCTGCGCAATCGCGACGACGCCGTGCGCCTGATCCGCGAGGCTGCGGCGGGCGGCGCGGACTTCGTCCAGACGCCAGAGGTCACCAATCTCTGCGAGCGCGACACCAAGATCCTGCGCGAGACCAGCCAGAGCGAGGATCAGCACGACGTGCTGGCCGGGCTGCGTGAGGCTGCCCGCGAGGCCAAGATCTGGCTGCAGATCGGCTCGCTCTCGGTCAGGGCCGGCGAGAAGATCGCCAACCGCGCCTATATGATCGATGCCACCGGCGAGATCGCCGCGCGCTACGACAAGATCCATCTCTTCGACGTCGACCTGCCCAATGGCGAGACCTGGCGCGAATCCAACACCTTCTCCGGCGGCGACCGGGCGAGCCTGGTCGAGACGCCCTGGGGGCCGATCGGCATGTCGATCTGCTACGATATCCGCTTCCCTTATCTCTACCGTGCAGAGGCCGAGGCCGGCGCCTTCATGCTGACCGCGCCTGCCTGCTTCACCCGCCAGACCGGCGAGGCGCATTGGCAGGTGCTGCAGCGGGCCCGCGCCATCGAGAACGGCGCCTTCATGGTCTCGGCGGCGCAGGGCGGCCTGCACGAGGATGGCCGCGAGAGCTATGGCCATTCGATCATCGTCGATCCCTGGGGTCGTGTCCTGGCCGAGGCCGGCAACGAGCCTGGGTTGATCATGGCCGAGATCGATCTTGCTCTGGTCGCTGACGCCCGCCAGCGCATCCCGACCCTGCGCCACACCCGCTCCTTCGCGGTCGAGACCCGCAAGAGCGAAGCGCCGCGGCTCGATGCGGCCGAATGAGCGTGAAACTTGTCGCGGAACGGCCGCGCCCCTATCTGCTGCCGTCACCGCCGGCCTTGAGTTGAAATGATCCGTTACACCCTGATCTGCGACAACGCCCACGAGTTCGAGAGCTGGTTCGCGAGTTCCGCCAGCTTCGACGAGCAGGCGAAGCGCGGCTTCGTCACCTGCCCGGTCTGCGACAGCGCCAAAGTAGAGCGCGCCGTGATGGCGCCCGCCGTGGCCCGGACGGATCGCGGCCCACGCCCGGCAGAGGCTGCACCGGCGGCCACCGCGCCCTCGTCCGCCCCCGCTCCTTCCCCCGTTCCCGCGACCCAGCCCGCTGCGCTGATCGGTGAAAAGGAGATGGCGTTTCGCGCCATGCTGACGGCACTGCACGAGCATGTCGCCGCCAACGCCGAGCCCGTCGGCAAGAATTTCGCCGAGGAGGCGCTGAAGATCCATCATGGCGAGAGCGAGAGCCGCGCCATCTATGGCGAGGCCAGCGCCGAAGACGCCCAGATGCTGCACGAGGAAGGCGTCGAGTTCCTGCCGCTGCCGCGCCTGCCGGAGGGGCGGAATTAGCACCCTGCTACATTCCTAAGATCGGGTCATCCCGGGCGACCGCAGGGAGACCCGGGATCCATTCCGGAACATATCCGATGAAGGTTCCGGCATGGATCCCGGATCGGCGCCGCTACGCGGCTTGTCCGGGATGACAGGGAATTTTGTCGTCACGCCCCAAGCTCTCTTGCATTCCCCTCGTCGCGGGCATATACCCGCAACCCATGTCGGTTCCCTGCATCTGCACGACCTTGCGCTCGGCCTCGCGCCGGATGATCGCCTTCTATGACGAGACGATCGCTCCGGTCGGGGTCAACATCGCGCAGTTCAGCCTGATGCGCTCGATCGCCCGGGTGGAGCCGGTGACGCTGACCGCGCTCGGCCGCCGCGTCGAGCTCGACCGCTCGACCATCGGCCGCAATGTCCGCGTGCTCGAGAAGATGGGTCTCGTCGAACTCGGCCGTGGCGAGGACCAGCGCGAGGCCACGGTCACGCTGACCGAGGCCGGCCACAGGGTTCTGGAAGATGGCGCTCCCCTCTGGGACGGCGCCCAGAAGTCCCTTGACGACCGTCTCGGCGTCGAATTCATGCGACAGCTTCATGTCGCGCTCGTTTCACTCTGATTTTCTCATGGATATGCGGGTATATACCCGCAAAAGGGAGCCACTCATGCCGACCGACCTCGCAGAACCAGTTCAACCCGTCGGCCTCGCTGCCGCCTTCGCCCGCCGCGGCATCCATTATGGCTGGGCCGTCGCGGCGGTGACCTTTCTCACCATGCTGGTCACAGCCGGGGCCGTCGGCGCGCCGGGCGTGCTGATCCTGCCGCTGCAGAAGGAGTTCGGCTGGGCAACCTCCGAGATCTCCTCGGCGCTGGCAGTCCGGTTGCTGCTGTTCGGGCTGATGGCGCCCTTCGCCGCCGCCTTCATGAACCGCTTCGGCGTCCGCCCCGTCGCGCTGGTAGCGCTCAGCCTGATCGCCGTGAGCATCATCGGCTCCTTCTTCATGACGCAGCTCTGGCAGTTGGTCCTGCTCTGGGGCTTCGTACTCGGCTTCGGCACCGGGCTCACCGCCATGGTCCTCGGCGCCACCGTCGCGACACGCTGGTTCGTGCAGCGCCGCGGCCTCGTCGTCGGCCTGCTCACCGCCAGCACTGCGACCGGCCAGCTCGTCTTCCTGCCGCTGCTCGCTGCCCTGACAGAACAGGTCGGCTGGCGCGCCGCCATGACCTTCGTGCTCGGCATG
The DNA here is from genome assembly GCF_056400825.1 of Allobosea sp. P4_H5. Classification (NCBI taxonomy): domain Bacteria; kingdom Pseudomonadati; phylum Pseudomonadota; class Alphaproteobacteria; order Hyphomicrobiales; family Alloboseaceae; genus Allobosea; species Allobosea sp. P4_H5. The sequence continues at coordinate 120,509 of NZ_JBFUKM010000002.1, read as the reverse complement.
ATCGCGCTCGCTGCGATCGGCATCCTCGCTCTGATGCGCGACCGGCCGGTCGATGTCGGCCTTGCTCCCTATGGCGGAACGCAGATCGTGCCGGCGCCGGCGCAACCTGCGAGCCTCGGGGCAATGCTCGCCTCCCCGATCGTCGCGCTGCGCGACGCCGCCAAGACCAGCACCTTCTGGATCCTGTTCGGCACCTTCTTCGTCTGCGGCGCCAGCACCAACGGGCTGGTGCAGACCCATTTCGTCTCGCTCTGCGGAGATTACGGCATGGCGGCGGTGACGGCTGCAAGCGTGCTCGCCGTGATCGGCATCTTCGATTTCCTCGGCACGGTCGGCTCCGGCTGGCTCTCGGACCGGTATGACAGCCGCTGGCTGCTGTTCTGGTATTACGGCCTGCGCGGGCTCTCGCTGCTGTTCCTGCCCTTCACCGACTTCTCCTTCTACGGCCTCTCGATCTTCGCGATCTTCTACGGGCTCGACTGGGTCGCGACCGTGCCGCCGACGATCAAGCTCGCTGCCGACCGCTTCGGCGACAAGGCGACCCTCGTCTTCGGCTGGATCTTCACCGGCCACCAGCTCGGCGCTGCCTTCGCCGCCTATGGCGCCGGCTTCAGCCGCACCGTCTATGACAGCTATCTGCCGGCCTTCTTCATCGCCGGTGCGCTCTGCCTCTTCGCCGCCGGCTTCTGCATCATGATGCGGGGCGGCGAAGCCAAGCCGATCCCAGCCGCCGCCTGAACGGAGACCTCGCGATGACCTCCCTCCCCTATCGCAGCGCCCTGATCGTCGGAGCAGGCTCGGGCATCAGCGCGTCGGTTGCGCGCGCCTTGGCGTCGCAAGGCGTCAAGGTCGGCCTTGCCGCGCGCAACACCGAGAAGCTAGCCGCACTCGCGGCCGAAACAGGCTCTGCGACCTTTGCGGTTGACGCCTCCGATCCCGCCGCCGTCGCCGGCCTGTTCGAGGCGGCGGAGGCTGGGATCGGCGAGCCCGACATCGTCATCTACAATGCCAGCGGCCGTCTGCGCGGGCCGATCGCGGAGCTCGATCCCGCCGCGGTCGCGCAGGCGCTCGCCGTCACCGCCTATGGCGCCTTCCTGGTGACGCAGCAGGCGGCGAAACGCATGCTGCCGCATGGACGCGGCGCCATCCTGCTGACCGGCGCAACTGCCGGCATCAAGGGCTTTGCGCTGTCGGCACCCTTCGCAATGGGCAAGTTCGCCTTGCGCGGTCTAGCCCAGAGCGCCGCCCGCGAACTTGGGCCGAAGGGCATCCACGTCGCCCATTTCGTCATCGACGGCGCAGTGCGCAGCACCCGTCACCCGGACACCGATGACAACACGCTCGACCCGGACGCCATCGCCCAGAGCTATCTCGACGTGCTCAGGCAGCCGCGCAGCGCCTGGTCGCTCGAGGTCGAGCTTAGGCCCTGGGTCGAGAGCTTCTGAAGGCTGCTCAGGCCTTCTCGATCGGCGGCACCTTGAAGGTCTCGACCGTCGAGGCGCCGCCGGCGAGCAGCACCTCCCATTCGGCCTCGGCCTTCACCCGCGCCAGGCAGGGCGCAAGCTTGGCCTCGACCAAGCCGTGCGGCACGAAGACGAGCCCGTCATCGTCGCCGACGACGAGGTCATGCGGCTGGACCGCGACGCCGCCGAAGACGATCGGGCCGTTGACAATGCCGCGCTCCATCGAGGACGGGCCGCGCGGCATGATCCAGCGCGAGAAGAAGACGAAATCCGGCCATTGCGACACCGGCCCGACATCGCGCACGGCGCCATCGACGACGACGCCGGCAATGCCCTTGCGCCGGGCGGCACCGCCAAGCAGGTCGCCGATCATCGCCGCATCCTTGCGCCCACCGGCCGCGACCACGACGACATCGCCGCGCTCGGCGATGCTGATCGCATGATGCACCGGCCCGTAGTCGGCCGGCTCGCACCAGGCCGTGATCGCCTGGCCGACCAGGCGCTTGCCCGGCGTGAAGGGCCGGGTCGGCCGGATTGCGGGATCGGCATGGCCGCTGCCGCCGAGCTGATCGGCAATCACAGAGCTCGGCACCGCCTGCCAGGCGTCGATCAGGGCTTGCGGCAGGCGCGGATGGGCAGGCGTGGCGAGACGAGTCGGCATCGGCGTTTCCTCGGCTTGTTTTTTTCGGAATTAGGCCGCCCGGCCAGGCCGCTCGGCGAGCAGGCGGCGCACCGCCCGCTCCAGCCGGCGCACGCCCTCGACCAGCACCTCCGGCGGCGAGCGGGTGAAATTGACCCGCATCGCGCTCTTCAAGGCGCCTGAAGGGTCGAACACACTCGAGGGCACGAAGGCGACGTTCTCGGCCAGAGCGTGAGTATAGAGCGCATCGGTGTCGATCGCCCGATCCTTGGCCCGCATCCAGACGAACATGCCGCCCGGCGGCACCTCCCATTCGAACCAGTCGGATAGGTGCTCGGCCGCAGCCGCGCAGAGCGCGTCGCGGCGCTCGCGATAGGTCGCGACGATCTTCGGGATGTGCTGCACCTCGAAATCGCTCTCGATCATCTCCAGCGCGATCGCCTGCGTCAGCAGGCTGGAGGCGATGTCGGTCGACTGCTTGGCCAGCGCCAGCGTCGAAATCAGCGCGGCCTCGGCCACGACCCAGCCGACGCGCAGGCCCGGCGCCAGGCTCTTCGACAGCGTGCCCAGATAGATCACCGGCCCGGCATAGGCGCCGTTCGGATGGCGCTGCGCGTGATGGGCGAGAAGGCTCGGCCCCGCCGGTCCGTCGAACTGCAGCGGCAGGTAAGGGTCATCCTCGAGCAGCCAGGTCCCGGCCGCCTCGACCCTGTCGAGCAGGGCAGCGCGCTCATCCTGCGGCACCAGCACGCCGGTCGGGTTGGAATAGTTCGGCACGGCATAGACGAACTTGGCCTGGCGCAGCGCCGCATCCTGCCCGGGCGCTTGCAGGTTCCAGTCGAGCTTCTCATAGCGTGGCATGCGCGGCCGCCACGCGTCGAGCGCGCCGAGATAGGTCGGGAATTGCGAGAGGATGAGTTCGCCGGGATCGACCAGTGCCTTGCCGACAAGGTCGAGCCCCTGCATCGCGCCGGTGGTCAGCAACACGTTCTCCGGCCCGAAGCGGCGCCCGGTCGTGGCGCTGAAGCGCTCGGCGATCGCCGCTCGCAGTGCCGGCAGGCCCTCGATCGCCCCGTATTCGAGGATCTGCGTGCCCCAGCGCGTCAGCGCCCGCTCCTGCGCCGCGGCGATCGCCTCGACCGGGTAGATCTCGCTCGCTGGCAAGCCGCCGGCGAGGCTGACGACATCCGGCCGCCCGCCGATCGCCATGAACTGCTGGGTGATGCTGTTGCCGGTCGAGAGCCAGCTGGCGAAAGCCGGCCGCCGCGCATCCGATGTCACCATGACCCTTGCACCATCCTTTTTCGACCGAAGCGGCCGCTTGTGAAGGTTTAGCACTCTCGAAGCGAGTGAATCCGTGCAATGATCGAGCATATCTTCTAATTGGCGCGACTTATCGCCCAGGAAGAGGAGTTCTGGAGTGAAACTCGCTCATGATCGAATTGGACCGCATCGACCGGAAGATCCTGGCCACACTTCAGCAGAATGGCCGCATCTCGACCCTCGAACTGGCCGAGGCGGTCGGCCTTTCGCCGACGCCGTGTGCTCGCCGCATCAAGCGGCTGGAGGAGGCCGGCGTCATCGAGGGTTATGCGGCCAAGATCAGTCCGGCGGCGCTCGGCTTCGGCATCTGCGTCATGGTCAGCGTCAAGCTCGCCAAGCAGAGCCCGGACGCCGCTGAGCAGTTCATGACCGCAATCCGCGATCAGCCCGAGATCACCGAATGCCTGCTGGTCACCGGCAACGTCGACTATCTCCTGCGCGTCTGGGTCAAGGATATCGAGGCGCTGCGTACCTTCATCAGCGAGGCCCTGCAGGCGATCCCCTGCGTCGCCGAGACCTCGACCATGGTCATCCTGGACACGCAGACCTCGAACCGGCTGCTGAATGTCCCCGGCCCTGCCCAGGGCCGGAAGGCGCAGCCCGCCCGGTCCGCCCGCGAGGCGGACCGGGACTAGCGCTGCTCGCGCTTACTTCGCCGCGACCTTCGCCGGCGCCGCCTTGTGCACCCGGCCATTGCTCATCACGAACAGCACGCGCTGCAATTCGGTGATGTCCTTGACTGGGTCGGAGGCGACGGCGATCACGTCGGCCGCCTTGCCGGGTTCGAGCGTCCCGATCTGCTTCGACAGGTCGAGCAGGTCGGCGGCATCGACGGTTCCCATTCGGATCGCGATATCAGCCGGGATGCCGGCCTTGACCATCAGTGCGAATTCCTCGGCATTGTTGCCATGCTCGCTGACGCCGGTGTCGGTGCCGAAGGCGATCTTGACGCCGCCGCGATAGGCGCGCCCGAGCATGTCGAGCATCAGCGGGCCGACCTGGCGCGCCTTGTCGCGCACCGCCGGCGGCAGATAGCCCTCTTCATCCGCCATCCTCACCACGGTCGCGCCGGCGAGCACGGTCGGGACGAGATAGGCCCCGCTCTTCTTGAACAGCGCGATCGACTCGTCGTTGAGATAGGTGCCGTGCTCGACCGAGTCGACGCCGGCCCGCAGCGCCGCATTCACGCCGTCGGCGCCATGGGCATGCACCGCCACCTTGCGCCCCATGGCATGGGCGGCTTCGACGACGCCCTCGATCTCGTCATCGAACATCTGCTTGCCGGTGCCGGCCGCCGTATTGCTGAGCACGCCGCCGGTCGCGGTGATCTTGATCACGTCGGCGCCGCGCTTGATCTGGTTGCGCGCCGCATGGCGGCACTGCTCGCGGCCATTGCAGATGTTCTCGCCGAGCTCCGGGAAGACATCGGGCGCAAAGCCGTTGGTGTCGGAATGGCCGCCGGTCGCCGAGATCGACTGGCCCGCCGCGACGATCCGCGGCCCAGGCACCTGCCCCTTGCGGATCGCATCGCGCAAGGCGAGCGCCGGCGCCCCGCGCGAGCCAAGATCGCGCACCGTCGTGAAGCCGGCATCGAGCGTGCGCCTGGCATAGACCACGCCATCGAGCGCGACGTTCTCGCCAGTCTTCTTGACGCGCTGGAGTTCGGTGTCGCGCGCTCGCTCCGAGGTGATGTGGACATGGGAGTCGATCAGGCCCGGCAGCACATAGCGGTCGCTGAGATCGACGACTGTCACGGATTGCGCCGGCGCTCCGATGCTGTCGGCCGCGACGAAGCCGTCCTTCAGCTCCTGGATCAAGCTGTTCTTGATGATGAGGCTGGTTTTGCCGCGGGCCGGACTGCCGGGAACCGCAAGCACCGAGCCCGCATGAATGATCGTCCAGCGGTCTCCGGCCGGCGCTTGCGCCAGGGCGGCCGGCGCCAGGACCGCGGTGATCGCCGCGGCAAGCATGATCGCTTTCGACATCGGTTTCCTCCATGTCAGCGACGTCATCGCGATCAGCCGTCCTGCCTTTCCGGCAGGGCGTGTTGCGTCGGGTGCGTCGCTTGATCTTTGCGCAGGGACCTCCCTGCGGCTGGGCGCCAATCTGCGGAGGACAGCGGAAGACCGTCAATCGACACAGATGGCCGGTCACGCATGCCCTGGCCGCAACTCTGACGTGTTCCGACTCTGGCTCGGCGCAAGCCTCAGCCCAATGTCGTAGGCGACGCCGCGGCCCACTGGCGTTATCTTCGCTGCAGTGCAACAATCGAGATTGCACGAGCACATCAAGACGGCACGGCAGGGAGCGACCATGAACGCGATCGATCCGCTTCGGAATCAGGTCCAGCGCGACAAGGCTTTGCCGCGTGACAAGCCCTGGATTTTCCGGACCTATGCCGGCCATTCCGACGCGTCCGAATCGAACAAGCTCTACCGGACCAATCTCGCCAAGGGCCAGACCGGCCTCTCCGTCGCCTTCGATCTGCCGACCCAGACCGGCTACGATCCCGACCATGTGCTCTCGCGCGGCGAGGTCGGCAAGGTCGGCGTGCCCATCACTCATCTCGGCGACATGCGGGCGCTCTTCGACCAGATCCCGCTGGCGCAGATGAACACCTCGATGACGATCAATGCGACGGCGGCCTGGCTGCTCTCGCTCTACATCGCCACCGCCGACGAACAGGGCGCCGACCGCGCCGCCTTGCAGGGCACGACCCAGAACGACCTCGTCAAGGAATACCTGTCGCGCGGCACCTATGTCTTCCCGCCGCGCCCCTCGATGCGATTGACCACCGACATCGTCGTGTTCACGGCGCGCGAACTGCCGAAATGGAACCCGACGAACGTCTGTTCCTACCATCTGCAGGAGGCCGGTGCCTCGCCGGTGCAGGAGCTCTCCTTCGCATTGGCGACCGCGATCGCCCTGCTCGACTCGATCAGGGCCCGGCCTGAGGTCGCGCCCGAGGAGTTCGGCAGCGTCGTCGGCCGCATCTCCTTCTTCGTCAATGCCGGCATGCGCTTCGTCACCGAGCTCTGCAAGATGCGGGCTTTCGTCGATCTCTGGGACGAGATCACGCTGAAGCGCTTCAACGTGCTGGAGGAGCAGCACCGCCGCTTCCGCTATGGCGTCCAGGTCAATTCGCTCGGGCTGACCGAGCCGCAGGCCGAAAACAATGTCTATCGCATCCTGATCGAGATGCTGGCGGTGACCTTGTCGAAGAAAGCCCGCGCTCGCGCCGTGCAATTGCCGGCCTGGAACGAGGCGCTCGGCCTGCCCCGCCCCTTCGATCAGCAATGGTCGCTGCGCATGCAGCAGGTGCTGGCCTATGAGACCGATTTGCTCGAATTCGGTGACATCTTCGACGGCTCGAAGGAAATCGACGCCAAGGTCGAGGCACTGAAAGTGGCCGCGCTGGAAGAACTGGCGAAGATCGACGCGATGGGCGGCGCGCTTGCCGCGGTCGAGAGCGGCTACATGAAGATGGCGCTGGTCGAAAACGGCGCGCGCCGCATCGAGGCGATCGAGCGCGGCGAGCAGATCGTCGTCGGCGTCAACAAGTTCACCACCAGCGAGCCCTCACCGCTTTCCACCGGTGAAGGCAATGTCGTCACCGTGCCGGATTCGGTCGAGATCGAGGCGGTCGGTCGGCTGAAAGCCTGGCGCGCCGCGCGAGACGGCAAGGCGGCGGAGGCTGCGCTCGCCGAACTGGCCAGTGCCGCGAAGGAGGACCGCAATGTCATGCCGGCCTCGATCGCTTGCGCCAAGGCCGGCGTCACCACAGGCGAGTGGGCGCAGACCCTGCGCGAGATTTTCGGTGAGTACCGCGCCCCGACCGGCGTCGACACCACCAAGCTCGGCGACGACGCCGGGCTCGCGACCGTCAAGGCAGCCGTCGCCCTGGCAACCGAGAAACTCGGCAGGTCGCCGCGTTTCCTCGTCGGCAAGCCGGGGCTCGACGGCCATTCGAACGGCGCCGAGCAGATCGCGGTGCGCGCCCGCGACGCCGGCATGCAGGTCTCCTATGGCGGCATCCGCCAGACGCCCGAGGAGATTGTGACGCAGGCGCAGGAGACCGAGGCCGACATCATCGGACTTTCCATCCTCTCCGGCTCGCATCTGCCGCTGGTGCGCGATGTCACGGCTCGGCTGCGTGTTGCCGGCATGGATGTGCCTGTCGTGGTCGGTGGCATCATCCCACCCGATGACGAGAACGCGCTGAAGAACATGGGCGTGGCGCGCGTCTATACCCCGAAGGACTTTGCCCTCGACGGCATCATCGCCGACGTCGCGGGGCTCGCGGCGAAGAAGCGCTGAGAGCCGGCCGCCTTCCCCAGTTTCCGGCTCATGCGAAAAGCGCTCAGGGTTTCCCAAGCGCGTGCGGACGACTATCGTCTCCGTACTGCTCGGCCGCGCCCGGTTCCCGCGGCGCCGGCCTGTGCCTGAAGGCGGTCGTCGGCAGGGCCGCGAGGGACCCGCTTGAGGAGAGGAAGAAGCGCATGCCCGCATGGCTGCAGACCAATTTGACCGGGACCAACATTCGCGCCGCCTTCATCGGCGCCATGGGCCTTGCCCTGGCGGGGCCCGCCGCGGCCCAGACAATGGGCTTCGACCCCAACGATTTCGGCAAGGTCAGCATGCCGCGCCGGCAGAGCACCGGCGACGCCGCGACCCAGATCGAGAACAACAAGGGTGCCTTCGAGCCGATCGCGGAGCTCGATCAGCGCGATCCGCTCGCAAAGATGGCCAAGCCCATCGGGCGCCTCGACATCCTCTTGAAGGACAACAAGACCGGCAAGCAGTCCGGCGCCCATTGCACCGGCGAGTTGCTGCCGGGCGACTACGTCCTCACCAACCACCACTGCCTGCCGCAGAGCGGCGAGATGACGCCGGTGCGCGCCATCATCGTCATGGATTTCCTGACGCAGGACGGCAAAGGCGCGAAAGTCTTCGAGCTCGACCCCAAGCCGGTCGAGTTCAATGCCAATCTCGACTACGCCATCGCCAAGGCGAAGGGCAATCCAACCGCGACCTATGGCTCGGTCAAGCTCGCTGCGACGCCGTCCGGCGGCGCGCCCTCGCTGATGGTGATCCACCACCCCGCCGGGCGTCCGAAGGTGATGAGCCGCTTCCGCTGCATGGCGACGCGCCAGCAGGGCGACGCGGCCGAACTGCGCCATCGCTGCGACACGCTTGGCGGCTCGTCCGGCTCGCTGCTCTACAGCGCCAGCAATGCGGGCATCGCGCTGCACAAGCAGGGCGGCCTCGCTCCCAACGACCCGAACAGCTACAACACCGCCACCAGCATGACCGCGCTGCTCCAGGCCAGCCCGCTGCTGCGCAAGATGGCGGGCGCGGGCGGGCAGGCTCCTGCCGCGGATGGCGGTGCGGTCGCCTCGGGCGGCGGGCAGGACGACCAGCCGAGTTCGACCGAGCGCAGCGCGGTGCGCGGCTCCGACAATCTCGACACCGACGGGATGAACTCGCTGCTGAAGAACTGAGCGGAACCACTTCGTCTTTCCGGGGCGCCGCGAAGCGGCGAGCCCGGAACCCATAACCGATGTGGTTGCAATGATGGGTATGGCGGCAGTGACTTCGTCTACAACGAACTGAGGCTCTGGATTCCAGGCTCAGGCCTACGGCCTGCCCCGGAAAGACGGGTAAGTTCCCCGAAACCCACTGACGGCTCAGCCAACCTCGCCGTGGCTGCGCCCGTAGGGGTTGCGCGGCGGCGAGCGCCAGCCGGCGAGCGTGGCAGGATCGGCCTCGTAGATCTCGACCTTGAGCGGATGGCAGACGGCGATGTCGCTCGAATGGGTCTGGCCGCAATCGCCGCCCGGACAGGCCGAGATCGCACCGAGCAGGTCGATCTCGGCGAAGAGCTCGAGGAAGTCGCCGGGCCTGACCGGGCTCGCCTTCATGAAGTACTGCTGCGTGTCACGGGTGAAGCCGGTGCACATGAAGACGTTGAGCACGTCGTGGACGTGATGCTCGACCTCGCGCGCCGGCAGCCCCCTCGCCTTTCCCAGCGCGCGGGCGAGATTCGAATGGCAGCAATGATGGTAGTCACCGCCATCGCCGAGCAGCCGATGGGTATAGGGGTCGCAGCGCGTGCCGATCACGTCGTGCACGCCGGCGCCGTCCTGGTCGAAGCCGTACCAGCCGAGCGTGTCATGGGTGATCGTCGCCATCGGCCGAAGATGCGGCAGGTTACTCCAGAGCCGGTCACCCAGCCCGACATGGGTCGCGTGAAGGGCGCGCGTCTTGCCGCTGAAGAAGCGCTCGTCGAGATCCTCAGCGTTCCACAGATTGAGATCGCCGACCTGCGGCCCCTCGATGCTGACGACCCGGAAGAAATGGCCCTTCGGCACGCGGAAGCTGCCGGCCTCACGCGGCGGCACGATGATCTCGTCGCGCTTGGTCAAGGTCTGGCGGGCACGCGCCAGCATCGCCATGTCGGCACCGGGCAGGCTGCCATTGGGATAGACCACGACCGGCGGCTTGCGCCGACGCTCTTCCGCATCGGCGGGGGCGATCACCTGCGAATCCGTCGTCATGGCCTCTCCGCCAGTCTATGGAACCGTTGAATCCCTATCGGTGCATCCAACCCCGGTCCAGTTCCTTACGCCGTCATTCCGGGGCTTCGCGAAGCGAAGAGCCCGTAACCCAGAACCGATGCCGTCATTCAAGCAAGCTGACCGGCACCGGCGCCTTCATGACAACAGGAATCGGTTCTGGGTTCCGGGCTCGGCGCTGACGCGCCGCCCCGGAAAGACGGCCGGTCAGATGAGACAGCTAGGCCAGCCCGCTGCTCTTCAACGTCTGGTAGGCCTTGAGGATTTCCTGCAGCCGGCCTTCGCGCGAGCGGTCGCCGCCATTGGCATCGGGATGGAAGCGCTTCACCAGCTCCTTGTAGCGCGCCTTGATCGCGACGCGGTCGGCGCTCTCGTCGAGGTCTAGCGTCTCCAGCGCCTTCTTCGCCACCACACCGACCCTGGGCTCGGCCCGCTCCTGCTCGCGGCCGGCGCGGCCGCGGAACAGATTGAAGGCATCCTGCATCTCCAGCCCGCCGGCCTCGCGCCCGCGCTGCGCCATCCGCGCGGCGCTGGCATTGACGCCGAGCTTCCAGGTCGGCCGGTGGCCGATCTCCTCCTGCTTGGCGTAGGCCGCGAGCGCCTCGTCGTTCATGCCGGAAAAGTAGTTGTAGGTCGCGTTATAGGCCTTCACATGCTCGAGGCAGAACTGGAAGAACTTGCCTTCCTTGCCGCGCCCCATCGGCGCGCGGAACTCGCCCGCCTTCGTGCAACCCGGATGGTCGCATAGACGCGCATCGGCCTCGACCACCTCTTCCGCCTCGGAAGGGCCGATCCTGATCCGGTCGAAAAGGCGCGAGCTGAAGTTCATCGTCTCATGGTTATGCGGGTGGAACGCTGCGCCGACAAGCCGACCGCCACGCGGATCGCTCCGCGCCTGCAGCAAGCCGATCGCCTTGGCGGCAGCTTGACCCTGATTGCTTAAGGAACCCGGCTCAGCCGAAGCGGCCGGGACGCCCCCCTAGATAGTATTTCCACGCTTCAAACTCAACGGCCGCACGCCGCATCGCCCCCGGCTGCGAGCGCAAGCTTCGTCCCGCGAGGCACGCGATAGATCGGCGCCTCGCCGGAGGCCGGCGCGGTTTCCACCACCCCGACGCCGACATGAGAGCCCGGAGAATCCGGCTCCAATGAGGCGGCGATCACATTCGCTCCCGGCTGCGTCATCGGCACGAAGACGGCATTGGCCGGCACGTCCATCCGGCGCGGCCGAAGCTCGACCTTCACCGCCTGGTCCGGATTGATGTTCTCGCGGTCGAGTTTCTTCACCGGCCCCTTCTGCTCGACCATGAAGGCCTCGACCTCCAGCGTCGCCGGCGCACCAAACGCACAGCTGGCGATGCCCTTGAGCTTGAGCGCATCGAGCGCCGCCTGTCCGGCCGGCAGCACGAGATAGCCTTCCGGCCGCGCCCGGCGGCTGGTTACCGTGACCTTGCGCGAGTCGCGGAACTCCACCGGGGTCGGCATGTCCGCCCCGGTCGCCGGATCGACCAGCGGGATCGCGACCGTCTCGCTGGCGATGCGATGGGCAACGATCAATTCACCCTGATTGCGCGCCAGCTCCGCCCGCGCCGCCTTCACCGCCTCCAGCACGGCCTTGTCATTGGCCGCGACCGTATCGAGCACGGCGCGCGCGATCACGTAATGCGTGGCGATGCGGCGCTCCAGGTTCTCCAGCTGCAAGCCGACCCCGCGCGTCTCGATCAGGAAGGAGACCGCGCCGGAGAGCCCGAACAGATTGCGCGCGATTCCGGGCGCATTGCCGCCCATCGAAACCAGCTTGTCGTCCTTGCGGTAGCTGGTGGTGAAGTACCAGAACGAGCTCAGCCCCTTCTGCGCCATCGCCTTGTCCATGGCCGGCTTGATCAATTCGGCCGCGATCGTCGTCGTCGGCTGCGGCACGGCCGGGTTGGTGGCGTAGAGGATCATCGCATCGGCGGCATTGAGCCCGCCGAACTTCTCCAGCCAGCGATTGGCGACCGAGAACTCGTGCACGTCGACGATCACATCGGCCGGCAATTCAGCGAGCTTGGCATGCAGCGCCTTCGTCTCCGGCAGGGTCAGCAACAGATGGTCGCGGTTGAGGTCGAAACCGCTGGCGCCGGGCCGCTTGTCGGCCGCCGCGCCATCGGGATTGCTGCGCGGCACGATCACCACGACGAGCTTGTCGAGCACGGAGCCAAGATCGCCCAGCGCCAGGTCATGCGCCAGGGCCAGCATCGCCTCGGCGCCAGCCGGCTCGTTACCGTGCTGCTGGCCGACGAACCAGACGATCGGCCGCCCCAGCGCCTTCAGGGCGGCGGGGTCCTTCAGACCCTCCTTCGAGAAGACCAGATAGGGCAAGTCCCGGCCCTGCTGCGACTGGCCGAGCGAGCCGAGCACGACTCGTCCGGATGCTTTGGCGGCGAGATCGGCGAGAAAGGTTTCAAGCTCGGCCTGCGTCGTCAGGCCGGGTGTTGCGCGTGTCAGCGCCGGGGTCGCGAGCGGGATCGGCACCGGCTTGTAGCGCGCCAGCACCGCCTCGCTCTGCTTGTAATCGGCGACGCGCCCCTCGTCCTGCGCCAGCGCGGGGCCTGCAGCGACGCAAAACGCCAGGGTGAGTATGCGCCATATCGTCATCATCGCCGCCTCCGACAGAAAGACGCGTTCCCGCCCTGCCCATCAGGGACTATGAGACTGCCTCGGAACCCGAGCAAGCAACCGCAGAGAAACCCGCATGCCGACCATGGCCGACCGGATCGCCGGCAAGCTCACCGCGCAACTCACGCCCGAGCATCTCAAGGTGATCGACGAATCCCACCAGCATCATGGCCATACCGGCTGGCGCGAGGGCGGCGAGACGCATTTCCGCGTCGAGATCGTCTCGCCCGCCTTCGCCGGCAAGAGCCGGCTCGAACGCCATCGCCTGATCAACGCCGCGCTCTCCGAGGAACTCGCCGGTGGCGTGCACGCATTGGCGATCGCGGCGCGGGCACCGGGCGAAGCCTGAGCCTCAGGCAGCCTTGCGTTCCGGCGCGGCCAGATAGATCGCCGTTGAGACCAGCAGCAGCGCCGCAAAGCCCCAATGCATGTTGGCGAAGGCCAATGCCGCGTCGCGCCCGCTGGCCCGCTGGCCCGCCACGAACCAGCCGGAACCCCACTGGATCAAGCCGGCTCCGGCGATGAACAGGAAGTTGACGAAGGTCATGCCGCGCCCGACCAGATGCTCGGGGAAGAACTGGCGCGCATGCGCCATCAGGATGGCGTAGGTGAAGCCTGTCCCACCGATGATGGCGAAAAGCAGGATGGCTCCAGCCAGTGACTGCGCACCGGCCAGGGCCAGGAGCGCGAAACAGACTCCTGTGGCTACGGTGCCCCAGGCGACCAGCGCCTTGCTGCGACCCGCGCGCTTCTGCAGCGCGCCATAGACGAAGGCGCCGACGACCATCATCGTCGCCATGCCGAGCGCCGCATGGCCGGCGGCGATGCCGTCGAGCCCGTGGACCTGCGTCATATAGGGCGCGATCCACAGCCCCCGCGCCGTCGCGATGATCGCGTAGCCGACGAGGGTAATCGGTGCGAGCAGCCAGAGCGGCCCGATCGCAATGATGCTCTTCAGCCCCTGCAGCAGCCCTTCATGCTTGCCCGAAGCGTCGGTGACTTCAGGTGGATCGCGCACCAGCACTGCTGCGAGCACGGTCGCGAGCAGGAAGGCCACGGCAAAGGCGAGCATGGTCGGGCGCCAGCCATAGGCCTGCGCCGCCAGCGCCAAAGGCGCAGCACCGGCGAGATTGCCGAGTGAGCCGAGACCGATGAAGATCGAGGTCAAAAGGCCGAAGCGCGCAGGCGCCTCCGTCCGCGCGAACAGGTAGAGCGACGACATGAAGATCGGCGAGCAGCCGATCCCGACCAGCGCCATCGCGGCTGTGGCGGTGTTGGCATTGCCGGCCTGCGCGAACAGGACGGCGCCGACGCTGCCGATCGTCATGGTCACCGCCACCGTCCGGCGCGGCCCGAGCCGATCGAGCGCCCAGCCGACCGGAAACTGCGCCAGTGCGAAGGCGATGAACCAGGAGGCTCCGAGCAAGCCGAACTCGGCCGGCCCGATACCGAGATCGCCCATCACCGGCGCGGCAATCACGCTCAGGAAGGAGCGGTAGAAGATCGACAGCACATAGGCCGGCAGCAGCGCGAAGAAGATGATCACGCCGCCCCTCCGGCCAATTTCAAAATGACCGCCGACGTGAGTTCGCCGGCAGTCCCTCGCCTCACTTCACCCGCTCGAGCACCGAGACGTAGTTCGCCACCGCAGCGCCGCCCATGTTGAAGATGCCGCCGAGGCGGGCATCCTTCACCTGCATGCCCTCCGGCGCCTCGCCGACGAGTTGCATGGCCGAGAGCACATGCATGGAGACGCCTGTCGCGCCGATCGGATGGCCCTTGGCCTTGAGACCGCCGGAGACGTTGACCGGCAGCTTGCCGTCCTTCTGGGTCCAGCCTTCCTTGATGGCGCGGGCGCCCTCGCCCTCCTTGGTCAGGCCCATCGCCTCGTATTCGAGCAGCTCGGCGATGGTGAAGCAGTCATGCGTCTCGACGAAGGAGAGGTCCTCGATCGCGACACCGGCCTGCGCCAGCGCCTGCTGCCAGGCGAGCGCGCCCGCCTCGAACTTCAGGATGTCGCGGCGCGACAGAGGCAGGAAGTCCTGGACATGGGCCATGCCGCGGAAGCCGACGGCGCGGCGCAGGGTCCTGGCGGTCTCTTCATCGGCGAGCACCAGCGCAGCGGCGCCGTCCGAGACCAGCGAGCAGTCGGTCCGCTTCAGCGGGCCGGCGACGTAAGGGTTCTTCTCGCTTTCCTCGCGGCAGAAGGCGTAGCCGAGATCCTTGCGCATCTGGGCGTAGGGGTTGTCGACGCCGTTCTTGTGGTTCTTCGCCGCGATCATGGCGAGCGCGTCCGACTGGTCGCCATGGCGCTGGAAATAGGACGAGGCGATCTTGCCGAAGACACCGGCAAAACCGCCCTGCACGTCGCTCTCCTGCGCGAGATAGGAGGCCTTCAGCAGGTTCTTGCCGATCTCCGGCCCGGGCGTCGTGGTCATCTGCTCGACGCCGACGACCAGCACGACCTTGGCCGCCCCGGCCTTGATGGCGCGCACGCCCTGATGCACCGCGGCCGAGCCGGTGGCGCAGGCATTCTCGACACGCGTCGCCGGCTTGAAGCGCAGCGCCGGGTCGGCCTGCAGCACGAGCGAGGCTGTGAAGTCTTGGGCCGAGAAGCCCGCGTTGAAATGGCCGAGCACGATCTCGTCGACCTGGTCGGCGGTGATGCCGGCATCGACCAGCGCGTCGGTGGCGACGCGAACAATCAGACTCTCGACCGTCTCGGTATCCTGCTTACCGAAAGGCGTGTGGGCCCAGCCGACGATTGCAGCGCTCATAGCCATCTCCTGGTTGATGTGCAGATACACTATATCTGCCTCCGCGCACTCGTGGCCACAAGCCGGCAAGCGCGCATTCCTCCTGTGCGAGGAAAGGCCAACGGAAACCGGAGCAAGTCAAGCCGGTCCATTGCGTAGCGAATCGGGAGCCGCCTCTGCGGACAGGACATGGCGGAGTATGGCGGGAATCGGCCCGTCGATCGATCGGCCCGGCGTCAGCGCAACTTCTTCTCGACGGCGGACAGGGCTTTGTCCTTGCGGCAGACCGATAGCGGCCGTCCCTTGGACGAGACGATCTCGAGGATGTTTTTCTCCTCGGCATCAACCTTCACCATCAGACAAGCGCAGCCATAGCCATAGCTGTAACCGCCGCTTCTGCGCCATTCGCCTGGCTTGTAGACTGGCGGCCAGTCGCCTTTCGCCTGATGATCGCCCTGGATCGCGACCGTCCATCGGCCATCCTTGTCATGAAGCCAGGCATTGCCCGGGCTCGGATTGTCGAACCAGCCGCAGCGCTGTTCGTTGCCAGGCTGCTGCGCCGCCGCAATGCCCGTCCCGAGACCGAGGGTCAGAGCAGCCACAGCGGCTGCCACGAACCATTGGCGGCTCATTGGAAGAATCTCGACGAGCCGGAGAACCGCTCGCCCGGCAGCGGCATGCCGGCGAGGCTGGAATCGATCGGCGGCGGGAATTTGCCCGGCCGCTGCGGCCCGGCAGCCAGCAGGATCGCCTCGAAAATTTCGGCGATCTCGGCGATCTCCTTGGCTCTGTTCGAGCCATTTACCATGGCACGCGCACCGACATAGTTGCGCGACTTGCCGCTGAAATAGGTCGAGAATGTGCGGCCATTGGCGAAGCCGAAACCTGTGCACATACCGTGCGACATGAGCGCGTAAGCCGTGGCGGGAACCTTGACCGACTCAGGGTCGAGCAACAGATCGAGGCCTTTGCCGAGGGCAATCCCGGCCTTGATATAGTTCGACCACCAGGTCAGCTGAACATAGCCGCGACCGTAGTAAGCGTGCTCCTCGCCAGTGTCGTCGTTATAGACTTTGGCTGCGGCCCCGCCATCGGGCGATCCCATTGTGGCGCCCTTGGTCAGCTTGGAAATCTTGCCGGTCGTCGTGACCTTGAACTGGTCGCCATCCTGCTCGGTGATACGAACGCTGCCATCCGCGAGCTTCGCGACCTTGACCGGCTCGTGATAGTCCTTCTTCTTGCCGTGGCCGACCTCATCGATCGGCGCCATCACCATCAACCATGTTTGGCGCTTCAGCAGCACCGGCTTCCCCGCCTTGTCGAGCAGCGGCTTGCCCTTCTTGTTCTTGGCGGGCACGAGTTGGTCGAGACGGTCCGTCGTCTCGATCAGGACGGTGGCCAGCATGTAGGCGGCCCAGCGAACATCGGTGATGTTGGTGTCCCGGCTGATCAGGCGCAGCAAGACGAGCGCGTTGGGAATCGTATTGGCGATCTGCGGCCTTTTGCCGAAGCGCTCCCTGAATTCCTGCTCAAAGATGCGTTCGTCGTAGGTTCCGACATAGTGATAGTTCGTCGCCATCATCCATCTCCGCAGGCCCGTCGTCCGGAAGCGGTAGGGAGCGACTGCGACGAATCCGTGTCTCGGTTTTTAAATCGCCAGCAGAAGTAGAGCACCGACACCGGCGACGATCATCGCCATGCCAAGGAGTTCGCGCCAGCTCGTGCCTTCAGAGAAGATCCGGCGCGAGGCGATCTGCGCCAGCGGCACCTCGACCAGCGCCAGCGTGCGCACATTGGCCGCGGTCGTCAGCGAGAAGCCGAGGAACCAGCATTGTGACGCGGCTGCGCCAAGGAAGCCGGCGGTGAGCGAGCGACGCCAGTTGCGCAGGCTGAGGATCAACGCCGGGCGGTTGGCAACGAGCATGTAGAGCGTCAGGAGCAAGGTCTGCAGCGCCAGGCCGAGAGCGAGGATCGTGGTCGCCCGCATCAGGAAATGCCCCTCCGGCAGCGCCTGGATCGCACCGCGGAAGCCGATCGCCGAGAGCGCGAAGGCCGCGCCGGCACCGATCCCGAGCGCCGCCGGGCGCATCCCCGCCGCGCTGAGCTTGTCGCCCGGCTTCCACGACATCAGCACGACGCCGGCGGTGGCGACGACGATCGCCGCGAATTTCGGCCAGCCCAGCGCGTCGCCGAGCAGCGCCGCCCCGAACAGCGCGACCTGCACCGGCTCGGTCTTGGTGTAGGCGGTCGTCACCGCGAAGGAACGCTCGCGCATCGCCGCCAGCATCAGCGCGGTGGCGAGGATCTGCGTCAGCGCACCGAAGACGGCAAAGCCGAAGGCGCGCGAGTCAGGCACCGGCGGCAGGGTGCCGCTGGCGAGGCAGACCAGGACGAGGAATAGCAGCGCGAAGGGCAGGCCGAACAGGAAACGGACCTGCGTCGCCCCGACGACGCCGATCACTTCGGTCAACGAGCGTTGGGTCAGGTTGCGCGCAGTCTGGAGCAGCGAGGCGGCAAGCGTCACCGGTATCCACAGAAGGCTGAGACTCACGCGCTGGCATCCCGAAGAAAAAGCACCGCGGATGCTTTGGACCGCCACGCCCCGCTAGGCAAATCACCCGATGAGGGGTAGGTATGCGTCATCAGCGAGGCAGGATTGTCGCCCGCCGTCTCGAAAATGCCTCAAGCGTCGCGTTGAAGCCCTCGACTCCCGCCAAGACAGGTTCAAGACCTCTGCCGATGATCTCATTTCGCCTCGCTGCCGGCGCCACGTTCGCCTCGCTCCTCGCTGTCGCCGCTCCGGCTGAAGCCGGCACGAGCGTGGTGGTCGACGCCTCGAGCGGCGCCGTCCTGTCGAGCGAGAACCCGACCCAGGCCTGGCATCCGGCCTCCACTACCAAGATGATGACGCTCTATCTCGCGCTCAAGGCCGTGCGCGCGGGCAAGCTCGGGCTTGAGACCGCGATCCCCGCCTCGAAGCGGGCGGCGAGCCAGCCGCGGGTCAAGGTCTACATCAAGGCCGGGCAGGAGATCACGCTCGACAACGCCATGCGCATCATGATGGTGAAGTCGGCCAACGACATCGCCTATGTCATCGCTGAAGGCGTCGGCGGCGATGTCGAGACCTTCGTCTCGATGATGAACGCCGAAGCCCGGCGGCTCGGCATGGCCGACACCCATTTCGTCAACCCGAATGGCTGGCACCACCCCGACCAGCAGACCAGCGCCCGCGACCTCGCGGTGCTCGCCATGGCGCTGATGAGCGAGTTCGGCGAGTACTCCGATTACTGGAACACCGGCGCGGTCCAGCTCGGCAAGCAGGTGCTCAACAACACCAACGGGCTGGTCGGCCGCTATTACGGCATCAGCGGCATGAAGACCGGCTTCGTCTGCGCCTCCGGCTTCAACGTCGTCACCACCGCCACGCGCAATGGCCGCACGTTGATCGCCGTCGTCATGGGCGCCAGCTCCGGCGCGGAGCGCACCGTCAGGGCTGCGCAATTGCTCGATGAAGGCTTTGGCAAATGGGGCGGCTTCGGCGGCAGCATCGCCAGCATGCCGGCCGGCAATGGCGGGCGCGCCTACAGCATCTGCGACAGCGTCCGCCGCGGTGGCCACGCGCTCGGCGACGACGCCGAGACATCGGGGCCGATCAGCTTCATCTCGACCAACAGCGGCGTCGGCGGCAATGCCGAGGGAACCTCCGACCGCTTTGCCGTCGCCACATCGCAGGGCGGCTCCTCCGGCTCGGTGCTGACCCGCGCCCCCTCCGGCCGCATCACGCTCGGCCCGCGCGCCAAGTTCGAGCCGATCCAGGTTTCCTTCGGCCGCACGCCCGGCTCGGCGTCCGCGCCGCTCGCCGCCAATGCCGTCGCCAGGCCCGACACCCAGGTCGCGCGCGAGACGATCCAGCCGGGCGCGCCCGTCGCCGCCGGCCTCGTCGCCGGCAACCGCACCTTCTCGCGCAACGGCGCGATCCCGCCCACCTCCTCCGCCTTCGCGCCGGTCGCGCCGACGCCGGAAGAACGGCCTGCTGCAGCCGCGCTCGGCTCCGGTCCCTTGCGTCTGCAGGGCGCGATCCAGCCCGGCGCCGCGACGCCCGCCAGCCTGCGCCCGGGCGCAGCCGCCGGCATCAAGGCCGCGAACAAGCCGGCCGGCAAGCCGCTGCTGACCAGGTCGAAGCAGGAGAAGGCGGAACCGGCCAAGGCCAAGCCGAGCCAGGCGCAGGCCAAGCCGCTGGTGAAGCCGCCGGCCCGCCCGGGGGCGAAGCCCGCCGCCAAGCCTGACGCCAGCAAGCCCGACGCCTGATCCGGCAGCGTGACGTGCAGGAGCGCGGCGCGTCCTCGGCCCAGCATGGCCTTGCCCTGGCGCTCGGCTCCGCCGCGGCCTTCGGCACCAACATCGTCAGCGCCCAGCTCGCCGGCCATGCCGGTCTGAGCGGGCCGCTCATCGTCTTCTACCGCGTCTTCCTGATGCTGGCGCTCGTCGTCGGCGCAGCGCTGATCTGGCGCGCCAGCCTCGTCGTGCCGCGCCGACATTGGTCAGCGCTCGCTTTGTTCGGCCTGAGCACGGCGCTCACCGCCTGCGCCTATCTTTCCTCGGTCGCCTTCCTGCCGATCACGGTGGCGGCCGTGGTGTTTTATACCTTTCCCATCCTGATCGTGCTCGCCGAGCCGTTCCTCACCCCGGCCCGCTTCAGCCTCGACCGGGTCGTGATCGCACTTGTCGCCTTTCTCGGCGTCGCCATGGTGGTCGGGCCGGACTGGCACGGGCTCGACCCGCGTGGGCTCGCGCTCGCACTCGCCGCGAGCGTGCTGGCCGCAGTGCAGTTCTTCTCGGCGGCGCGTTGCGCCGACACCGGGATCGTGCCGAAGCTGTTCTGGTCGCATCTCGTCATCCTGCCGGTGACGCTGGCGATCCTCGCCCTCACCGGCCTGTTCCAGCCGCCTTCAGCCCTGCTGCTCGCACCAGTCGCGGTTGCGATCACCATCGGCGGCTACCTGATCGGCTTCCTGCTCCAGGTGATGGCGCTCGCCCGCGTCGCGCCCGGCCCGACCGCACTCGCATTCTGCGCCGAGCCGGTCTTCGCCGTGGCGATCGCCGCTGTCTTCCTCGGCGAGCGCGTCGGCGCGCTGCAATATGCCGGCGGTGCTCTTGTCGTCGCCGCGATCATCGCCAATGTAATATTGGAACAAAAGCGAGCCCGCCGATTGCCGGCGGTGGCCGCGCCCGGAACCTGATGCCCGATGTCCGAGCAGCCCTCACGCCCCGCGCCGATCCCGCTGACGCTGCTGACCGGCTTCCTCGGCGCCGGCAAGACCACCCTGCTCAACCGCCTGCTCAAAGACCCGGCGCTGGCCGACACGGTCGTGCTGGTCAACGAGTTCGGCGAGATCGGCCTCGACCACCTCTTCGTCGAGGGCATCGAGGACGGCATGATCCTGCTCGCCTCGGGCTGCTTGTGCTGCACCATTCGCGACGACCTGATCGTCACGCTCGAGGACCTGCTGCGCCGGCTCGACAATGGCCGCGTCGCACCGTTCAGGCGCCTGGTGATCGAGACCACCGGCCTCGCCGACCCCGCGCCGGTCCTCAACGTGCTGATCAACCATCCCTATCTCGCCATGCGCTTCAAGCTCGACGGCGTCGTCACGCTGGTCGACGCGGTCAACGGCATGGCGACGCTCGACGCTCACCCCGAGGCGCTCCGGCAAGCGGTCGCCGCCGACCGGCTGGTGCTGACCAAGGCCGACATCGCGACAGACGGCGCAGCGGTCGCGGCACTACGCAAGCGGCTCGGCGAGCTCAATCCGGGCATCGCCATCCTGCCTCCCGACGCCCCTGCCGAAGCGATCATCGGCGCTGGCCTCTACGACATCGCCGAACGCCCGGACGACTTGCGGCGCTGGCTCGCGGCGGAAGCCGTAGGTGGCCACGATCACCACCACGATCATGGCGACGCCCACGGGCACCACCATCACGACGGCCACGGCCATCATCACCACGACGTCAACCGCCACGACGCCAGCATCCGGGCCTTCACCCTGACAGCGGAGACGCCGATCCGCGAGGCGACCTTCGACCTGTTCTGGACCCTGCTGCGCTCGACCCATGGCGCAAAGCTGCTGCGGCTGAAGGGGCTGGTTGCGCTCGCCGAGCACCCCGAAGGGCCGCTCCTCGTCCATGCCGTCCAGCAGATCCTGCATCCGCCGGTGCTGCTGCCGACCTGGCCCGATGCCGACCGGCGCTCCCGCCTCGTCCTGATCGTCAAGGATCTGGAGGAAGAGACGGTCGCCCGGCTCTGGTCGGCCTTCCTCGGCCGTCCCAGCCCCGCCCAATCCGAGCCTCACCACCACCATCACGCCTGAGGCGCTACGGCATCGGGCCTCTCCTGCGTCTTTCCGGGGCGGCGCGCTAACGCCGAGCCCGGAATCCAGAACCGATGCGCGCGACCACAATGCGCGGCATCCGCCAGCTTCCCTGGAGACGGCATCGATTCTGGGTTCCAGGCTCGGCGCTAGCGCGCCGCCCCGGAATGACGCCGAGGGTCCACTGCTCAAAATTCCGCCGGCCCGTTTCTTGGTTCGTCACGCGCAGACCCCTGCCCCGCACCGCGCTTCCGTGCCGATCCGGCACGGAAGCGCACCGAAGCGGGGCGAGCCGCGAAAGGGCTGCGCCATGCCGAACCTCGCTGCATTCCCGGCTGCGCCGGACGAGACCGTGCCGAAGCGGAATGCCGTCGCTGGGCCGGCTGGCCTCACGATCGAGCGCCGCCCGCTTGCTGCCTGCGCCGCCATCGAGGCCGAATGGCGCGACCTCGCCGGCCGCGCCATCGAGCCGAACCCATTCTGTGAGCCCGATTTCGCCCTGCCCGCCGCGCAGCATCTCGTCGACTTCCGCGACGTCTCTGTGCTGCTGTTCTGGGATGGCCCGGCCGCGCCACGCCGCCTGCTCGGCTTCGTGCCGGCCCGCCTCCGGCGCAGGCTGCTGGGCCAGGACGAGCTGATCGGCTGGAACAATCCCCGGCTCGGCCTCGCCACGCCGCTGATCGACATCGACCAGGTGGAACACGTCATCGCTGCCCTGCTTCACGCCCCCGGCCGCTGGGGCCTCGCCGATACGCAGAACTTGCAGCTGAACCGCCTCGATCTGGACGGCCCGCTGCTGCACGGCGTGCTGCAGGCAGCCCAGCGCACCGGCCATGCCGCTGCCGTTGAGCCGGCCTCCGCGCCCACCTCCCCGGCCACGCCGGATCTCGCAGCCCTGCGTCATGGCCTGTCACGCCATGGCAAGCTGTCCTTTGCCGAATCCAGCTCGCGCCAGGACCTGCGCGACATGGTCGAGCTCCATCTGGCGCTCGAAGCTTCAGGCTCGCTGGCGCGCGCCGGCGGCGCTGCGCTCCAGGATATCCGCGAAAGCGCCTTCCTGCGCGCCATGACCCGTAATCTGGCGCGCAGCCATCGCTGCCGGGTCGGCCTGCTGAGCCTCGACGACAAGCCGATCGCCGGCGCGATACTGATCGGCAAAAGCCCGCGCCTCTGGCTCTATTCGGGCACGCAGGACGAGCGCTTCGTCAGCTTCGCCCCGTTGGCCCAGCTCGTCGCCTGGCTTGGCCGACGCGGCCGCCAGCGCGAGATCCTCGCCGACCTGCCAGGCCTCCACGCCGTTACGCTGCCGCAACGGCTCGGCGACATCCGCCTGTCCGCGACCGCGAAGGCCCCGCGCCGCGCGACGCCCCTCACCCGGCGTCGCGCAGCAGCCGCCTGATGATCTTGCCGGTGGTGGTCATCGGCAATTCCTCGCGGAACTCGATCTCGCGCGGGTATTCATGCGCCGCGAGCCGCTCGCGCACGAAGCCCTGGATTTCCGCCACGAGTTCCTTCGATGGTGAGTAGCCCGCCTTCGGCACGATGAAGGCTTTGACGATCTCGGTGCGCAGCGCGTCAGGCTTGCCGACCACCGCTGCGAGCGCCACCGCCGGATGGCGCAGCAGGCAGTCCTCGATCTCGCTCGGCCCGATCCGGTAGCCTGACGAGGTGATGACGTCGTCGTCGCGGCCGACGAAGCGGATATAGCCCTGCGCATCCTGCGAGCCTTGGTCGCCCGTCGTCATCCAGTCGCCGATGAACTTGGCCTCCGTCGCCTCGGGCTTGCGCCAGTAGTGCAGGAACATCACCGGGTCGGGCCGGCGCACCGCGATCTGCCCCTCCTCCTCCGGCTCGCAGATGCTGCCATCGGGCCGGATCACCGCGACCTCATGGCCCGGCACGGCCTTGCCGATGAAGCCCGGCTTGACCACGCCGATGTCGGCGCAGGAGGCGAGCACGAGATTGCACTCGGTCTGGCCGTAGAACTCGTTGATCGTCAGGCCGAGCTTCTCGCGGCCCCAGGCCAGCGTCTCGGCCCCCAGCGCCTCGCCGCCCGAGGCGACCGTGCGCAGCTTGAGGTCATAGCGTCCGCGCGGATTCTCGACCGCGCGCAGCATGCGCAGGGCCGTCGGCGGGATGAAGCAGTTGCGCACACCGAGATCCGCCATCAGCCGGAGCGCTTCATCGGGATCGAACTTCGCTGCCGGCCGCGCCACGATCGGGACGCCGTGATGCAGCGCCGGCAGGAGATTGTTGAGCAGGCCGCCGGCCCAGGCCCAGTCCGCCGGCGTCCAGAGCAGATCGCCCGGCTGCGGCAGGAATTCATGCGGCATCTCCACGCCCGGCAGATGGCCGAGCATCACCCGGTGGCCATGCAGCGCGCCCTTGGCGTTGCCGGTGGTGCCGGAGGTGTAGATCATCAGTGCCGGGTCGTCCGGCCCGCTGTCGACCGGCGCGAAATCGTCGCTTTCAACTTCCAGCAGGCGCGCGAGCCCTTCGGCCCCTCCGTCCGGCCCATCGGCCGAGATCACCAGTTCGAGATCCGGCAGCGGCTCCTCGATCTGGCCGAACTTGGCGAGCCCGGCAGCATTGGTGATCAGCGCCTTCGCCCCGCAATCGCGCAGGCGATAGGACAGCGCGTCCGCCCCGAACAACGCCGCCAGCGGCACCGCGATGGCGCCGAGCTTGTAGGCTGCCATATGCGCGATCGGGACCAGGCGCCCTTGCGGCAGCAGGATCGCGACCCGATCGCCTTCGCCGACACCGCGCTTGCGCAGCGCATTCGCAAGGCGGTTCGACTGCGCCCGCAACTCGCCATAGCTGACCGGCACGACCGACCAGTCGGGCTGAACCTCGAGGATCGCGATCTTCCCGGGGTCGACCGCTGCCCAGCGATCGCAGCAATCGACGCCGATATTGTAGCGCTCCGGAATCCGCCAGCGGAAGGCCGCGCGCAGACGCTCATAGTCACGAATGTCGGGAAGCATGCGGCAGGCCCAGGATGACGGATCGAGCAAGCGCCGGTCGGCGCCTGCTCCTGCAAAAAGCGGCGCACGATAGGCGAAGCCGAAAGCCGCTGTCACCTTGGCCTAAGGTCAACTGCTCTGCCGGTCAGAACGCCCGTTCGGCCTCCGCCGGCAGGAAGCCTTCGGCGAAGGCGTTGCCGGCCTTGGCCTTGTCCTTGAACGAGACGGTCAGCCCGATCTGATCGAGCCCCTTCTGCCAGCGCGCCTTGTCTATGCTGCCGAAGCCGTTCGCCTTGACGCCGGGCGTCATCACATAGTGGTCGAGCGCCATCTTCAGACGCTCCAGCTCGATCTCGGGGCGGGCGCCCTCATTGCGCTGGATCACCCCAGCGATCGCCGCCTCCGGCGCGGCGACGACGTCCCGAACGCTGCGCGTGATCGCCCGCAGCAGGCCGCGCACCGCTTGCGGCTTCTCCGCGAGCAGCTTCGGTGAGACGATCACGGCATTGCCGTAGAGCTCGATGCCATGATCGGCCATCAGCAAGGTGACGATATCCTCGGCCGGCACGCCGCGCGCCTTCATGTTGATCACGGAGGTGTGGGCGAAGCCGAAGATCGCATCGAGTTCGCCGGAAGCCAGCATCGGCTCGCGCACGGCAAAGCCGATATTCTCGAGCTTGATCTTGGCATCGTCGATGCCGTTGACCTTCCTGAACACCGACCATTGCGCGAAGGCACCGTCGGCGGCGGGGGCCCCGAGCTTCTTGCCTTCGAGGCTCCGGGGATCGGTCGTGATGCCGCGGCTCTTGCGCCCGACGATCGCGAAGGGCGGCCGGTCATAGACCATCATCACCGCCTTGAGATCGACGGCCGGGCTCTCGTCGCGGAAGCGGATCAGCGAGTTCACATCGCCGAAGCCGGCATCGAAACCGCCGGTCACAACCCGCGGAATCGCTTCGCGTGAGCCCGTTCCGGGCTCGATCGTGACGTCCAGCCCCTCCTCGCGGAAATAGCCCTTATCGAGGGCGGTGAGGAACAGCGCCGCCGGTCCTTCGAAGCGCCAGTCGAGCGTGAAGCGCAGCGGGATCGTAGCGGCAGCGACGGGCGCGTTGTGCAGCCCGGCCCAGGCGGCAAGCCCGGTTCCTGCGAGAAAACGCCCGAACCCGCGCCGGGAGATCGGCGCGCCAGGCAGGGGCATGGCAACGGACATGGCAAACTCCGGAGCGACCATAGCCGACATGGACGCAAGTGCCTCTCCGACAGGGCTCACGGAGCACCATACCGGAGACGCAACGCAACCAAGACTTCCCTAGCCGGCAGGTCAAGCGTCAACAGGGCGAGAACGCGGCGAAATCGCGGAAATGGTTACGTTTTTCTGCGGCAGTGCTGCAGGAGTCACAACGGCAGCGCGCCGTCGGTCTTGACCTCCTCCATCACCGCATAGGTGCGCGTCTCGCGGACGGCCGGCAGCGCGAGCAGGACTTCGCCGAGAAAGCGCCGATAGGCGTTCATGTCGGCGACGCGGGTCTTGACCAGATAGTCAAAGCCGCCGGCGACCATATGGCATTCCAGCACCTCGGGAGCCCGCTTCACCGCCGCCGCGAAGCGCTCGAACGCATCGGGTGTCGTCTTGTCGAGATAGACCTCGACGAAGACCAGCAGGTGCAGGCCGAGCTTCACCGGATCGAGCGTAGCGCGGTAGCCGGTGATGAAGCCCTCGCGCGCCAGCCGCTTCAGCCGTTCGCCGGTCGCGGTCGGCGAAAGCCCGACCTTTTCCGCCAGCTCGACGCCCGCGGCACGGCCGTCGTTCTGGAGCAGCGCGAGCAGGCGCCGGTCGGTTCTATCGAGAACCGGATTATTCTCTGCCATATAAATTTCCTACGAGATAAATCACTATATCTTCGCCGAAATCTCCATTGATATCCAGCCCACTTGCGATGATTCTGCAGATCATCCCGCCGCCGAGACCCGGAGCTCTCTTCATGGCCGCCCCTGCGCCCGTCTTCCACGCCCCCTATGCCGAGGACGATGCCGCGATCGCCGGTCGCCTGCTCTCCGGCGGCCGCCGCGATCCCCTGGCCAAGGCGAGGATCGACGCCCGCGCCACCTCGCTGGTCGACGCGATCCGTACCCGCAAGGTCGGCCTCGGCGGCATCGAGGAATTGCTGCGCGAATACTCGCTCTCGACCAAGGAGGGCCTTGCGCTGATGGTGCTGGCCGAGGCGCTGCTGCGCGTGCCCGACGCCGCCACCGCCGACCGGCTGATCGAGGACAAGCTCGGCCAAGGCGACTTCGCCCATCACGAATCCAAGTCGGACGCCTTCCTGATCTCGGCCTCGTCCTGGGCGCTCGGGATCACCGCCCGCATCATCCAGCCGGGCGAGACCCCGACCAGCATCATCGGCAACCTCTCCAAGCGCCTCGGCCTGCCCGCCGTGCGCACCGCGACGCGCCAGGCGATGCGCGTCATGGGCAATCATTTCGTCCTCGGCCAGACCATCGAGGAGGCGCTGAAGCGCGCCCGTTCCGGCTCGGGCAAGCTCTACCGCTACTCCTTCGACATGCTCGGCGAAGGCGCCCGCACGCAAGGAGACGCCGACCGCTACTACGCCTCCTATGCCGACGCGATCGACGCCATCGGCCGCTCCGCCGGCAACGACAAGCTGCCGAACCGGCCGGGCATCTCGGTCAAGCTCTCGGCCCTGCATCCGCGCTATGAGGCGACCAATCGCGAGCGCGTGCTCGCCGAGCTGACACCGAAGGTGATCGAGCTCGCCCGCCAGGCCAAGACATACGATCTCAACTTCACCGTCGACGCCGAGGAGGCCGACCGGCTCGAGCTCTCGCTCGACGTCATTGCCGCGGTGATGGCCGACGCCTCACTCGCCGGCTGGGACGGCTTCGGCCTCGCCATCCAGGCCTATCAGAAGCGCGCCGCGGCGGTAATCGACCACATCGCTGCTCTGGCCAAGACCTATGACCGCCGGCTGATGGTCCGCCTGGTCAAGGGCGCCTATTGGGACACCGAGCTGAAGCGCGCCCAGGAGCGCGGCCTGCCCGACTATCCGGTCTTCACCCGCAAGGCGATGACCGACCTGAACTACGAAGCCTGCGCCAGGCAGCTGCTCGCTTTGCGCCCGCGCATCATTCCCCAGTTCGCCACCCATAACGCGCTGACCGTCGCGACCGTCGCCGAGCTCGCCGGCGACGCCGAGAATTTCGAGTTCCAGCGCCTGCACGGCATGGGCGAGGCGCTGTATGAGCGCCTGCTGCAGTCGGATGCCGGCTTCGCCTGCCGCACCTATGCGCCGGTCGGCGGCCATCAGGACCTGCTCGCCTATCTCGTCCGCCGCCTGCTCGAAAACGGTGCGAACTCCTCCTTCGTCTCGGTCTCGGGCGATCCGGACGTGCCGGTCGCCCAGCTCTTGGTGCCGCCGGCCGACCTGATCGGCTCGCCCAGCGCCGCCCGCCATCGCCGCATCCCGCTGCCGGCCGAGCTCTACGGCACCTCGCGCCGCAACTCCGCCGGCGTCGAGCTCGGCGATGCGCAGAGCCTCGCCGGCCTGCTCACCGAGATCCACGCCGCCGCGGCCAAGCCTGTGGCCGAAGCCGTGCCCCTGATCGACGGCAAGCCCGGCACCGGCACCGCCCGCGACGTGCTCTCGCCGATCGACGGCAAGCCGGTCGGCCGCGTCACCGAGGGCGATGCCGCCAGCGCCGAGAAGGCGATGGCCGCCGCCAGGGCCGGCTTCCACGCCTGGAACGCGACGCCCGCCCGCAACCGCGCCGCTAGCCTTCGCCAGGCCGCCGACCTGATGGAAGCGCGCCGCGGCCCGATCCTGGCGCTGCTCCAGTCCGAGGCCGGCAAGACGCTGGACGACGCCATCGCGGAACTCCGCGAAGCCGTCGACTTCCTGCGCTATTACGCGGCCGAGGCTGAAAGCCGGTTCGCTGTGCCGACCGCCCTGCCCGGCCCGACCGGCGAGGAGAACCGCCTGATCCTGCGCGGCCGCGGCCCCTTCGTCTGCATCGCTCCCTGGAACTTCCCGCTCGCGATCTTCGTCGGCCAGGTCGCCGCTGCGCTCGTCGCCGGCAACAGCGTCGTCGCCAAGCCGGCGCCGCAGACCCCGCTGATCGCCGCGCTCGCCGTGCGCCTCCTGCACGAGGCCGGCATCCCCAAGACTGCGCTGCATTTCGCTCCCGGCGACGGCAAGCTCGGCGCAGCGCTGGTCGCACACAAGGACGTGGCTGGCGTCGCCTTCACCGGCTCGACCGCGACCGCCCGCGCCATCAACCGCGCGCTTGCCAACAAGGACGGCCCGATCGTCCCGCTGATCGCCGAGACCGGCGGCCTCAACGCCATGATCGTCGACGCCACCGCGCTGGCCGAGCAGGTCGCCGACGACGTCATCCTCTCCGCCTTCCGTTCGGCCGGCCAGCGCTGCTCGGCTTTGCGCCTGCTCGTCGTGCAGGAGGACGTCGCCGACAAGATGGTCGAGATGATCGAGGGCGCCGCCCGCGAGCTAACGCTGGGCGACCCGCGCGCCATCGAGACCCATGTCGGCCCGGTGATCGACGCCGCCGCCAAGGAGCGCCTCGACGCCCATATCGCCGCGATGCGTTCAGCCGGCCGCGTGACTTACGCCGGCAAGACGCCGGCTCTGCCCGGCACCTTCGTCGCCCCGCACATCATCAGGCTCGACAAGGTCGCCGACCTCGCCGCCGAGCATTTCGGCCCGATCCTGCATGTCGTGCGCTGGAAGGCGGGCCAGCTCGACAAGGTCCTCGCCGAGATCGAGGCGACCGGCTACGGCCTGACCTTCKGCCTGCATTCGCGCATCGAGACCACGGTCGAGCTGGTCGTCGACCGGCTCTCGACCGGCAACATCTATGTCAACCGCAACATGATCGGCGCGGTCGTCGGTGTGCAGCCCTTCGGCGGCCACGGCCTCTCAGGCACCGGCCCCAAGGCCGGCGGCCCGAACTACCTGCCCCGCTTCGCCACCGAGCAGACGGTGACGATCAACACCGCGGCGGCCGGCGGCAATGCCAGCCTGATCGCGATGGGGGAGTGACTAGCCTCCTTCTCCCGTGACAGCGCCCTTCTCCCCTCGGGGGAGAAGGTCCCGGCAGGGGGATGAGGGCGCCTCGACCGGGTGAGCCGTCCTTCCCTCATCCGTCAGCGCTGCGCGCTGCCACCTTCTCCCCCGAGGGGAGAAGGAAGAACCCTACTCCGCCGCGCGCGCCGCCGCCTGCTTCAGCCGGGCCAGCGCTTCCTCGGCCCCGGCCTTGACCGCCGGATCCGTCACCTGCCCCTCTTGCGCGACGCGCTCGGCCAGCGCCGTGACACTGAGTTCGCCGCCGGCGGCGACGAGCTTCAGCACCGCGTTCGACAGCACGTTCGGCCAATAGGCCGCGCCGCCCTTGGCCAACCCCTTGGCCTTGCGGCCTTCGAATTCCTTGGTGAGCTGTTCGGGGGTCTTCCTGGCCATGGCGCGGGCTTTCCGTGAATCATGTTTGAGCCGCGCTTATAGCAGCCTGCCGGCAAAGAGCGCGGGGCCTCTTCCTCCCCCGTCATGGTCGGGCTTGTCCCGACCATCCACGTCTTGCGCCGCCAATCGCAGACGCGTCCGCCAAGAATGCCTCCGGGCATCCGGTCGAGGCCGGGCGAAGACGTGGATGGTCGCCACAAGGGCGACCATGACGGAAGAGGGGTGATGCCGGCGCCTACCCCTCGCCCCACAGCGTCTCGGCCGCCTCGCCCCTCGCCTCATGCCATGCGACCCGCCGCTCGGCCTCTTCCCAGGCCGCATCTGCGGAGAGGCCGGCGAGGCGCAGGCCGAGCGCTTCCTTGAGGGTGGCGCGCTCCGCGTCGCTGAAGCAGGTCCGCAGGAAGGTAGTGGCGCAATGCTCGCCACCGGGCCCGACGCAGGCCTTGGCCCGGCGGCAGTCCGGCAGGGTGCAGAGATAGCGCCAGCATTCCAGCTGCGTCGCCACGCTGCGCAGCGCGATCGGCCGCCGGCGCTGGAAGTGCTCGAACTCCTCCTTTGTCGCACCACGATGGTCGGGATTGCGAGGCATGGGGTGTCCTCCAGTCAGCCTCCTTCTCCCCTCGGGGGAGAAGGTCCGGCAGGGGATGAGGGCGGGACGACCGGATGAGCGCTGAGTCGCGAGCTGGACTTCCCTCATCCGTCAGCGCTACGCGCTGCCACCTTCTCCCCCGAGGGGAGAAGGAAGGCGCCCAAGCTTTTCCCCGCCCGCAGGCTCATCCTGCGGGCGTTGTCGCATGTGAGGGGCAGCGGAGCGCCGCGAGGCGCTGGTTTGGATATCCGCTTCCATTGAGCCAGGAAGCGGCGCGGATGGATTGAGCCACCATCCGCACGCCCCGTGGCGCTCCGCCAAGCGGCGATTTGAAAGCTCCGGGCCGCGCTTCTGTCACGCCGGTGTGAGCCGGCGCGGTCTAGCGAGCTCCTCGCGCAGGGATCGTAGTGTCCCCAGGTCGGTTCCCGAAGCCTCCCGGGAGCGAGGCGCAACCCTCGCCCGCAGGCGCCGCACCCACCCCGCCAAACGACATGCCTCCGGATGGCCGCCCCTCGGGGATGGGATGCGCGGCATTATACGGGAGGTTTGGGAGGCGGGGATAAAGTTTAAGGCAATCCTCGCCGAGCGAACGAACCTCGTCGAGGCGGCGTAGAAACCTTCCTCCTACAACGACATGCGATGAGAAGTTCGGCTGACTCTATGTTCGAACACGCTGGGCTGCGACACCAATCCAAAGCGAAGGACCCAAACATTCACCAAACTCTTGCCACCACTCCGGCTTAACAACTTCGGACGCAAGCGACATCATCGCCTGCCCGTCTGCCAACAATGTCTGAATTATACGCTCGCTAATGGCACCAATTCCATCGCAACCCGCAAGCTCTAATCTAGAAACAAGCCATTTTTGCTCAATCTCCGAAAGAGAATCTATCTTTTTCTTGTCCAATCCTTTCTTCGTGTCGAAGAACCTCCAGAAATCGCCCTTACGAATATCAGGTTTTAATTTATTCTCATTTGCCGCAATCTTTCGTATCGCGTCGAAGACATCTTTCTTCTCTACTGAACAAGCAAGTTTCGCGACTATGTCGACGGAAATGACATTTTCGAGTTCTCTACAAGGGAGAGCTGACGAGAATACGAACGGCCAATTTCTATCAGTAGACAGCGCAACTAGACGCCTAACAGTGGCAGGGGGCTCATCTTTTGGCATATGATAATCTGAATCTAGAACAATTGTAATCAGTCGACCATCGTCGATTAGATTGGCTGCAACAGCCTCTACTGTAGTTCCGCCCCCGTTTATCAACTCAAAATTCACTTTTCCGAGCCCTCTTCTACGGGCGACATTTTCGATAATTGCTCGTATTAACCTTCCGTCATTCGAAGAATTTTCGGTAATTAAGGCGACTCTGTCTAGAAAATATGGCTTATTAAGAATCGAGAATGGAAAATATAGCACATTTCCATCTCCATAAATCTCAGAATCATTACCTTTTATACATGCATAGATATCCGCGTGGTTCTTCAAATTTCCAAATTGGGCGTATTCAGAAATAATTCGGCGAAGTATTGCCTTCTCGGAGTCATTCAAAGGCAAACTAGAGGCCAGCCACTCTCCTAATTTTCGATCGATAACAAACAAATGATGGCCAAGTCTATGAGATCTCAAAATCTCAGAAATACCTCTAAAAAAAGAGTCCGGCTCTATGGTAGCAATTTCATCCTCAGACAAACGAAAATCAAACAGCATATCAGATATCCGCCTGAAAAAAACCATAAGGCCAATTAACAAGACCTCCACTACTATCAAATGTAGCCGTATCTACCTTTGTTTCGTTGTTTTCATCCTTGCTTGAGTCAAATATCAAAATTTGGATATCAGAAGAGTCAACTTTACCTTGGTAAATAAGCTCACCTATTCTGTTAATCAAGGCTTCGCTGTGTGTTTCTATTATGAATGCCAATTGAGAAACATCTTGTGATTTCGTTTCCAGGCGCCGCTCTCCAACAAAAGCGTCCGCAATCAATGCTTGATGCGCAGGATGGAGATGCAACTCCGGCTGCTCAATCAACAGGATAGAGGATTGCTCGCGCTGCCGCGGACCAACAGTACGCTCACGGTTCAATGCCCACCATATTTGGCCAAGAACCGGAAGTATCTGTGATACACCATAGCCTGTGTCAACAATATTTGTGACCTGATCTCCTACTGTCAAACTGATGCTAATATGGCCTTGCTCCTGAGAAACGTTAACACCATATCCGAATCGTTCTCGGACCCAATTAGAAAAACTATCTTTCTGCTCAGCGTTCAATGAATTCAGAAACATCGGAAAATTCTTGCCGTCCGAATCGATTTCAGATACAGCTAAGTCTTGATATCGATAATATCTTTCGCTTCTAGCCCGGGCGGGGCCAATATATAGAGTGTTCATCATTACCTCTCGAAGCTTTCGAAAGGCAGCAGTAAGCAGTATCGCAACCTGGTTCGAAAAATATATCTTTCTGAGAAGAAATTTTAGCCGACGCTCGTCTTTTGTTCTAACATCACGAAGAAATTTTCTAAATGAGCCTGTTTTAGTGACATTTTCACAAACAATAAAAGATTCATCGTCAAATTTAGGCATAAGAAGAAACTGAGCAGCAATCTCTTTTAATTTTTCATCGGAAAGCCGCTTATCCAAATGGACAGATAAAATACGCGCCAGAACAGGGCTGAGAGGCGCCTCTATTCCAACGAACTGAGTGCCGAACGCGTCATCTATTGCAGAATTTCTTATGGCAATTTCTGGAAAAATTGCACCCTGTTGAACGATTACCTTATATCCGGCGTAAAAATTTCCCACATCCTCATCATTGAATTTTATTGAGGATACTTGAAAATTTTCATCCACTTCCAAGTCAAAATTGACATCCCCATTATAAAAATGAGAGACAATACGCGATATTCTGGTTTTTTGTTCAAATTCCGACAAGTACAGCTCTATATCTGCTGAATCTATGTATCTTCCGTAAGAGTAACCATAATAATATCCGGATTCTCTATAAATATTCCTAGGCGATAGCGCTATATTGTCTACGCCAAAGCGAAATATGATACTGTTTTCTATATCGTTATTGCTTACAACGCCAGAAAAATTACCAAGATCGACATAATCTCCATACCAAAGTATGGGAGAACTCGTGCGTGTCATAAGAGATTGCCGCAAAAGCGGAAACATTCTCAGAAACGTACTTTTGCCACTACTATTCCTGCCGACCAGCAAGTTTATGCGTTTCAGATCAACGCTCTTAACGTCGCGAAGACGTCGCAGATTCGCGACTCCGAATCGTAACATGCAGCCCCCCTGCTCTCGTACGCGGCATGAGTGCAAATCGGCTCGGCCGCGTCAATTGCCCCCCGCTTGACTCCCCCCGCCCCGCCATCCTACGCCCATCGACGGGACACGCCGCCCCAACGCGGCGCGCCCATCTGTAAGGATGGAGACATCGATGGCGAATACGATTCCGGCTGCGCGCCCGCGCGTGCCGCATTTCTCGTCCGGCCCCTGCGCCAAGCGCCCCGGCTGGACCCTCAAGGCCCTTGGTGATGCAGCGCTCGGCCGCTCGCACCGCGCCAAGATCGGCAAGGACAAGCTCAAACTCGCGATCGACCTGACGCGCGAGGTGCTGCAGATCCCGGCCGATTACCGCATCGGCATCGTGCCGGCCTCCGACACCGGCGCCGTCGAGATGGCGATGTGGTCGATGTTGGGCGCCCGCGGCGTCGACATGGTCGCCTGGGAGAGCTTTGGCGAGGGCTGGGTCACCGACGTCGCCAAGCAGCTCAAGCTGGCGGATGTGCGCACCTTCACCGCCCCCTATGGCGAATTGCCGAACCTGAAGAAGGTCGACAGCAAGAACCGCGACGTCGTCTTCACCTGGAACGGCACGACCTCGGGCGTGCGCGTCGTCGACGCCAGCTGGATCGCCGATGACCGCGAGGGGCTGACGATCTGCGACGCGACCTCGGCCGCCTTCGCCCAGAAGCTCGATTGGCCCAAGCTCGATGTCGTCACCTTCTCCTGGCAGAAGGTGCTCGGCGGCGAGGCCGCGCATGGCATGA
Organism: Allobosea sp. P4_H5; assembly: GCF_056400825.1. Classification (NCBI taxonomy): domain Bacteria; kingdom Pseudomonadati; phylum Pseudomonadota; class Alphaproteobacteria; order Hyphomicrobiales; family Alloboseaceae; genus Allobosea; species Allobosea sp. P4_H5. The sequence continues at coordinate 85,613 of NZ_JBFUKM010000002.1, read as the reverse complement.
TCGTGCTCTCGCCCCGTGCGGTCGAGCGGCTCTTGACCTACAAGCCGTCCTGGCCGCTGCCGAAAATCTTCCGCATGACCTCGGGCGGCAAGCTCTCCGAGGGCATCTTCGCCGGCGAGACGATCAACACGCCGTCCATGCTCGCGGTCGAGGATTATCTCGATGCGCTGGCCTGGGCCAAGAAGGTCGGCGGGCTCGACGGCCTCGTGAAGCGTGCCGATGGCAACGCCCGCGTCATCGCCAAGTTCGTGCGCGAGAACGACTGGATCGACTTCCTCGCGTTGAAGCCGAAGACGCGCTCGAACACCTCGGTGTGCCTGAAGTTCACCGACCCGGCGGTGACGGCGCTGCCGGCCGATGCGCAGGCGGCCTTCGCCAAGCAGGTGGTCTCGATCATCGAGAAGGCCGGCGCCGGCTACGATCTCGGCCATTACCGCGACGCTCCTCCCGGCCTGCGCATCTGGTGCGGCGCGACCGTGCAGTCGCGCGACCTGAAGGCGCTGCTGCCGTGGATCGCGTATGCGTTCGCGGAAGCGAAGGCCGGGCTCGGCAAGAAGGCGGCGTAAGCTCGACGCGCCCCCTCTCCCACTGATCTCGGGTATACCCGAGATCAGCACTCAAAGTGTCGAAGTCGGCAACAGCCGACTTCGATGGGGAGAGGGTTGGGGTGAGGGCAGCGCGACGTTTGTCGTGAGCTCTCGCCCGCCGGCCCTCATCCGTCTCGGCTTCGCCGAGCCACCTTCTCCCCCGAGGGGAGAAGGAACGCGCCTCCCCATTCACGCGCGCGACCGCTTGCGGCGCGCTGCCGGAGCCATCCCGATGACCAAACCCCGCGTCCTCATCTCCGACGCCCTTTCCCCCGCCGCCGTCCAGATTTTCAAGGATCGCGGCATCGACGTGACCTTCGATCCGGCCCTCGGCAAGGACAAGGACAAGCTCGCCGCTGTGATCGGCGACTATGACGGCCTCGCCATCCGCTCGGCCACCAAGGCGACCGCCAAGCTGCTGGAGGCCGCGACCAAGCTGAAGGTGATCGGCCGCGCCGGCATCGGCGTCGACAATGTCGAGATCCCGGCCGCGACCGCCCGCGGCGTGATCGTGATGAACACGCCCTTCGGCAATTCGATCACCACCGCCGAGCATGCCATCGCGATGATGTTCGCGCTGGCGCGCCAGATCCCGTCTGCAGATCTCTCAACCCAAGCTGGGAAATGGGAGAAGAACCGCTTCATGGGCGTCGAGATCACGGCCAAGACGCTCGGCCTGATCGGCTGCGGCAATATCGGCTCGATCGTCGCCGAGCGCGGCATCGGCCTCAGGATGCGCGTCATCGCCTTCGACCCCTATCTCTCGCCGGAACGGGCGGTGCAGCTGGGCGTCGAAAAGGTCGAGCTGGAGGACCTGCTGAAGCGCGCCGACTTCATCACGCTGCACGTGCCGATGACGGCGATGACCAAGAACATCCTCTCGGCCGAGAATCTCGCCAAGACGAAGAAGGGCGTGCGCATCATCAACTGCGCCCGCGGCGGGCTGGTCGACGAGGCCGCGCTGGCCGACCTCATCAAGTCCGGCCACGTCGCGGGAGCTGCCTTCGACGTGTTCTCGCAGGAGCCGGCTGAATCGAACCCGCTGTTCGGCCTCGACAATGTCGTCTGCACCCCGCATCTCGGCGCCTCGACCAATGAGGCGCAGGAGAACGTCGCCCTGCAGGTCGCCGAGCAGATGAGTGACTATCTGCTCAAGGGCGCGATCACCAATGCGGTGAACTTCCCCTCGATCTCGGCCGAGGAGGCGCCGCGGATCAAGCCCTTCGTCGACCTGGCCGAAAAGCTCGGCTCCTTCCTCGGCCAGCTCACCGAGGCGCCGGTCAAGGGCATCCGGATCGAGTATGAGGGCGCGGTCGCGGCCCTGAACCTGAAGGCGATCTCGGCGGCGGCGATCACCGGCGTGCTGCGGCCCTTCCTGCCCGAGATCAACATGGTCAACTCGGCCATGGTGGCGAAGGAAAAGGGCATCGTCGTCGAGGAATTGACTCGCGAGGTCGCCGGCAATCTCGAAAGCGTCATCCGCATCGTCGTCGAGGCCGAGGACATGCCGCGCCATGCCTCGGGCACGGTCTTCCATGACGGCAAGCCGCGCATCATCGAGATCCGCGACATCCAGGTCGACGCCGAGTTCGCGCCGCACATGCTCTATGTCCGCAATGCCGACAAGCCGGGCTTCATCGGCCAGTTCGGTTCCTTGCTCGGCGATGCCGGCGTCAACGTCGCGACCTTCAATCTCGGCCGCGACAAGCCGGGCGGCGACGCGATCTGCTATGTCGCCGTCGACGAGGCGATCTCGGACGAGCTGCTCGCCAAGATCCACGAGATCCCGATGGTGAAGCGGGCGCGCCGGCTGAAGTTCTGACGGCCGCCCGGATCGCGCCCAAACGGCGCCGCAATCTCCCTCCCCTGTGGCGCCACCACAGGGGATTTTTCATGCCGACCCGCCTTGCCTTCGCTTACGCCTGCTCCGCCGCCCTTGCTATTCTGGCCGCCTCCCCCGCCTTCGCCGACTGGGACAAGGCCAGGCTCGATGCCGGCATCAAGACCATCGAGCAGAGCACGAAGGGCCGCATCGGCGTCGGCCTGATCGACCTCAAGGACCGCAAGAGCTGGTCCTATCGCGGGTCCGAGCCCTTCCCGCTGCAGAGCGTGTTCAAGCTGCCGCTCGCCATCGGCGTGCTGCAGGCAGTCGAAGCCGGCAAGTTCAAGCTCGACCAGAAGATTACCGTCACCCGCAACGATCTCTCGCTCTATCACAGCCCGCTCGCCAAGGCCTTCAAGGGCGAGCGCAACGACTATCCGCTGCGCGAGCTGCTGACGCGCTCGACCGCCGAGAGCGACAACACCGCCGCCGATCTGCTGCTGCGCCTCATCGGCGGCCCGCAGGCGTTGACCGCGATCCTCAAGGACGGCGGCGTCACCGGCATCTCGGTCGACCGCTATGAGCGCGTCTTCCAGCCCGAGATCCTGGGTCTGCCCGGCTATGGCTGGGACCAGGCGATCGACACCGCCAGGTTCTACGCCGCGATCAACGCGATCCCGGCCGCCGAGCGAAAGAAGCGCCTCGCGGCGACGCTGACCGACAAGCGCGACGCCGCGTCCCCGGATGCCTCGATCGCCTTCCTCGAAGGCCTCGCCAAGGGCAACTGGTTGCGCGAACCGGCACACGCCGCGCTGCTCGACAAGATCATGCTGGAGGCCAAGACTGGCCCGAACCGGATCAGGGCCGGCCTGCCGAAAGGCGCCCGCTTCGCCCACAAGACCGGCCTCGGACCGAGCGCCGACGGGCTCAACCACGCCACCAACGATATCGGCATCGTCACCCTGCCGGATGGGCGCCGCTTCGCCATCGCGGTCTATCTCGCCGGCGCGCAGGTCGGCGAGAAGGAGCGCGAGGCGGCGCATCAGGCGGTCGCGAAGCTGGCGGTGGAGAGCTTGCGCTAGCGGTCCCTGCTTGGCGGAAAAGTCCTGATTGGGATTCTCCTTGATCGGTGCGCATGCGAATCTAACGCATGCGCACTGGGTTACCTGGGCGTCCTGGCGCGAAGCTGGAGCGCCCAACACGGACGCCGCGCGCGGCGCGCATGCCCGCCGCACACAATCGGTGACGAAATCAAGATATCGGTCCGAGTCCGGCTCTCGACAGGCTAGGCGAAGAACCGCCGCAGCTCGCTGGCGACCAACCTTGGCTCGCCGACATTGTCGGCCGCGATGTGGCCGATGCCTTTGATCTCGACCCGCTCCGCCTGCGGCAACTCGCGCTGCAACGCGTCGAGCGCCATCGGCAGGTAGGGATTGGAATTGGCGCCGCCCATGAGCAGGACCGGCATGCGGATGGCGCCGAAGTGCCGGACCTGCCCGGCCGTGGCGGCGATCAGTTGCGCATCGTAGTGGAACGTCGGCACCAGTTCGCGGATGGCTGCCGCCTCCTCGCCGCTGCCGCGCAGCGCCATGCCCATCATCGGGCTCAGCAGCAGCCGGGGCAGGCCGGTGAACCAGTCACGTCGATCGCTCGTCCCCTTCATCACCGTGACCATGGCCGCCGCCAGATTGCCGGCGGCAAGCTCGCGCTCGTAGCGCGGCACAAAGTCCAGCGGTGACGGCGCGCCGACGGGCACCGGCGGCTCGTACAGCGCAATTCTACCTAACACCTGCGGCCGGCGCAGCGCCGTCCACAGCGTGGCGATGGCGCCAGAGCTCAGAGCGAACACGTCACGTGCGCCTGTTTGCGCCAGCACCGCCGACAGATCATCGACCTCGGTGCCGATGCCGTAGTCCGGACCCGGCGGCCCGCTGAGGCCACGCCCGCGTCGGTCAGGCACATGCAATGTGAAGCGATCGGCCAGCAATTCCGCCAGCTGGGTGAAGTTGCGGCTGCTCTGCATGCCGCCCGGCAGCAGGACGAGGCTGGGGCCGGCGCCAACCTGCCGGTAGCCGATGGTCGTGCCATCACGCGAGACAGCATGATCCATGGCCCATTTGATCACGGCGTCTCTCCAAGCTCGCCGCCGATCCTGCGGAGGACGTAAGTGGTGGACGCAGGACTATCGAGCAGGCCGGCGACAACATGGCGAAGGGGAGGCGTGGGCGCGTCCGCTACCCAGCGCCAATACCTTGTCGGCTCTGCCCGTCATTTATGCACGGGAAAGTTGCATTGACAAATGAAGGACAAACCCCCATTTGTAGTGTTCGATCTAGGCCGAACGAATTGGCCCGCGCTATTTTTGCGCACCGCTGACGACCTTCCTGCTCAAATCGAAAACATGCGTGGCATGCGGCTGCGTGTGAGTTACCAACCGCAAGAAGGAATATGACTATGGCCAACGGTACAGTGAAATGGTTCAACGGCACCAAGGGTTTCGGCTTCATCCAGCCGGATGATGGCGGCCAGGACGTGTTCGTCCACATCAGCGCCGTCGAGCGCGCCGGCCTGCGCGATCTGCGCGACGGCCAGAAGATCTCGTACGAGCTCGTCCAGGACAAGCGTTCGGGCAAGATGTCGGCCGACAACCTGCGCGCCGAGTGAGCTGACGCGCTGTCCAGCGTGAGAGATCAGCGGCCGGCGACCACGGATGTACTGGCGCCAGGCCCGCTCCACGTGGGGTAGCTCAGGAAGGGTCGGGGTCTACCCGGCCCTTTTTTGTTTTCAAGAGATGTTCGGCCAAGGCGTTTCGACCAGACGTCTCGACCAAGTGCTTTCACGAGAAGGAAGTCCGAATGCAGGTTCTCGTCCGCGACAACAATGTCGACCAGGCGTTGCGCGTCCTGAAAAAGAAGATGCAGCGCGAAGGCGTGTTTCGCGAGATGAAGCGGCGCTCGGCCTATGAGAAGCCGTCGGAGAAGCGCGTTCGCGAGAAGGCCGACGCGATCCGCCGCGCCCGCAAGCTCGCCCGCAAGCAGGCGCAGCGCGAAGGCCTGCTCCCCGCTCCGAAGCCGAAGCCACGTCCGGCCCGGCCGCCGCGTCCGGCAGCCGTCGCGTCCTGATCCTGATCAAAGGAGCCGCTGCCATGGCAACGAAAGGACTGACCGCCGAGCAGGCCAAGCTTCGCGCGGAACGGAACTTCGCCAAGACCGAGCAGCGGCGACAGGAAGCAGAGAACGCCATGGAGGCGGTTCAGGCTGAGCGGCGGGCTATCGCTGAGAAGACCGCGAGGCTGCGCGCGTTGCGTCTGGCCAAGGAGGCGGCGGACGCACAGACCGCCGCCGAGCAATTGGCGGCGAAACCAGCGGCAACGAAGAAACCTGCCGCCCGTCGCACGGTCGGGAAATCCAGCGCTGCGCGCTGACCCGCAGGCGGCGCAGCCTTGGCGCCGCAGAATACCGCAGCAGTCGCTATCCCGGTCTTATTTCGGCTGGCTTTCAAGCCCGGCAAGATAGCTGCTCAAGGCCCGCTCCGGCCCATGCCAGGAGGCGCCCTTCCCCTGCAGCTCCGGCGCTTCCTTCCAGCCGGGTTCGATCCCCGTCATGTTCGGCAGCAGATGCGCGATGCCCTTGTGGCAGTCGATGCAGGTCTTCTCGCCCGTGGTCAGGAAGCGGCCATGGATGTCGGCGGCGCGGCGCGTCTGCTTGGTGAAATCCATCGCCACGGATGAGTGACAGTTGCGGCATTCGAGCGAGTCGTTGGCTTTGAGCCTGGACCATTCGTGCTTGGCGAGCTCGAGCCGCATGTCCAAGAACTTCTCGCGCGTCGAGATCGTGCCGAAAATCTTGCCCCAGACTTCCTTGGACGCCTGCATCTTGCGGGCGATCTTGTCGGTCCAGTTGTGCGGCACATGGCAGTCCGGGCAGGTCGCGCGCACGCCAGAGCGATTGGAGAAGTGCACCGTCGACTGCAGCTCCTGATAGACGTTGTCGCGCATCTCGTGACAGGACGTGCAGAATTTCTCGGTGTTGGTGATCTCCAGCGCCGTGTTGAAGCCGCCCCAGAAGATCACGCCGCAGACGAAGCCGCCCAGCGTCAGGAAGCCGAGTGGCAGATAGGCGCTCGGCCGGCTGATGATCCGCCAGAAGGCGACTGCGACACCCCAGAGCCGCCAGAAGAGCGCTTTGAGCTTGCCCATTACAGCGCTCCGCTACGGCTTCCGGCCGACATCTTGGGCGTCCTGGAACAGGTTCGGCACCAGCGGCGGCACATCGGTCTGCTGGACATGGCAGGCGGTGCAGAAATAGCGCCGCGGCGTCACATCGGAGAGCACCTGCCCGTCGCGATCCTGGAAATGGGTGACGCTGATCATCGGCGCGCCCGAACCTTCGGTGAACTCGCGCTTGTGACAGTCCATGCAGCGATTGGTGTTGAGGGTGAGCTGGTAGCCGTCGATCGCGTGCGGGATCACCGGCGGCTGCTCCGGATAGTTGCGCATGCGCTTGACGTCGTCGACCACCGGCCGGCCGAGCGCCGGAACCCGCTCCAGCGCCATGGGTTGCGGCGTCCCGGTGAGCCGCGGCACGGTCTTCACCGGCGCGCCATCCTGCGAGAGAGCGGCACCGAAGGCGAGGACGAGGCAGGCCGCCAGCGCGGCCCCGAAGAGGGTCGGTACGCGCATCAGGCGGGGACCGGCAGGATCTTGACCGCGCATTTCTTGAAATCCGTCTGTTTGGAGATCGGATCGGTCGCGTCCAGCGTCGTCTTGTTGATCAGCTGGCTCGCATCGAACCACGGCACGAACACCACGCCGGGCGGCATGCGGTTGCGCCCGCGGGTCTCGATACGGGTGCGCATCTCGCCGCGCCGGGAGATGATGCGGACTTCAGCGCCCTGGTTCAGCCCGCGGCTGCGGGCGTCCTCCGGATGCATGAAGCAGCGCGCGCCCGGAAATGCCTTGTAGAGCTCCGGCACGCGCATGGTCATCGAGCCGGAGTGCCAGTGCTCGAGCACACGGCCGGTGACAAGCCAGAAATCATACTCGTTGTCCGGCATCTCGGCCGGCGGTTCATAAGGCACTGCGATGATGCGCGCCTTGCCGTCCTTGTTGCCGTAGAACTCGACGCCCTTGCCCGGTTTTACATAGGGGTCGAGCCCCTCGCGATAGCGCCAGAGCGTCTCCTTGCCGTCGACCACCGGCCAGCGCAGGCCACGGACCTGATGATAGATGTCATAGGGCGCAAGATCGTGGCCATGGCCGCGACCGAAGGAGGCGTATTCCTCGAACAGCCCCTTCTGCACATAAAAGCCGAAGGCCTTCGCCTCCCGGTTCTCATAGCCGGGGTCGATCTCGGAGATATCGAACTTGTCGACATTGCCGTTGCGATAGAGCACGTCGAACAGGGTCTTGCCCTTGTAGTTCGGATTGGCGTTCAGGATCTCGGCCGGCCAGACCTCGTCGGTGGTGAAACGCTTCGAGAACTCCATCAGCTGCCAGAGATCGGAGCGCGCCTCGCCCGGCGCGTTGACGAGCTGGTGCCAGACATGGGTGCGCCGCTCGGCATTGCCGTAGGCCCCCTCCTTCTCGACCCACATCGCCGCCGGCAGAATCAGGTCGGCCGCCATCGCGGTCACCGTCGGATAGGCGTCGGAGACGACGATGAAATTCTCGGGGTTGCGATAGCCCGGATAAGCCTCGTTGGTGTTGTTCGGCGAGGCCTGCAGGTTGTTGTTGACCTGGATCCAGTAGAAATTGAGCTTGCCGTCCTTGAGCATCCGGTCCTGCTCGACGGCATGGTAGCCCGGCTTTTCCGGGATGATGCCGTGCGGGACACGCCAGATCTCCTCGGCATGCTTGCGATGCTCGGGATTGGTGACCGTCATGTCGGCCGGCAGGCGATGGGCGAAGGTGCCGACCTCACGCGCCGTGCCGCAGGCCGAGGGCTGCCCGGTCAGCGAGAACGGGCTGTTGCCGGGCTCGGAGATTTTCCCGGTCAGCAGGTGCAGGTTGTAGACCATCTGGTTGGCCCAGACACCGCGCACATGCTGGTTGAAGCCCATCGTCCAGAACGAGGTGACCTTGCGCTTGGGATCGGCATAGAGCTCGGCGAGCTGCTGCAGGAAGCCGGGCTCGACGCCGGTCAGGGCGGAGACCTTCTCCAGCGTGTAGTCCTTCACGAAGGCAGCGAAGGCTGCAAAATCGATCGGCGTCGTCGCGGTGACGTCCTCGGCTTTCCTGGCCTTGACCTCGCGCGGATCGTCCGGCCGCAGGCCATAGCCGATATCGGTCGCGCCCTTCACGAAGGTGGTGTGCTTGTCGACGAAGTCCTTGTTCACCCGCCCGGTCGTGATGATGTGGTTGGCGATGTAGTTCAGGATCGCCAGGTCCGTGCCCGGCTTGAACACGATCGGGATGTCGGCAAGGTCGGAGCTGCGATGGGTGAAGGTCGAGAGCACCGCGACCTTGACATGCGGGTGGCCGAGCCGGCGGTCGGTCACCCTGGTCCACAGGATCGGATGCATCTCCGCCATGTTCGAGCCCCAGAGCACGAAGGCGTCGGCATGCTCGAAATCGTCATAGCAGCCCATCGGCTCGTCCATGCCGAAGGTGCGCATGAAGGCGTAGGCGGCCGAGGCCATGCAGTGGCGGGCGTTCGGGTCGAGATTGTTCGAGCGGAAGCCGGCCCGCATCAATTTGGTCGCGGCATAGCCCTCGAAGATCGTCCACTGACCCGAGCCGAACATGCCGAGCGCGGTCGGCCCCTTCTCCTTCAGCACGCGCTTGGCCTGCGCCGCCATGGTGTCGAAGGCCTCGGTCCATGACACCGGAGTGAATTCGCCGTCCTTGGCGTAGGCGCCGTTCTTCTTGCGCAGCAGCGGCTGGGTCAGCCGGTCGTTGCCGTACATGATCTTGGAGAGGAAATAGCCCTTGACGCAGTTGAGGCCGCGATTGACCTCTGCCTTCATGTCGCCATGCGTGGCGATGACCCGGCCGTCCTTGACGCCGACCATCACGCCGCAGCCGGTGCCGCAGAAGCGGCAGGGCGCCTTCGACCAGGAGATCTTCAGCGCATCGACGCCGCCTGAGACGGGCTGTGCGACGGCCTCGCTGCCGATATTGGCCGCCAAGGCGGCGATCCCCGCGGCCTGGGCCTTGAGCAGTTCGCGACGGGACAGGCTCATCTGTCATCTCCGGTGTCGTCGATGGGTTCGATCTGCTCGAACACCATGTTGGCCGAGAACACCCCGTCCATCAGCGCCATGGTGGTGAGCCGGCTGCCGATCTCGCCGCTGCTCTCGCCTTCCATCACCACGACGATCTTGCTGCCCTCGATCGCGCGCACTTCGGTGTCCGGCAGGGCGGCGATCTGGCGTGCGATCTCGGCGCACTGTTCGGGACGCGCGGTGACGACCGCGCTGGAGATGTGGAAGAAGCGTTGCGGGCGAGCGGACGTAGGGACACGCTCGGGCAGGATGTCCCCGGTGAGGAATTTGCGGCGGTCGATCTCGCGCTTGCCGGTCAGCATGGCGCGGCCTCAGTGCGCCGCCCCGGGTGGCCCGGGCGGTCCGAGGACGATCTGGGACATCCAGATCAGGAAGCCGTAGCCGCCGACGATGCCGACGGCGACGATCGGCCAGATCAGGACCGCCAGCGTGAAAAAGGCCAGGAGCTCGGCCTTCCTGGTCGGCTGCTCTGGATGCACCTCGGTGCTCGCAGGGTCAGGCCCCATCGCCAGTCTCCATCGTCGTCGCCGCCGGCGATCACATATCGCCGTCAGCCAGATTGGAGCTTGTCGAAGGAGGTTAGTCCTCGCCCACAAGTTGTCCAGCCCGGCGCACCCCGCAAGGTTAGCGGGGCACGGCCGGACTGCTTTGACATGGATCAATTCCAGGGAGGCCGAGAGGCGATGTCAGCGCAGCCTGCGTTCGGCGATCCAGATGCCGCCCAGCACCAGCGCCAGCGCGAGGCCGTGATAGAGCGCAAGCTGCTCGCCGAGGATCGCGACGGTGAGTAATGGCGCGAACACCGGCACGAGGTTGACGAAGACGCCGGCCCGGCCGGGGCCGATCAGCTCGATCGCGCGCATGAAGAAGAGCTGCGACAGGATCGAGGGGCCAATCACCACAAAGGCCAGGATCAGCCAGCCCTTCGGCGTCGGCCAATAGGCCTTGCCGGCCGCGATCTCAACGCCGAGCAGCGGCAGCGAGACCAGGCAGGCGACGATCGCCATGGCGGTGAAGAAGATCAGCCCGGGCATGGGCGGGCGCGTGCGGATACCGACGGTATATCCCGCGTAGAATATGCAGGCGATCATCATCCAGAGGTCGCCCGGCACGAAGCTGAGCTGCAAGAGCACGTGCCAGTCGCCGCGGCTCGCCGTGACCAGGACACCGACGATGGTGACGGCGACGCCGAGCCCCTGCAGCACGCCGATCGGCGTGCGGAAGGCGAAGAAGGCACCGAGCAGCACGAAGACCGGGATCGAGCCCTGCAGAATGCCGATGTTGATCGCCGTGGTCGAATACGCCGCGATGTACATCAGCGTGTTGAAGGCGGTGAAGCCGAAGGCGCCGAGCAGCGCCACCTTGAGCCAGTTCGCCTTCAGCGCCGGCCAGTGCTCGCGCAGGCCCCGGCGGAACAGGTACGGCATGACGGCGCAGACGAAGACCCAGCGCAGCGCCGTCAGCGTCATCGGCGCGATCTCGCCGACGGCGAGCCTGCTGGCCACGGCATTGCCCGCCCACAACAGCGTCGTCATGACGAGCAGCAGATAGGCATTGGCCCAGACCCGCTGAGGAAAAGAGGCCGGCTGCTGCAAGACGGACGTCCCGATGGCGCGAAGACCTGCATAGCCTTGCACGCACTGCTTGTCCTATGAGAGGAGGCGCAAAGCAGACCGTCGCCGCACGCAAACGTGCCGAGGATCCGATGAACGTGTTCAGCCGCAAGCCACTCCGCGTCCTCGTCGTCGACGGCTACAAGCGCGAGGGGCGCGAGGAGTACATCCGCGACGCCGGCGCGACGCCGTCGGAAGCCTACGCCGCGGAGCTGCGCCGGATCGAGCCTTCGCTGATCACGGATATCTGCCTGCCCGCCGACGAGGGTGCCAACCTGCCCGACGGCGCCGGCCTGTCCTCCTATGACGGCATCGCCCTGACCGGCTCGTCGCTCCACATTCACAGCCCCGAGCCGGCGGTGGCCCGGCAGATCGAGCTGATGCGGGCGATCTACAAGAGCGGGACGCCCTGCTTCGGCTCCTGCTGGGGCATCCAGATCGGCGCCGTCGCCGCGGGCGGAACGGTCGCGTTCAATCCGAACGGCCTCGAGATCGGCTTCGCCCGCCGCATCGCCGTCAACGAGGCCGGCGCCCGCCATCCCCTGCTCGCCGGCCGGCCCGCCGCGTTCGATGCCCCGGCGATCCATTTCGACAGCATCGTCGCCCCGCCCAGCGACACGACCATCCTGGCCTCGAATGCGATGAGCCCGATCCAAGCCGCCGAGTTCCGCCAGGATGGTGGCGTCTTCTGGGGCGTGCAGTACCACCCGGAATTCTCGCTGCGCCTGATCGCCACGATCCTGCGACGGCACAGCAAGACCCTGATCGAGCGCGGCCTGCGCAAGGACGAGGCCGCCGCAGCCGCCTGGATCGCCGATCTCGATGCGCTCGACGCCGACCCGACCCGCCGCGACCTCGCCTGGGGCCTTGGGCTGGACGAGGAGGTGATCGACCCCGTCAAGCGCGTGACCGAGCTGCGCAATTTCCTGGAGATGCGGGTCAAGCCGCAGGCGAGCGTCCGCGGGCGGGCGTGACCTACGCCGCTTCGGCGGCCCTGTGTGCCGCCCCGAACACCCTGCCACCAAGCGCCCGCGCGGTATCGAGGTGCTCCGACATGTCCGGCACCGGCACCAAGAACTCCGAGGTCACGACCGGCGCGCCGCAATAGCCGAAGATGCCATGGTCGATCTGCGTCTTCATCGCCCCGTAATAGCCGTGGCGGGCGAAGGTGCGCATGTCGGCGCCGGCGAGCGCGACGAGATGGACCGGCAGATGCTGGAGCTTCTTGATCGTCTTCATGTCTTCCAGCTCCTCATAGGCCCAGCCATTGGCGAAGACCCGGTCGATCCAGCCCTTCATCAGCGCCGGCATCGACCACCAGTAGATCGGGTAGACCAGCACCAGCGCATCGGCCCGGTCGACCCTGGCCTGCTCGGCGGCGATGTCGGCGGGCTGCGCGATCTCGCGGCGATGCACGGCAAGATCGTTCAGCGAGAAGCGCGGATCGAAACCTTCCTTGGCGAGATCAGCGATCTCGACTGAATGACCGGCACCGGAGACGCCGTCGGCCAGCGCCTGCGCGACGGCATGGCTGAGCGAAGTGGGATCGGGATGAGCGACGACGACGAGGGCATGCATGGAATGTCTCCTGGGCTGATTGCGATCGGCTCGCAATCGCTATATACTTTTAGTAAGTTACTTTTGGTACATAATACATGTCAAGCCTCGATACCGACCGGCCGCGCCGCCAGCGCCTGACGCGCGAGGATCGCCAGCGCCAGCTCATCGAGACCGCCTGGCGGATCGTCGGCGAGGAAGGCACCGACGCCTTGACGCTCGGCCGCCTCGCCGAGCGGGCCGGCGTCGCCAAGCCGGTGGTCTACAGCCACTTCGCCACGCGCAACGGCCTGCTGATTGCGCTCTATCGCGATTTCGACGCACGGGAATACGCGATCATGGAGGCGGCGCTCGACGGCAGCGAGGCCACCCTTGCCGGCAAGGCCGGGGCGATCGCCTCGTCCTATGTCGACTGCGTCCTGACGCAGGGGCGCGAGATCCCCGGCGTCGTCGCGGCTCTCGCCGGCTCGCCTGAACTCGCTGCGGTGAAGCGCGACTGCGACCTGATCTTTCTGGAGCGCTGCCGCGGCCTGCTCGCGCCCTTCGCCAAGGGCAGGACGATCCCGACCGCCGGCTTGCGCGCCATGCTCGGCGCCGCCGAGGCGCTCTCGCACGCCGCCGCGACGGACGAAGTCGGCGCCGATGAGGCGAAGCGGGAATTGTTCGAGACGATCACCGCCATGGTAGCGCGCAGCGCGAAGGGCTGATCCGTGCTTCGGGGTTCCCCCGACGCCGCCAGCCCTGTAAGTCCGCGGCAACTCCCAGTCTCGCAAGCGTCCCGGACATCATGATTCGCCTCGAAAGCATCGGCAAGCAGAACGGCCAGCAGATCATCTTCATCGAGGCCTCGGCGGCGCTGCAGAAGGGCGAGAAGGTCGGCCTCGTCGGCCCCAACGGCGCCGGCAAGACGACGTTGTTCCGGCTGATCACCGGCGAGGACCTGCCTGACGAGGGCCAGGTCAGCGTCGATCGCGGCACCACCATCGGCTATTTCAGCCAGGATGTCGGCGACATGAAGGGTCGCAGCGCCGTCTCCGAGGTGATGGACGGCGCCGGCCCGGTCAGCGCCATCGCCGCCGAGCTGAAGGAACTGGAGACGGCGCTCGGCGATCCCGATCGTGCCAACGAGATGGAAGAGCTGATCACCCGCTATGGCGAGGTGCAGGGGCGCTTCGAGGAACTCGACGGCTATGCGCTCGACGGGCGCGCCCGCGAAGTGCTCGACGGCCTCGGCTTCAGCCAGGAGATGATGGAAGGCGATGTCGGCGCCCTCTCCGGCGGCTGGAAGATGCGCGTCGCGCTCGCCCGCATCCTGCTGATGCGGCCCGACGCCATGTTGCTGGACGAGCCGAGCAACCATCTCGACATCGAGAGCCTGATCTGGCTGGAGAGCTTCCTCAAGGGTTATGACGGCGCCCTGTTGATGACCTCGCACGATCGCGAATTCATGAACCGCATCGTCGGCAAGATCGTCGAGATCGATGGCGGCACGCTGACCAGCTATTCCGGCGATTACGAGTTCTACCAGCAGCAGCGCGCGCTGGCCGAGAAGCAGCAGCAGGCGCAGTTCGAGCGCCAGCAGGCGATGCTCGCCAAGGAGGTCGCCTTCATCGAGCGCTTCAAGGCGCGCGCCTCGCATGCGGCGCAGGTGCAGAGCCGGGTCAAGAAGCTCGACAAGATCGAGCGCGTCGAGCCGCCCAAGCGTCGCCAGACCGTACAGTTCGAGTTCCAGCCGGCACCGCGTTCCGGCGAGGATGTCGCGACCCTCAAGAACGTGCATGTCCGTTATGGCAGCAAGACGATCTATGAGGGGCTCGATTTCCAGGTCCGGCGCAAGGAGCGCTGGTGCGTGATGGGAGTGAACGGCGCCGGCAAGTCGACGCTACTGAAGCTGGTCGCCGGCGCCACGCAGCCGAACGAAGGCACGGTCGTTGTCGGCGGCACCGTCAAGATGGGCTATTTCGCCCAGCATGCCATGGAGCTGCTCGACGGCGACGAAACCATCTTCGAATCGCTCGAAGGCTCGTTCCCACAGGCCGGGCAAGGCTCGCTGCGCGCCCTCGCCGGCTGCTTCGGCTTCTCCGGCGACGATGTCGAGAAGCGCTGCCGCTTCCTCTCCGGCGGCGAGAAGGCCCGCCTCGTCATGGCCAAGATGCTCTATGATCCGCCGAACTTCCTCGTGCTCGACGAGCCGACCAACCACTTGGACATCGCCACCAAGGAGATGCTGATCACGGCGCTCGCGCAATACGAGGGCACCATGCTGTTCGTCAGCCACGACCGCCATTTCCTGGCGGCGCTCTCCAATCGGGTGCTCGAGCTGACGCCGGACGGCGTCCACAATTATGGCGGCGGCTACACCGAATACGTCGCCAGCACCGGCCAGGAGGCGCCCGGCCTGCGGAGTTGAGGGCGGCGAACACCTCCTGCCGGCAACACGCCGACGATCAGTGTACTGTAGCGACAATTGCCCTGAATTCGACGGCTAAACTACCGGGACACGAATTGCGCACGGCGATCTTGTTGGCGCCGGCATGTCGTGCAAGTCTATCTCCTGCTTCTCCGACGATGCGTATGTCTGCCTTTCGCGAGGACAGGTGGCCCGACCGGGCGGCCTCGACTTGGCTACGGATGGAGATGGCAGATGGCCGGCGATCTCGATTTGCTGATCGGAACCTGGACGGTCCGGGTCAAGGGCTGGACGTGGCAGTACGATTTCCGCGCCGGCGGCAGCGTGAGCTGGCGGGATCTGGGCAGCGCGGAAGGCGGCACGGGCAACTGGGCCGCCAGCTCCACGCTGGTCAACATGTGGTGGAAAGGCTCGTCGACCCGCGAGAGCTGGCAAAGACCGTTGACGAACAGCAACGACCACACCTGGTACGAGTCGTCCTATTATCGCGGCAAATACCGGATCGAGAAGAACGGCGCGGTCGCGCCGACGCCCAGCCCGACGCCGACACCATCCGCGCCGACCGATGCGGACCTCATCGACACCGCCTGGGACGCGAGCCGCAGCTCGCTGCGCTTTGCGCTGGCCCGGCTGAGGCTGCTGCAGCGGCAGATCGACTTTCTCATCGACTCGCTCGGCGACCAGACCGCTTTCGACGCGCTGTGGGTGACTTATCGACGCGATATCGCGGTCATCGCACGCCTGCTTATCGTACCCGCCAATCCGATGGATGACGCATTCCGCGATGCGCTGGCGAAGTCGATTTCGATGCTCGACCAGAATCTTGCCTTGCCGAAAGCGCTCAACGCGGCGCATGCCGGCGGCAAATGCGCCGATCCCAGATCGGCCTTCGCCTGGACCACTCCGGGCCGCAAGCCGCCGGACACCGATCTGTGCAATCCCTGGTTCAGCGCCAATGCCGAGCTCAAGCGAGACGTCATCACCCATGAATACTTCCACACGATCGGCTGCGCCGACATCGAGGTGAACACGACAGCCGAAGCGTTCCGTAACGCCAACACCATGGCACAGCTCGTCGCCTTCCTGCATGACCGCGCCCGGCAACAATATTCCGACGGCCACGGGCAGATGGTTCCGCCGCTGCCAACTCCCTGAGGTAGCGAAAACCGTACTGGCGCCGGCAAGGGCCAGCCATCGTCGCCGGGCGGTGATGGCGCCCCCGCGGCGCTGTCCCGCGTCCGGCCCAATTCCGCCCTCGCCGCGCCGAAATCCACTGGGCAAATCGCGGCTGCTTGATTTGTCGGGGGACAGAAATGATGAAGACCGGACTGGCCGCAGCCTTGATTTTCGCACCGAGCCTCGCAGGCGCCGCCGAGATCGAGCTTGCCTCGAAGATCGACAGCGTCACCGTCTACCCCGACGGTGCGGTCGTGACCCGGCTCGGCAAGGCCTCGCTGCTGGAGGGGGTCTCGCAGATCGTGCTGCGCGGCCTGCCTGCCAGCGTCGATCCCGCGTCGATCCGGGTCGAGGCGCAGGGCGACGGCTCCTTCGCGATCGGCGCGGTCGATGTCCGCCAGGTCCCGGGCGAGGCCCGCCCTGCCCTCGATCAGGTCCTCGATGGCAAGATCCGGACGCTTCAGGGCGAGAAGGCCAAGCTCGCCGGCGAGATCAGCGCGATCGAAGCCAAGCGCGCCACCATCGAGAACTTCGGCAAGATCGGCCCCGACAAGCTCGGGCCGGACGGCAAGGCCCTGCCTGTCAGCGACTGGCCGGCGGTGTTCGACGCGATCGGCACCGCGCTGGTCAAGGTCCAGGGCGAATTGCTCACCCTGCGCAACCGCATCACCGATCTCGATGCCGAGATCGCCGCGCTGGAGAAGGCGAGGCCCTTGGCGCCGCGGGCCGGCCAGCCCAAGCGCGACGTCGCCATCGCAGTCGAGGCCAAGGCCCCCGTCGCCGCCGACATCTCCGTCAGCTATCGCGTCGCCGGGGCGAGCTGGCTGCCGGTCTATGAGGCCAGGCTGACCACGGGCAGCGCCAATGCGGCCGAGATCGCCTTCACCCGCCGCGCCGAATTGCGGCAGCGGACCGGTGAGGACTGGAACGAGGTCGCAGTCGAGCTCTCGACCACGCGCTCGGCCCAAGGCACGCGGGCCCCGGACCTCAACCCGCTGCGCATCGCCTTCTACGAGCCGCCGGTGGTGTATGAGGAGCGGGCGCGGGCGCTCCGGCAGGACGCCGAGCGCAGGGCTCCCGCGGGTCTCGCACTCGCCCCGGCGCCGATAGCGCCCAATCAGGATCTCGCGCGCCCCGAGCCGAAGCAGGCCGAGGTCCAGACCGCCAGCGTCAGCGCCGGCGCTTATCAGGCCAGCTTCAAGGTCCCCGGCCGGGTCAGTATCCCGCAGGACGGCTCCAGCAAGGCGGTGGTCCTGACACAGGGCAAGGTCAAGCCGGAGCTTTCTGCCCGCGCCACGCCGGAGCTCGAGGAGAAGGCTTATCTCGAAGCCAGCTTCAATCATGAGGACGAAGCGCCGCTGCTAGCCGGCGAGGTCTATCTCCACCGCGACGGCGCCTATATCGGCAAGGGCCGGCTCGGACAGGTCGCGCCTGGCGACAAGGTCGAGCTCGGCTTCGGCGCCGACGACCGGCTCAAGGTGACGCGCGTACCGGTGCGCCGGCGCGAGAACGATTCCGGCTGGCTCGGCTCGACCCGCACCGACCAGCGCGAGTTCAAGACGGTGGTGAAGAGCCTGCACGCCCAGCCAGTCAAATTGACCGTGACCGAGCGCGTGCCCTTCTCCGAGAACAGCGCGATCACGGTCGAGCTCTTGTCCCAGAGCACGCCGCCGACCGAGAAGCAGGTCGGCGACAAGCGCGGCGTCTCGGCCTGGAGCTTCGAACTCGCTCCCGGCGCGCAGAAGGAGATCCGCCTCGCCTACCGGATCAAGTATCCCGGCGACCGCGAGGTGATCTTCGACCAGACGCGGCGGTAGGCGGAACGCCCTGCGATCGCGCTACTCGGCCGCGATCGCCTGCCAGCCCTGGCCGAGCTCCTGCTCGACCAGGCCGACCCAGTAGCGCACGCCCGCAGGGATGATCTCGTCGTTGAAATCGTAAAGCGGGGTGTGCAGGCCGGCGAAGGAGCCGTCGGCTGCGACGCCGTTGCCAATGCGCATGAAGGCGCCGGGGCAGACCAGCATCATCTCGGCGAAATCCTCGCCACCCGTGCCGCGCAGCATCTGGCCGTTGACATGCTCGGGCCCGACAGCATTCGAAGCCGCTGCGACCGCGACCTGGACCTGCTCGGCCGCGTTCACCAGCGGGCTGGTGCCACGATGGTAGTAGGCTTCCGCCTCACAGCCCCAGGCTTGTGCCGTCGCCGACGCCAGCTCGGAAATACGGCGCTCCACCAGATCGCGCACCGCCTGAGAATAGGTCCGCGCCGTGCCGCCGATGACGAGTTCGGACGGAATGACGTTCGAGGCGTTCTCGTCGCCGCCATGAATGAAGCCGACGCTGATCACGGCGGTGTCGAGCGGCGCGACATTGCGGCCGATAATGCCCTGCAGCCCCAGCACGAAATGCGCCTGCGCATAGGTGATGTCGGTCGAGCGATGCGGCTGCGAGCCGCCATGACCGCCGACGCCGCGGAAAGTCACCCGCCAGGAATCCGCCGACGCCAGGAAAGGGCCGACCGCAGTACCGAAATGCGATGCGGGCACGCCCGGCGTATTGTGCAGACCGTAGATCGCGTCGCACGGAAAGCGCTCGAACAGCCCGTCGGCCAGCATGGCGTTGGCGCCGCCGCGGCCTTCTTCGGCCGGCTGGAAGATCAGGTTGACCGTGCCGCCGAAATCCCGGTTCTCGGCGAGATAGCGCGCCGCCGCGAGCAGCATGGTGGTGTGGCCGTCATGGCCGCAGGCATGCATCCGGCCGGGGACTTTCGAGGCATGCGGCAGCCCGGTCAGCTCCTCCAGCGCAAGGCAGTCCATGTCGGCACGCAGGCCGATGGCGCGCTGTCCCGGCTGGGTGCCGCGGATCACGCCGACGACGCCGGTCTTGCCGACAGTCTCGGTGACCTCGACGCCCCATTCACGCAGCCTGTCGGCGACGAGCCTTGCGGTGCGATATTCTTCCAGGCCGAGCTCGGGATGCGCGTGGATGTCGCGGCGGATCGCCGTGAACTCGGCGTGATGTTCGCCGAGCCAGTCGTCGAGCTTCGTCATGATCGTCGTTCCCCAGCCTGCGGCGTTCTTTTGCAAGCATGGCTCATGCCATTGCCCGTCGCCGCCCCCTCCTTCTCATAAGGCCGATCGCCGCCAACTCATTCTGCGAACACGGCAAAACCGCCATGCTTCCAGAGACTGACGAGGGGCAGTACTGGCTACGGGGAGACCGGGAAATGCGTTCAGCCCGCCATCGCGACTTCGGCGCCGCGGCCGAGATCGGCCATCCACTGGCGATAGCGCGGCTGCGCCTCGAGCTGATGGGCATAGTGCCGGCGAAGCGCGCCGGTGAGCTTCCCCCCGCGCTTCAGCTGCGCATCGGCAAAACCGACCATCACCGAATTCGGCCAGGCCTGCGGCCGGATCGTGCGCAGGCGTGCGAACAGTGCGTCCTCGCCCTCCTCGGGGTTCACCTGCGTCATCAGCGACAGCATCGCCGCAGTCGAGCGCGAAATGCCCATATGGCAATGCACCAGCAGGTGTCCCTCCTGCCGCTGAATGGCCGACTCGCGGAGCTTCGCGCCGAAATCGAGGATCTCGGCGACGTGAGCCTCGGTCGGATGCACGCGGCCGTCCTGCGGCGTGATGATGTCGTGGAAGCGCAACGTCGTGCGCTCATGAGCCTCATAGGCCACGAAGGACTGCAGTTCCGGCAGGTCGGGATCGAGCAGCGACAGCACATGGCTGACCTTGCGCGTGCTCTGCGCCGGCAGCTCCTCGATCCCGCAGACGGTGAGCGTCGAAATGGCGATGGGCAGCATCGGCGTTTGTCCCTGATCTCTAAGGCGCCGGGTTAATCCTCCCCGGCGGCCTCCGCAACCGCGATCGCCGCAAGGCTGCCCTGCCCGTCAGGACCTGGCCTCGTAGCGCAGCCACTGGATGCCCTCGCCCAAGGTCGTCGCCGCGGCGAGCGTGAGGTCGCTGCGCACGCCGTCGGAAAAGAGTCGCCCGCCGGCGCCGAGCACGACCGGATAGACCATCAGGTTATAGGCATCGACCAGCCCGGCGCGCTGCAGGCCATGGACGAGCTTCAGACTGCCATAGACCAGGATGTCGCCGCCGGGCTTTTGCTTCAGAGCTGCGATGGCGGCGAGCGCATCGCCCGGCAGGATCGCAGTGCCCTGCCACTCGGCGCGCGTCAGCGTCGCCGAGGCGACATGCTTCGGCAAGGCGTTGATCTGCTCGGCGAACGGGCTGTCGGTCACGTGCGGCCAGACCGCGGCGAAGGCCTCGTAGGTCCTGCGGCCGAGCAGCAGCGAACCGGCGGCGTCGAGCTCGGCCTGCTTCAGCCGCTCGCCTTCCGGCCCGCGCCTGAACGGTCCGGTCCAGTCGCCGAGGCCGGAATTCTCCATGCCGACCGGATCCTCGATGACACCGTCGAGCGAGATGTACTGGGTGACGACGAGCTTGCGCATGCTGCTTCTCCTGTGATCCGCCGAGCAGCGCTGCGCTGCCCCTTCTGCCCTGTCGTCGAAGCAGGAGCGGCGGAATCGACAGCGCCTTTCAAAAATTCTTTCCCCGGCTTTGCGCGCGTCAGCCTTGACCTTGCCATTCTCTTGGACGAAGAGAGCTTGCAAGGACCTCACCCGAAACCCCGGCCTTGCGCCGGGGTTTTTGTTCGTGCGGGCGCTTGCGCCAACAGCAAAGAGGGAATCTCCTCCATGGCGAACGTGGTCGTGGTCGGCGCTCAGTGGGGCGACGAGGGCAAGGGCAAGATCGTCGACTGGCTGTCGAGCCAGGCCGATGTGGTGGTACGCTTCCAGGGCGGCCATAATGCCGGCCATACCCTCGTCATCGACGGCACCGTCTACAAGCTCTCGCTGTTGCCCTCGGGCATCGTGCGCCCCGGCAAGCTCTCGGTGATCGGCAACGGCGTCGTCGTCGATCCCTGGCACCTCGTCGAGGAGATCGCCCGGCTGCGCGCGCAGGGCGTCGCGATCAGCCCTGAGAACCTGCGCATCGCCGACAACGCCACGCTGATCCTGCCGCTGCACCGCGAGCTCGACCATTTCCGCGAGACCTCGAACTCCGCGCTGAAGATCGGCACCACCAAGCGCGGCATCGGCCCGGCCTATGAGGACAAGGTCGGCCGCCGCGCCATCCGGGTCATCGACCTCAAGGACGAGGCGGTCCTGAAGGCCAAGATCGAGCGCCTGCTCGCCCACCACAACGCGCTGCGCCGGGGCCTCGGCATCGCCGAAGTCGACGGTGTCGAGCTGCTGAAGCAGCTGACCGAGATCGCGCCGCAGGTGCTGCCTTACGCCGACACGGTCTGGGCTTTGCTCGATGCCGAGCGCCGCGCCGGCAAGCGCATCCTGTTCGAGGGCGCGCAGGGCGCCCTGCTCGACGTCGACCACGGCACCTATCCCTTCGTGACCTCCTCCAACATCGTCGCCGGCCAGGCCGCGACCGGCTCGGGTCTCGGCCCCTCCGCCGTCGGCTATGTGCTAGGGATCGCCAAGGCCTACACCACCCGCGTCGGCGAAGGCCCGTTCCCGACCGAGCTCTTCGACGAGATCGGCGAATTGATCGGCCAGAAGGGCAAGGAGTTCGGCGTCGTCACCGGCAGGAAGCGCCGCTGCGGCTGGTTCGACGCTTGCTTGGTGCGCCAGACGGTCAAGACCTCCGGCATCGACGGCATCGCGCTGACCAAGCTCGACATTCTCGACGGCTTCGAGGAGATCAAGGTCTGCACCGGCTACAAGCTCGACGGTGAGATCCTCGAGCACCTGCCGGCCGGCCAGCGCGACCAGGCAAGGGTCGAGCCGATCTACGAGGTGATCGAGGGCTGGGAGGGCTCGACCGCCGGCGCCCGCTCCTGGGCCGACCTGCCGGCGCAGGCGATCAAGTACGTTCGGCGCATCGAAGAGCTGATCGGCGCCTCCGTCTCGGTGCTCTCCACCAGCCCGGAGCGCGACGATACGATCCTGGTCCAGAACCCGTTCGAGGGTTGACGGACCCGAATAACGCGGACATGTGAGGCCAATGGCCGATTTCCACCCCATTCTGGCGCGTGCGATCGCCGGACTGACCGACAAGTCGCCGGAAGCGCGCCGCTCTGTCTACGAGCGGGCGCGCACGGCGCTGCTCGCGCAATTGCGCAGCCTCGACCCACCGCTTTCCGAAGCCGACATCACCCGCGAGCGACTCTCGCTCGATGAGGCCGTGTCGCGCATCGAGGCCGAGATCGCACTCGCCGAGGCGATCGAGCCGAGCCTGCCACCGCTCCTGCTGGACGAGCCGCCGGCTGCTTCCGCGACACCGCCCGCGCGGCCGGAACCGAAGCCACGCCCTGCGGTATCGCAGGAACTGCCGCGTTTCGAGGAGCAGGCCGCCGCTCGCGACGAAGCCCAACCGATCCGCCCACGCGTCGCGCCACCGCGCAAGCGCGGTGTCAATCCTGGCCATGTCCGCACGGCCATCGTCGGCGGCGGTGTTGCGCTCGCCGTCGCGGTGATCGCCGGCGCGGCCTATTACGTCAACAAGGTCGCCCCGCAGGACCAGCAGGTCCGCCCGCGCGTCGAAACCCAGGCTCCGCCAGCGCAGCAGGACCAGGCCGGCAAGATCAGCGAGCGCGCCGGCAGCGAGACCACCCCGACGCCGAGCCAGTCTTCCGGCCAGCGCCCGAACCAGCAGGCCGGCACCCAGCCCGGCAGCGACATCGCCGTCGCCCAGCGTGCCATCCTCTATATCGAGGTCCCCGAAAACCCGCAGCAGCCCCGCACCGTGCAGGGCCGCGTGCTCTGGCGGCTCGACAGCGACACCGCCGGCCCCGGCCGACCGGTCGAGACGATCGTGCGCGCTACCATCGAGATGGCCGATGCCGGGCTCTCGCTCGACTTCACCATCCGGCGCAACACCGACAGCGCCTTCCCGGCCTCGCACATCATCGGCATGCGCTTCACCACCTCGGGCGAAGCTGCGAACGACGCGATCCGCGAAGTCGGCGTGCCGCAGTTCAAGCTTGAAGAGGGCGAGCGCGGCGCGCCGCTCTCGGCGATCTCCTCGGCGCTCGGCGAGAACCTGTTCGTGGCGGCCCTCTCGAACGTTCCGGTCGAGTCCGAGCGTAATCTCGACCTGCTGCGCAACCGCAACTGGATCGATCTGCCGGTCCGCTTCAACTCCGGCCGGCGCGGCATCATCACCTTCGAGAAGGGCGGCGCCGGCAACCAGACGATCGGCGATGCGCTGAACCGCTGGCAGGGCTGAGGCGAACAGGACGCCTCAGCGCTCCTGCTGTGTTGCGAGCTGCCGCATGACCTCGGCCATCACGGGGTCCTTGCCGGCGGCATAGTCGGCGAAACCAGGCGCAATGGTCACGGCCGGCCGGAGATCACCGGCCGGCACGCCGTAGATGTAGTTCAGCAGGAAGCAGGTCGTGATCTGCGACAGGCTGCAGCCATGCTCCCAATCGTGGAAGGCGGTGGTGTAGCGCACCGCGATCTTCGCGTTCGGCAGTTGCGCGAGCCCGCCCTCCCCCCAGAATTGCGAGCGGTCGCCCATGGCCTCGCCGACAATGATGGCGCGCCCTCCGGCGAAATGCTTCAGCCTCGCCGCGGTGCTGATCGCGGCCGAGAACGTGTTCGCACTGGTCAGGATGAAAAGCTTGCCGGATGCAGGCAGAATCTCCGGCAGCCGGCGCGTGAAATCCGCGGTCAGGGTGTAGTCGCCGCCGGAGTTGAAACGCAGATCGACGATGGCATCGCGAATGGGCTTCTTCGCGGCGGCATCGAGCACGCCGGACAGATAGGTGGATAGGCCGACCGGAGCTTGATCGCCCACCCGATTGATCTGGACATAAAGCAGATCATCAGCCGGATAGTCGTGCCAGTAATTCGCGTCGAGGCGCGTGAGATAAGTCGGCAACGCGATGCCATCCAGCACATGCCGCCATCCGCTGGCCTGGCCTGGAGGACTCAAATTGCCCTTCGGCCATAAAAAGCGATTGTGAGGCGCCCTCGTAGCGGCATTGGCCGCGATGTCCACCGAGCCAGCGCCTCCGCCGGCCAGGCGAATCTCCAAGATGCTGCCATTGGCCGTCGCCGCCAGGCCAGCCGCATGCAGAAGCTCCGGCGAGATCAGGAGGTTCGGCACAAACTCCCGGGCGAGATTGGCAGGCCCGCCGACATAGGGACGCAGCGCTTCGACCAGTGCGGCGGTCGCGCGACCGTTGACGCCGAGCACCTGTCCGCCGAGGAGATGGCGCCGATCCTCATCTGTCGCGATCACGAACAGCCCGTCGGCGAACCAGCCGAGCCGGATCGGCACGGCATTGAAGCCGCGGTCGCCCGCAAGCCCGAGCACATTGGTATGGCCGTTATCGGCCAGAGCCACGGCCTTCGCCGCAGCCATTGCCAGCCCGGCCCGATCGAGCTCACCGGCCTTTGCTTCGAGCGCGGCGATGGCCTGGCCGAACGCCGCACGGCTCTGCACCGTGAAGCTGCGCTCGACCTCCGGCAGGCGGCGCAGATGGGCGAGGTCCTGGAGGTTCCTGTCGCGTTGCGTGGCAGCCGCGGGGATATCCGCCTTCGGATAGGGCTTCAGCGTCGGATAGAGGATGATGGCGAGCGGTATTGTGACGACGGCGAGCAAGGCCGCCATGCCAGCCAGGAGCCTGAGCCCACGCCGGCGCCATGAGCGCCTGGGAACCTCACCGTCTCGTCGCATGGCTGACCGGTCTCCGCCGAATGGCGCCACGCTTTAGCATCGATCGCGACAGATGGCGGCAGCACGGCGCTGCCGCCTCTTGGCTCAGCCCCCCGACACCTTCTGATAGTCCTTCACATCGGAGAAGCTGATCTCCGGCGCGCGCTCGGCGTCGTATTTCAGGGTGAACTGCGACGAGGCCATGAAGACCGGATCGCCGTCGAGATCATCCGCCATCGAGGACGGCTTGGCCGCCGTGAATTTCTGCAGCGCGACCTTGTCCTCGCTGGAGATCCAGCGCGCGATCGCGAACTGGCAGGGCTCGAAATCCACGGGAAGCGAATACTCCGCCTCCATGCGCTCTTTCAGCACGTCGAGCTGCAGCGCGCCGACGACGCCGACGATGGCGGGCGCGCCGTCATGCGGCAGGAAGAGCTGGACTACGCCCTCCTCCGCCATCTGCTGCAGCGCCTCGCGCAGCTTCTTCGCCTTCATCGCGTCCTTGAGCTTGACGCGGCGCAGGATTTCCGGGGCGAAGCTCGGCACGCCGCGGAAGACGATCTCCTCGCCCTCGGTCAGCGTGTCGCCGATGCGCAATGTGCCATGGTTCGGCAGGCCGACGATGTCGCCGGCGAAGGCCTCCTCGGCGATCGAGCGGTCGCGGGCGAAGAAGAATTGCGGCGCGTTCAGCGGCAACGGCTTGCCGGTGCGCACCAGCTTCGCCTTCATGCCACGCGAGAGCTTGCCCGAGCACACCCGCATGAAGGCGATGCGGTCACGATGGTTCGGGTCCATGTTCGCCTGGATCTTGAAGACGAAGCCGGTCATCTTCGGCTCGCCCGCCTCGATCAGCCGCTTGTCGGCCGATTGCGCGCGCGGGCTCGGTGCGAGCTTGCCGAGTGCGTCGATCAGGTCGCGCACGCCGTAGTCGCGCAGCGCCGCGCCGAAATAGACCGGCGTCAGGTGGCCCTCGCGGAAAGCCTCGAGGTCGAAGGGCTTGCAGCCCTCGCGCGCCAGGAAGACCTCCTCACGGAAGGTGTCGACGGCGCCATGGGGCAGGAGCTCGTCGAAGAGCTTGTCGTCCTCGCCATCGACCTTCTGGCCCGCATCGCTCTCGTCGCCCTTCTGGTTGCGGCGCAAGGTGTTGGAGGCGAGATCGAGCGTGCCGACGAATTCGCGCCCGCGCCCCACCGGCCAGGTCATCGGCGCAACGTCGAGCGCCAGCGTCGTCTCGATCTCGTTGAGCAGGTCGAAGGGATCGCGCGTCTCGCGGTCGACCTTGTTGATGAAGGTGACGATCGGGATGTCCCTGAGACGGCAGACCTCGAACAGCTTCTTGGTGCGCGCCTCGATGCCCTTGGCGGCGTCGATCACCATCACCGCGCTGTCGACCGCAGTCAGCGTGCGATAGGTATCCTCCGAGAAGTCCTCGTGGCCGGGCGTGTCGAGCAGGTTGAAGACGTGCCCGTCATATTCGAAGGTCATCACCGAGGTGACGACCGAGATGCCGCGCTGGCGCTCGATCTTCATCCAGTCCGAGGAGGTCTGGCGCCGGCCGGCCTTGGCCCGCACCTCGCCTGCGAGCTGGATGGCGCCGCCGAAATAGAGCAGCTTCTCGGTCAGCGTGGTCTTGCCCGCGTCCGGGTGCGAGATGATGGCGAAGGTCCGCCGGCGCGCATGGGGCGCCGCGGCAGCCGCCGCGCTGTCGATGGTCGAAAGATCGGTCATGGCGTGGTCAAGACAGGATGCCGCCCCTCCTGTCAATCGGGCGAGGCGTCATCGCGACGCCTTGGTCCGCCAGCGCAGCGCAGGCGCTCCCAACGCAAATTTAACCAAACCATGCCCTTATGGGCGGTGGGTTCCCCGCTGCGCACCGAGACAAAGCCGCGGCCTGCCGGTCGCGACACAGATGGCCACGCTGCGCACCATCTCGAGCCAGATCCTTGCCGCGATAGCGCTTCTCGTCATCGCCGCCGCCCTCGCCATCGGCCTCGGCGTGCATAGCCTCAGCCGCTATGCCACGATGACCAACGAGATGCAGTCGGTCACGCATCGCTCCGCTATCGCCGAGCGGATCAATGGGCTGGTGAACGCCGTCGTCATGGAATCGCGCGGCATCTACATGAGCGAGGGCGCCATAGGAGCGGAGCGTTTCGCCCCACCGCTCCTGCAAGACCTCGCCGAGATCGAACTGCTGATGGCCGAATGGCAGCCGCTGATCGAGGTGCAGGAACGGGCCGACTTCGAACTCCTCGAAGCGCGTGTCCGGGAATTCATCCAGTTCCGGCGCGAGATCGTTCGGCTCGGGCGCCAGGGCGCCACGATGGCGGCGCGCGTAGCCGGAAACGACGACGCCAATCGCGACAATCGCAAAGCGCTCAACGAGACGTTGAAGCGGATCGCGGGTAGCTATGACGGTCGTAGCACCGCGCTCGACGCCAGGCTCGAAGCGATGCAGCGCGACAGCGTCAACCTGCAGATCGGCGTCGGCGTTCTTTCGATCGTCGTCGGCCTCGGCCTCGCGCTCCTTGTCGTGCATCGCCGCGTCTCGCATCCGCTGCGCAGGCTTGCGACGACGATGCATAGCTTGGCGGCAGCCGAACTCGTCCCGAATGTCCCGCTTGTGCACCGTCAGGACGAGATCGGCGCCATGGCTCGCTCGGTCGAGGTCTTCCGCGAAAATGCTCAGGCTCGCGAGACGCTGGAAGCGGCCGCGGCGCGAACCGAAGCCGGGCGCACGGCGCGCCAGCAGCGAATCGCCGAGGTCGTCGCCGCCTTCGATGCGCGCCTCGCCGACGCGCTGGAGACCGTCGAAACCGGCGCCCATACGCTCGAAGGCGCAGCGCGGGCGGTGAGCGAGATCGCCAGCGCCCGCACCGTTCAGATCGACGGGGCGCAGAACGCCTCGCAGGACGCCTCCGACAAGGTCCAGCACGTCGCCGTCGCGGCCGAAGAGCTGTCCAACTCGATCGCCGAGATTGCCGACCGCGTGACGCGTGCGAGCGCCATGGTCAGCAGCGCCGCGCGGGACGCCCAGGGGGTAAGTCGGCGCGTCGATGGTCTCGCGCAGGCCTCCGAGCGCATCGTCAGCGTCATCGACCTGATCCGCGACATCGCCGAGCAGACCAATCTCCTCGCGCTCAACGCGACGATCGAGGCTGCCCGCGCCGGTGAGACCGGGCGCGGCTTTGCCGTCGTCGCCGCCGAGGTCAAGACCCTGGCGAGCCGGACCGCCGAGGCGACGAACGGCATCGCCAGCCAGATCGAAACCTTCCGCGGCGAGGCCAGGGATGCCGTCGCGGCGATCGGCGCGATCGCCGCGACGATCACGGACGTCTCGCAGCATACCGGCGCCATCGCCGCCGCGACCGAGCAGCAGAAGAGCACGACCTCGGAAATCGCCCGCAACGCCCAGGCGACAGCGGATGGTGCCGCGACCGCGGCCCTGGCGCTGGTCAGCCTCGCCGCCGCCTCGGGCGAGGCGACCAGCGCCGCCTCGGACACATTGCGCACCGCCGAGAACCTGGCGCGCGAGGCGGAGGTGCTGCGCGGCGCCGTCGCGACCTTCTTCAGCCAGATCAAGGCAGCCTGAAGCGGCCGCCCAATCTTCAGTTCTTCAGCCGGTAGCCGGTCTTGAAGATCCAGGCGGTCACCGCGATGCAGGTGCCGAGGAAGACCAGTGTCATGGCGAGGCTGACCGCGATCCCGACATCGGCCGTGCCGTTGAAGCTCCAACGGAAGCCGCTGATCAGATAGACGACCGGATTGACCAGCGTCACCGCCCGCCAGAACGGCGGCAGCATGTCGATCGAGTAGAACGAGCCGCCGAGGAAGGTCAGCGGCGTGATGACGAGCAGCGGAATCGCCTGCAGCTTCTCGAAGCCATCCGCCCAGACGCCGATGATGAAGCCGAACAGGCTGAAGGTCGTAGCCGTCAGGATCAGGAAGAGCAGCATCCAGACGGGATGGGCGATCTTCAGCGGCACGAACAGGAAGGCGGTGGCGAGGATGAGCAGGCCAAGCAATACCGACTTCGTCGCCGCCGCCGCGACATAGGCGAAGACCGCCTCCCACCAGGCGATCGGCGCAGAGAGCAATTCGAAGATCGTGCCGACGAACTTGGGGAAATAGATCGCGAAGGAGGCGTTGGCGATGCTCTGCGTCAGGAGCGAGAGCATGATCAGGCCCGGCACGATGAAGGCGCCATAGGGCACGCCGTCGATCGCCTGCATATGCGAGCCGATCGCCGCGCCGAAGACGACGAAATAGAGCGAGGTCGAGATCACCGGCGAGAGCACGCTCTGCAGCGGCGTGCGCCAGGTGCGGGCCATCTCGAAGCGGTAGATCGCCTTGATTGCGTGCAGGTTCATGCGTTCGCCCTCAAAAGGCCGACGAAGATGTCCTCGAGCGAGGACTGGCTGGTGCGCAGATCGCTGAAGCGGATGCCGGCCTCGGCCAGGTCCTTCATCAGCGCGGTGATGCCGGTGCGCTCGGCCTTGGTGTCGTAGGTGTAGACGAGCTCCTCGCCCTCGGCCTGCAGCGTCAGCCCGTAGCCGGACAGCGCCTCGGGAACCGCGTCGAGTCGGGTCTGGAGGTGCAAGGTGAGCTGCTTCTGGCCGAGCTTGCGCATCAGCTCGGCTTTATCTTCTACCAAGATGATTTCGCCCTTGCTGATCACGCCGACCCGGTCGGCCATCTCCTCGGCCTCCTCGATGTAATGCGTGGTCAGGATGATGGTGACGCCGTCGTCGCGCAGGCGCCGCACCAGCTTCCACATGTCCTGGCGCAGCTCGACATCGACGCCGGCGGTCGGCTCGTCCAGGAAGAGGATCTGCGGCTCGTGCGCCAGCGCCTTGGCGATCAGCACGCGCCGCTTCATGCCGCCCGACAGCGTCATGATCTTGCTGTCGCGCTTGTCCCAGAGCGAGAGGTCGCGCAGCACCTGCTCGACGATGGCCGGGTTCTTCGGCTTGCCGAACAGGCCGCGGCTGAACGAGACCGTCGCCCAGACCGTCTCGAAGGCGTCGGTGGTCAGCTCCTGCGGCACAAGGCCGATCCGGCTGCGCGCCGCGCGGTAGTCGCGGATGATGTCGTGGCCGTCGGCGAGGACCGTGCCGGTGCTCGGCCGGACGATGCCGCAGACGATGCTGATCAGCGTCGTCTTGCCGGCACCGTTCGGCCCAAGCAGGGCGAAGATCTCGCCGCGCCTGATGTCGAGATCGACGGTTTTCAGCGCCTGGAAGCCCGAAGCATAGGTCTTCGACAGGCCGGATATCTGGATGATTGGTTGCATGGGCGAAGGCTATACTCGCAGCGCGGCAAATGGGTGAAGGCGGGATGGTGCCGTTTCGCCCTGCCGGCACGACATCCCGCGGCATAAGAATGGCCGGGCAAGCCCGGCCATAGCAAGTCCTTCTACCAGATCCTGTCAGCGCATGAAGAACCAGAGCAGGATGATGATCGGGATCGGAATGCCCACCAGCCACAGAATGATCGAACGCATCGACGCTAACCCCTTGATTGTCATCGGATGAAGATGACGGGACAACGTCGCGGACAGGCCGGCGGTTCCAACGCCCGCCATCGATCTTATTTATAGGCGATGCTGTCGATGATCGCCGACATCGCCGCATCATGCGTCTTGTGGCCCTCGAGCGAGGCCCAATAGGTCATCATGATGATCTTGCCGCTCGCCACGTTCGGATTGATCGCGATGTAGCGGATCAGCGACTCGCCGTCCTTGCTCTTGGCCTTGAGCTCGGTGAACGACCAGGCCTTGCCTTTGACCTCCTGCTTCACCGTGTCGGAGGCGCCGGTGATCGTCACGCCTTCCTTCTCGAAATAGACGTTGTGCTCCTTTTGCAGCGTGTCGAGCTCGGCGGGCGCAATCAGCTCGAACCAGAGATAGATCTCCTCGTCGGGCGTCCTGATCTCGACGCCGCGCTTGATCTTCGCGGTGGTCCAGGCGTCCGGCACGGTGACGACCGCGACCGGGTCGGCATCGGTGATCTGCAGTGCCCCGGCAAAGGCCGGCGAGCCGCTGAAACCGGCGAGCGCCAAGGCCAGCGCACAGACGATCTTCCGCAACATGAGTGTCCTCCCCCGGGATCGGCCGGGTCCCGCGCCCCTGCGCGCACCGTGATCCGCCAGGCGCGAGGGTGTGCCACAGCCCGCGGCGATGACAAGGCGGGGTAGCCGCGATTCAGGCCAGTTCGACGGCGCTCGGATGCCAGAGAAGTTGATAGCCGTTCACAAGCGCGGCCAGAGATGTCGGCGGCGTGACGACGGCGACCGGACCGGACGGGCGCGGCCGGCGCGCGACGTAAGCAGAGGGCGACCAGAGCAGGGCCTTGTCGCCACGCAAGGCCAGGAACTCGCCCTCGGGCGTGGCGAACATCGCGCCATCCGGCAGGCTTTCTGCGGGCAGTCGATGCAGACGCTTGCGCTTGCCGTCGCGCCGCTCACGATCGAGCCGCTCGTCGATCGCAGGAAAGAGCGGCAGTTCGGGAAGTCCGAGTCCTGCGACCAGCGCCGCGCGGTAGGCATGCGCGTCGCTGCGTCGGCATTCGACGCAAGGACGATGCCCGGCCGCGAGCGCCGTCACCTCGTCGCAGAAGAACAGCTCGGTATAGTAGCGGCCCCAGACATCGCGCTGCCGGCCCTTGAAGGAGAGCACGCAGCAGATCCATTGCTTCGTCGCGAACAGCCGTGTCGGCAATGCCTTCGTCGCCGGATCATGGAACTTGCCGCCGCGATTGCCGAACAGCAGGCCGCGCGCCGGATCGGCAAAGAGCGAACCATCGGGACGGATGCGGTTGGGCAACGGCATGAGATGAGCCTAGGCAGCGACGACGCCGGATCATGTCACCAGCGCGCCGCCCTTGCGACACCGTGCCCGACTCGTCGGGCTCTTCGCTTTCCGGCAAGGTTCCGGATGCGCGGACAAGCCAAATGGCGAGCGCGCAAAGGGGCAGGACGGCATGGACCAGACGACCGAGAGCGTTGCTGCGCCGCTCGTCGCGCATTCGTCGCGCGGCGCCATCCTCGGCGAGATCCACGCCCGCCCCTTCGCGCCGCTCTCGACCCCGCAGCGACTCCTGCACTTCGCCTTCATGACCGACCAGGCGCAGGCCGCCACCGATCGCGAGGCCCTTGCCCGCTTCTGCGCCGAGCGCGGCGTGCCGGGTCCGGCCGAGGGGGCGAAGCATCATCGCACCAAGCTCGGCGAAACCAGCTTGCGCTGGGAACAGCACAGCGAGTTCACCACCTATACCTGGGAATTGTCCTCCCCCGGCTCGGTGCCCTTCCTGCCGGCGACCACCATCCTGCCGCACGGCATGCACACCCTGCCGCAACCGGGGCCGCATCTGGCGTCGATCGACCTGCATCTGCTGCCGGAACGGGCGGCGCCCGAGCTCGACACGGTGTTCGATGCGGCCAGCCTCGCCGCCTCGCTGGTCGATGGCGAAGCGGCGATCGCCGCGACCGATTTCCGCGCCGGCGCCGACGGCTTCGTCCGCATCCTCGTGCTCGACCGGGCTCTGACATCGGCAAAGGCTGGCGCGCTTGTACAGCGGCTGATGGAGGTCGAGACCTATCGCGTGCTTGCCCTGCTCGGCCTGCCGGAGGCTCATCGTCTCGCCCCCTCCGTGCGCCGCACCGAGGAGGTGCTGGTGCGCATCGCCGGGACGATGATGCAGACCGACGGGCTCGCCGCCGACAATGCCCTGCTCGACGAGATGACCGCGATCGCCGCGACGATGGAGTCGGAAGCCGCGTCCTCGAATTACCGTTTCGGCGCCAGCCGCGCCTATGACAGCATCGTCGGCCAGCGCCTGGAAGCGATCGACGAGGCGCCCTATGGCGGCTGGCCGACCATCGCCGCCTTCCTGTCGCGGCGCATGGCTCCGGCGATGCGCACCTGCCAGATGCTGCAGCAACGGCAGCTCGACCTGTCGCGCCGGCTCGCCCGCGCCGCCAATCTGCTGCGCACCCGCGTCGACGTCGCCCTCGAACAGCAGAACCGCGACCTGCTCTCGGCGATGAACGACCGCACCCGTTTGCAATTGCGCCTGCAGCAGACGGTCGAGGGTCTCTCGGTCGCGGCGATCGGCTATTACGTCGTCAGCCTGTTCGGCTATCTCGCGAAGGGCGCCAAAGATGCCGGCTACCTGCCTGTTGATGTCGGCATCGCGACCGCTCTGTTCGTGCCCGTCGCGATTGTCGGCGTCTGGCTGATGGTCCGGCGCATCCGGCACGGCCATAGCGATGGCTGACGCTAGCGCTGAACGATGACCTTGGTCCCCGTCCTGACGCGATCATAGAGATCCGTCACGTCGCGATTGGTCATCCTGATGCAGCCGGACGAGACCGCCGCACCGATCGTGTCGGGCTCGTTCGAGCCATGGATGCGGTAGAAGCTTGATCCCAGATAGATTGCCCGCGCTCCGAGCGGGTTCTCCATTCCGCCTTCCATGTAGCGCGGCAGGTCGGGCCGGCGCTTCAGCATAGCCGCGGGCGGGCGCCAGTCCGGCCATTCGCGCTTGCGCGTGACGGTCTTGGTGCCGGACCAGCTGAAGCCCTGCCGGCCGACGCCGACACCATAGCGGATCGCCTGCCCCTGCCCGAGCACATAATAGAGCCGCCTCTGGCTGGTCGAGACCACGACCGTGCCGGGCGTTTGCTTGCCGCTCCAGGGCACGACCTGGCGCGGCACCGGCTGTTCGCTGAAGATGTTGAGAAAATCGGCGACCCCGCGACTGAGCGCGTTGGAATAGGCGTAAGCGGGTGCGCAGAAAGCGAGACTGGTGACGATAAGAACAATGGCGCGCAGCATGATCATCCCTGCAACGCCCCCCGCCGGGAGTTAACCGGAAGAAGCAAAGCAGGGTCAACCCCGGATCAGCCGCGGAGGCCCGCGGTGATCGAACGGCGATAGGACAGCGCCGCCGGAATCAGTGCGGCCAGCGAGCCGAGCAGCAGGATCAGGCCGACCTGGGCGAGTTCCGCCGAGCCGAGAGCGAAGGAGAGCCTTAAGCCCGTCTGCGCCTCGAACAGGCCGGAGACCGCAAGTGTGGCGGCGGCGCCGAGGCCGAGGCCGGCGAGGCAGCCGGCCGCGACCAGCCCGGCCATGCCGAGCCAGACCACCAGCAGCACGTAGGCCGGCGGTGCCCCGAGCGCGCGCAGCACGGCATAGCGGCGCCGCCGCAGCCCGGTCACCGCGACGAGCAGCAGGAAAATCGCCGCCAGGATCAGCACCGCATTGAGCACAGAGGCGACGCTGAGCACCTGCCCGACATCGCCGAGCGTACGATAGAGCCCGACCAGCACCTCGGCCGGGAAGAAGGCCATGGTGCCGCCCTGCCGATAGCGCGCCCGCAGCGCATAGGCGTCGGCGACCGCCTTCGGCTTCACCACCAGGGCCGGCACGCCGGGAATGCGCTGGCCGTCGAAGGGCGGGCCGAGCGCGGCAACCTCGCCGGCATGGCCATTGCCGAGCCCATGCACCTCCCAGACGCTCTCGACCGGCACCAGGATCGCTCGGTCGAAGGGCGAGCCCAGCCGCGGCAGGCGGCCGACCGCAACATAGGCATGCCCCTCATGGCGATGGCTCGCCTCTTCCGCGTCGGCAACGCCGCGCTTCGGCCAATGCCCGGCGATGGCATGCGACGGCTCGATCTGGTCGCCGAGCTTGTAGGTGACATCGGCGCCAAGCACAGCCTCGCCCTCGCGCGCGAACAGCCGGCCTTCGGTCGGCTGCAGACGACCCCAGCGGCCGGCGAAGGCGAGCGTAGTGCCGATCACCGGATGGCCGCGGGCGATGTCGCCGAAGGCAAGCGGCGCCACGGCAGCGACGCGCGGATCACGGGCGAGTTCGTTCAGCAATCGCCCGTCGATCAGCGGCAGCGCCTCCGGCTGCAGATAGATCGCCGACATCACGAGTTGCGTCTGGCTGCCGGGTGCGCCGATCAGGAGGTCGAAATCATCGGCGGCCCGGGCCGAGGCCTGGCGCAGCGCCCGCTCCTGCGCACCGATCGCGACACCGATCGCCACCGCCAGCGCGACCAGCGTCACGATCGCCGCCGCCGTCCAGCGCAGCGCCCGGAGATCGGCGATGACCATCGGCAGCGGGTTCACGCGGCCGCCTTCAGTTGGAACGGGCCATCGCCAATCATCCCGACCTGCTGCATTCGCGCCAGCAGCGCCGGGTCATGCGAGGCGCAGAGCAGCGTCGCGCCGCTTTCTTTGGCGACCTCGACCAGCAGGGATCCGACCTCGGCCGCATGCGCCGGATCGAGGCTTGCCGTCGGCTCGTCGGCCAGGATCAGCGCGGGTGCATTGAACAAGGCCCGTGCGATCGCGACACGCTGCTGCTCGCCGCGCGAGAGCACGGCGGCGCCCCGCCGCAGATCGGTGAGGCCCATGCGCCCGGCGAGCACAGTGGCGCGCGAGACCTGATCGCTCGTCTGCCGCCAGCCTGAAAAGCTCGCCGGCAAGGTGATGTTGGCGAGCACATCGAGCTCGGGCACGAGGTGGAAATCCTGGAAGACGAAGCCGACAGTCTCGCGCCGCCAGCGATCGCGCGCCGCACCCGGCAGCGCGGACACTACGACATCGCCCCAGCCGATGCTGCCGGCATCGGGCAGGAAGAATCCGGCGGCGAGATGCAGCAGCGAGGTCTTGCCCGAGCCGGACGGCCCACGCAGGCCGATCAGCGCTCCGGGTGGCACCATGAAATCGGGGATGTCGAGCACCCGGAAGGGCCGCCCGTCGCCATCGCGATGATCGACCTGGATGCCGGAAAAATGCAGCGGCCGCGCCGCGCCGGCCAGCCGCTCAGACACTGTGGAAGCCGGCATCGACGAGCCTGATCTGGCTGACGAAGCCGGTCTCGGCATCGGTCGAGGAGCCGATCTCGAGCCGGCCGCTGACCGCGACCTTCTGGCCGGCGCTGACCATCGGCGTCGCCGCGCGCATGAACACCACGACGATGTCGACCGGCCAGTCGGCATCGGACTGGCAGAACGGGCAGATCGCCAGCGGCTCGCGCGTCAGCACGAAGAAATGGCTTTCCGGCTTCAGCGGCGGCGCCATGTAGCCGACCATCCTGACCGGCTTGCCACGCAGCGAGGTCGCCCGATCGGAGAACTGGAAGCCGAGCACGCCGAAGGATTTGTAGAGCCCGTCGAAGGTCAGCGTATCCGCGTCCGCGGCAAACGCAGACAGCGAGACGGGCAGCGCCGCGAGCCCGGTGAGGAGCCCGCGGCGGGAAAGCGTCGGGAGCAGGTGCGGCCGATGCGAGATCATGCGTCCTGCCCCAACTCTAGCTCACTTGCCGCCGAGGGCCAGCGCCTCCGCCATGACGCGGAAGACGAAGACGTTCGGCTTGTGGCCGCGGAAGCGCTCGGCGCCCGGGCCCATGGCGGTGAGCAGCACGTCGTCGGCCGCATGGACACCGGAGTTGGCGTCGAAAGGCAGGTTGCCCTGCTTGCGGGTGGCGAGCGGACCGGTGCAGTCCTTCTCGTTGGCGACGTTGGTCTTGCCGTCCGGGCCCTTCACCGCCGGGACGCGCTCGCCATCGAGATAGGGCCGGCCGGTGTCGCAGGTGTCCGGATAGCTGCCGAAGGCGACGGCGAGACGGCGCGAGGTGTCGACCTTGGTCGGATAGCCGTCGGCATCGCGCGGGCCGTAGTTCGGCGGCAGCGACTCGTTGTAGGTGCCGAGCTTGTCGCGCAGCAACTGGCCCGGGCGATCGTCGTCATAGGTGCCGATGATCGAGATCGGGTGGGCGTGGTCCGGCACGACGATGATCAGCGTGTCGTTGCGATCGCCGGCGAAGTCCTTGGCCGCCTTGACGGCATTGTCGAGCATGATCGTGTCGAACACCGCGCGCTCCCAGTCGAGCGAATGGCTGTACTTGTCGATGCGGGCCGATTCCACCATCAGGAAGAAGCCGTCCTGCGCGCCCTTGAGCATCTCGATCGCGGCCTTGGTCTGCTCGACCACGTCCGGCTGATCCGGGAATTTCGAGATCGACCCCTTCTTGGCGAGGCGCAGGTCGAAGGCGCCGTCGATGTTCGAGGTGTTGTAGAGGCCAAGCAGCTTCTTGGAGCCGCCAGCGACCGCGGCGTTCATCTCGGTCTTGGTGGTGGCGAGGGCGTAGCCCGCCTCCTTGAACTTGGCGATGAAGTCGAGATCGTCGGTGCGCTTGGTGCCCGGGGTCGACTTCGGCAGGAAGTTCGGCGAGCCGCCGCCCATGATCACGTCGGGCTGCACGTCGAAGAACATCTTGACGATGTCGTTGAAGTCCGAGCGCCGGCGGGTATGGGCGACCATCGAGGCCGGGGTCGCATCCTCGATCTCGGAATTGGTGACGACGCCGATCGCCATGCCCGAGCGCTTGCGCTTGATCACCTCGGAGATCGTCTCGACCTTGGGATGGTCGAGCGTCAGCGCGTTCTTGGCGCAGTAGATGCCGAGCGCGTTGACGCAGGACTTGTGGCCGGTGGTGTAGGCGCTGGCGGAGTTGGCGCTGTCGGTGACGATCGAGTCGGTGCCCGAGGTCGAGATCAGCGCCATGTTCGGCATGTCGTCGATGGCGAGCTCGCCGCCATAGAGGCCCTGCTCCCAGCCCTTCGACAGGATGCGCGCCGCGGTGCGGTGCGCCACCGACATGCCGTCGCCGACGAAGAGGATGACGTTCTTGGCCTTGCGCTCAGGGGTCGCGTAGACGGTCCAGTTGACGGTCGCCTTCTCGCTGCCCTGCGTCGCCTCGATGACGTACTGGCCGGCCGGCAGCTGGGCTCCGCGCAGCCAGAGCGCCGAATGCTTCTGGCCTTCCTCGCTCTGGACGAACTGGGCCTCGCGGCCGAAGGCCTCGTTCACCGGCTTGCCATTGATCGTGACCTTGACGTCGGCCGAGACCGGGGCGTTCGGGAACTCGACCTTGAAGTCGAAGCGCGAGCCCTCGAGGATCTCGGCGCGGTTGAGCGGATAGATGGTCTGCGCCGTCGCCGGCACCACACTGGCGAGCATCGCCGCCGCCATCAGCCAAGTTCGCTTCTGCATGATATCTCTCAGCCCCTGTGAAAGCCCGGTCGCCGGTCCGTTAGGCGGGCGAGATGACACTATGATTACTATGCGCCGACCAGTATTTGTAACATTATAACAATTGAATCGGCCGCGGGCCTGCAGCTTGAACGCACGTCATCGATGAGGTCATCTCCCGACGCAGGCGCCAGGGCCCGCGCCGAGCCACCAGCAAATTGAGGATGCGACATGAGCGCGGCAAGCGATGCCAGCTTCTGGGACAGGTCATCGCGACGCTATGCCAGGAGCCGGATCTCCGATCAGGCCGGATACGAGCGCACCCTGGAGCGGACCCACCTCCTGCTGAAGCCGACGGACAGGGTGCTGGAACTGGGCTGCGGCACCGGGACCACGGCGCTGCGGCTTGCGGGCGACGCGGGCAGCTATCTCGCGACGGACATCTCCGCGGGGATGATCGCGATTGCCGGGGAAAAGCACGCCGCGTGCCCGGTCCCTGCGCTCGCCTTCCACACGGCAACGGCGGAGACGCTCGCCGCCGAGGCGATACGGTTCGATGCTGCCCTCGCCTTCAACTATCTCCACCTGGTCCGCGACCTCGCCGGCACGCTGCGCGACATCCACACCTTGCTCGAGCCAGGCGGCCTGTTCATCTCCAAGACACCCTGCCTCGGTGACGTGAACCCGCTGATCCGGCTTGCGCTGCCGCTCATGCAGATGGTCGGAAAGGCGCCCCATGCTGGCGTTTTCACTGCACAGGAGCTGGCCAGCCTCATCGCGGCCGCAGGCTTCGAAATCCTGAGCACGGAACGCCATGCTAGCAGGGGCAAGGACAGCCGCCCCTTCATCGTCGCTCGCAAGACATAGCCCGAGCGGCCAAGATCAGGCGGAGCTATTCGCCCCTGCGCGCGTTCCGATCAGGGAGCGTCAGGCAAGTCAGGTCCATCCTGACAACTCCTGACATGCAACGCCCCTATCAGCCTCGCCAACCCTCAGGGAAACGCAGAAAGGGACATCGCCATGCTGACCTTCTATCACGCGCCGCAATCGCGCTCCTTCTCGATCCTCTGGCTGCTCGAGGAGCTCGGCCAGCCCTATGAGATGAAGATCGTCGACATCCGCGCGCAGGGCGGCCCGCCGGAGAGCTACCGCGCCATCCAGCCGCACAAGAAGGTACCGGCCATAGTCCATGACGGCACCACCGTCACCGAGCGCGCCGCGATCTGCCTTTATCTCACCGAGCAGTTCCCGGAAGCCGGGCTGGCGCCTGCCGTCGGCGATGCCGACCGCCCAGCTTTCCTGACGTCACTGGTCTATACCGACGCCGTGCTCGATCCGATCATCGCGACCTCCGTCCACAAGTTCCAGTACGAGTCGCGCGGTTTCTCCTTCGGCTCGCATGCCGACACGGTCGCCAATCTCGCCAAGAGGCTCGGCGAACACGCTTACGCCGCCGGCGAGCGCTTCACCGCCGCCGACACCCAGCTCGGCGCAGGCATCCATTTCGGCATGAACATCGTCGGCGTGCTGCCGCGCCTGCCGGTGTTCGAGGCCTATATGGGCCGCATGCTGGAGCGGCCGGGGCTGCAGCGGACCATGCAGAAGGACGGCACGCTCGAGCCCGGCCAAGTCCCCTGAGACAAGCTGGCTTGAGCGACTTCACTCCTCCTTGAAGCCATAGTCCGGGATGCCCTGTTCGTTGCCGTAGTATTTGTACGGCAGGAACTTGCCGGACATGGCGATCCTGACCCGGTCGCCCCGGGGGTTCGGCTCACGCTCGAAGGCGATGTTGAAGTCGATCGCCGACATGATGCCGTCGCCGAACTCCTCCTCGATCAGCGCCTTCCAGGCGGGGCCGTTGACCATCACCATCTCGTAGAAGCGGTAGATCAGCGGGTCAGTCGGCGGCATCGGCGTGCCGGTGCCGCGATAGGGCACCTCGTTGAGCATGCGTTTCTCGGCTTCCGAGAGGCCAAAGAGGGCGGCGGCCCTCTCGGCGAGAGGCTTCACCAGCTTCATCTGGCCGAGCAGGGCGCCGATCACCAGCACCTCAGACATGCCGCCGATCTCGTCGGTGATGTGCTTCCAGCTCCAGCCCTTCTCGCGCTTGATGTCGAGAATCTTCTCGGTGAGCTCTTCGCGCTTCATCTCGTCCTCGCCAATCGCAGCCGCCGATCGCGGCGGTCGGCAGGACGACTAGCAAGCTGTGGGCCAGAAGGGCCGGGAGAGATGCTGTGGGCGTACGCTCAGCGCCGGACGAACCGGAACTGCTCCAGCGCCGCGATCTGCTGCGCGACCGGGGAGACCTGCGCCGCCAGCGAAATGCCCTCGAAATGCCGGCGGCCACGGAAGCGGGCCCGCTCGAAATTCGAGCGGCCGTCGAAGGCGGCATTGCTGAACCAGGCGCCGCGGTCGAAACGAGCAGCAGCGAAGTTCGCCATCTGCCCGAACCGCGCCTCCTCGAAGCCGGCATTGCCGGCGAACTCGGCCTCGCCGAAATCGGCCGCGCCCGCGAAGCGGCAATCGCCGAAGCCCGCCTCGCCGGCATGGCGCACGCCGCGGAACTGCGTCACTCCATCGAAGCGGGAGCCCCGGAACCAGGCATCGCCGACGAATTCCGCCTCGACGAAGCACGCTACGCCCTCGCAGCGCATGTCGCGGAACTCCGCCGTCCCGTGCAGGGTCGCCGCGCCGAAATCGGCATCCCCGGCGAAATGCGCCCGATCGAAGAAGGCATCGGCGCGGAAGCTGGCATCGCGGAAGCTCGCCGGCCCATGGAAATGCGCCTCGGAGAACCAGGCATCGCCGCAGAAGGCGCTACCGGCGAAGCGCGCCGCCGCCGGAAAGATGATGCCGGCGACATTGAAATCACCCTCGAAGATTTCGTCGACCAGCTCGACATCGGCGAAGAGGCGCCAGAGCGCCAGCAGCGCGCCGTCGGCGCCGATTCGGCCGCGCAGGCGGGTCATCTCACCGGCCCAGCCATTCCAGGCCGCAGCGCCCTCGCCGAGCCGCGCCAGAATCGCCTCGCGCCGCGCCGCCATGAAGGCGGAAGCCTCCGGTCCGGCCGCGCCATAACGCGCCGCGCGTTGCGCAGCGGCAAAGCCGGCCTGATGCGGCCGAGCCCAGGAATTCAGCTGCAGAAGTTCGGCGCGTGCATCGGGCACGAGCCGGAACAGGCTGGCCATATTCGGATGACGCCCCGGTTAACGATTCATTAGCCATATGCGAGCCGCCGACAGGGTTCAATCGCTGCTTTGCTCGCAAAAGCGTCCGAGCCCTCGCGTCGATGGTCCGTCTATCCGCGAGTTTCATTGCCCGGCGCAGCACATCGTTAAGGCTACGGGTCGATAACCCTCTGTAGCGTAAGGCATTTGAAGTATTTTCAGGGCGATCCTGAGCTGTATCTGCAACGCGGGATGCCAGCGCCGATGAACCAGCTTCTGCCGTCGATCCTGTTCACGGCTGCGGCCGACACAGTGGCGCCGTCGACATCGAAGCACCATATTGCTGGAAACGATGCGGTGAAGGTCGACGGCGGCGAACTGATTCCCACCGTCTTCATCGCCCGGAACTGAGGGACGTCATGGATCTGCTGGCCCGCTTCATTCTCCGCCTCGGCGCCCTCCTCGCTCCGGCGCAGCCACAGCTGAAGCCGATCCCGGTTCCGGTGCGCCGCCCGCAAGCGCGACGCTGAGCCGCCCCGCAAGCCTGTCCCCACAAACCATCCGACCAGGCCATCGCCCCTCTCGATGACTTGCTCGCAGGCCAACTTGCCGCCACATCGTCATCGGCCGGTGGCGGGCTGCCCGGCCTTGACAGCAGGCCGGCCGCCCCCAACTCTATGGGTATGACGACGAAGCATCGCCTCGTATTCCGGGTCGCCCCGATCGCGGAATCCTAGCCCCGGACTCGGCCCGAGCGCGCCCCGAGTCCAGGGGTGCCGTCGATGCTGTCCGCCGTGATGGCAGCACGATCTTCCAAGGCGTCTCCCCCCAAAAAAGAACTTCCTAGACCTTGCCGGTCGCGCCCTGGCGCCGCCGTCGCGCGCGTCATCGCAGGACACCAGACCCATGACCCAGCTGAACCAGAAGACCCATCGCAAGCCGAAGATCATCGTCGGCGAGATCGACCATGAGCGCCTGACCGGCCTCGCCACCACCGCGCTCGAGCGTATTCCGGAGGTCGC
Organism: Allobosea sp. P4_H5; assembly: GCF_056400825.1. NCBI lineage: Bacteria > Pseudomonadati > Pseudomonadota > Alphaproteobacteria > Hyphomicrobiales > Alloboseaceae > Allobosea > Allobosea sp. P4_H5. Next base: position 43,292 of record NZ_JBFUKM010000002.1, on the reverse strand, counting down.
CGAGGAACTGCTCGCAGAAATGGACCGCGCCAAGGTCGTCGCGCCGGCCAAGCTGCCGGCCGACGTCGTGCGCATGGGCTCCTTCGTCACCTTCGATTCGGACAGCGCCCAGCATCGCCGCGTCCAGCTCGTCTATCCCGGCGAGGCCGATATCGAGCAGGGCCGCATCTCAGTGCTGACGCCGATCGGCGCGGCGCTGATCGGCCTTGCCGCCGGCCAGTCGATCGCCTGGACCGCTCGCGACGGCAAGAAGCATGTCCTGACGGTGACGGCGGTCGAACAACCCGCCATGGCGGCGGCTTGAGCGAATGAGAACCTCCTCCCCTCGCTTGCGACGGGGAGGAGGCCGCCCTCAGCCGGCCGCCATCACCTTCATGATCTCGCCCTGCGGCTCAGCCCAGCGCAGTTCGCCCAGCCGCAGCATCGCGTTCACATGCGCGAAGACCTCGCTGAAGGCGAAGGAGAGCTGGTGCGGGTCGAGCGGCCGCGTGAACATCACCGGCACCAGTTCGGCGACCGAATGCGGCCCCTTGGCCACTGCGCCCGCGATCAGCCGGCAGCGCTCGGCGTGATGGGCGCTGAGCGCGGCGCAGCGCTCCTGCAATCCATAGAACGGCAATTGGTGCCCGGGCAGGACCAGCGTCCCCGCCGGGATCGCCTGCGGCAGCGCGCGTAGCGAACGCAGATAGAGGCCGAGCGGATCACCTTCCGCATCCACCGCCCAGACGCTGATGTTCGGCGTGATCTTGGCGAGGACCTGGTCGGCCGCCAGGAAGACGTTCGCCTCCGGGCAATGGAACATCAATTGCTCCGGCGCATGGCCATCGCCCGCCAGCACGAAGAAATCACGCCCACCGATGCGCAAGACGTCGCCGGCGACGACGCGGGTGAAGGTCGGCGGCAGCGGCGTGACCTGCCGGAGATAGCCATGGCCCAAAGTCGAGACGACCTGCGTCACCTCGGCCGAAAGGCCGTGGCGCTGATAGAACTGCTTGTAGACCGGCGCCTCCGAAGCGCCCGGGCTGAGCGAGATGTTGAGGCAGCCGAGATAGCCGGTCTGGCTCGTCAGGAGCGGCGTGCCGAAGCGCTCGCAGAGCCAGCCGGCGAGACCGATATGGTCTGGATGGAAATGCGTGACGAAGAGCCGGGTCAGCCGCTTGCCGGCGAGCGCCCCGGCCATCAGCGCGAGCCAGGCCTGCTTGGTCGCCTCGTCCCCGATGCCGGTGTCGATCACGGCGAAGCCGTCGCCATCCTCGATCAGGTAGATGTTGACGTGGTCGAGCCGGAACGGCAGCGCGATCCTGGCCCAGAAGATGCCGGGCGCAACCTCGATCAGCTGGCCCGGTGCCGGCGGTTCGGGAAAAGGGAAGGTCAGGCCGTGCGGATCGGGAGCGTGCAATTTGGTCAGCCCTGAACAATGTCTGCAGGGTTCGTAGCAGGCGATGATCGCGCCGGACAACGGTTGTTAAGCCTCGCGCGGCAAGATCGCATGATGAGCGATTTCGACACCCTCCGGCACGACTGGCTCGCCCATCTCGGTCATGAGCGCCGGCTCTCGCCGAAGACGCTCGAGGCCTATGGCCGCGACATCGAGCAATTCGCCACTTTCCTCACGCATCATCTCGATGCGCCCCCGTCGCTGAAGGCGGTCGCCGCTTTGAAGCCGGCGGACCTACGCGCCTTTCTCGGCTATCGCCGCCGCGACGGCGTCGGCAACCGCACGCTGATGCGCCAGCTTGCAGCGCTACGTTCGCTCGCCCGTTTCGGCGAGCGCAGCGGCCGGCTGACCGCCGCCGCCTTCGCCGCGACACGCGGACCGCGGCTCGGCAAGGGCTTGCCCCGCCCGCTCGATGCCAAGGCCGCGGCGGCTGTGACCAAGGCCGACAGCCGCGCTGGCGAGGAGCGGCCCGACTGGGTGCTGGCTCGCGACGCCGCCGTGCTCTCCTTGCTCTATGGCAGCGGCCTGCGCATCTCCGAGGCGCTCGGCCTCCAGCGTTCGCAGGCGCCGGTCAGCACCGCCGATGCGCTGACCGTGCTCGGCAAGGGCGGCAAGACCCGGATGGTGCCGGTGCTGCCGGTGGTGGTCGACTCGATCGCCGGTTATCTCGCGCAATGCCCGTGGCGGCTGGCGCCGGAGGGGCCGCTCTTCGTCGGCGTCAAGGGCGGACCGCTCTCGCCGCGGATCATCCAGCTCGCGGTCGAGGGGCTGCGCGGCTCGCTCGGACTGCCGGGCAGCGCGACACCGCACGCGCTGCGCCACTCCTTCGCCACCCATCTGCTCGGCCGCGGTGGCGATTTGCGGGCCATCCAGGAGCTGCTCGGCCACGCCTCGCTCTCGACGACGCAGATCTACACCCGCATCGATTCAGTTCGCCTGCTGGCGGCCTATGATTCCGCCCACCCACGCGCTCGGGGGTAAGCTCCTTACCTTCGGTAAAATCGTCTTGATTCCGTCACGTGAACCGGCCATCACGCCCGGCCTTTCCGGGGGAATCAAAGATGGCTTCAGCCGCACCAGACGTCACCGAAGAAAACCAGCCGACCAGCAAGATCAACAAGCGCATCGCGCTCTTGATCGGCATTCTCGCGCTCCTGCTCGCCTTCTCCGAGATCGGCGGCAAGAACGCCGAGCAGGACGCGCTGGCGAAGAACATCGAAGCCTCCAATCTCTGGGCCTTTTTCCAGGCCAAGACGATCCGCGGCACGACGCTGCGCACCGCCGCCGACGCGATGGAAGTCGAGCTCGCCGGCGCGACTGATCCGGCCGTGCGCGAGCGCCTGCAAAAGCGCATCGACGGCTGGAAGGCGACGATCGCCCGCTACGAGTCCGAGCCGGAGACCAATGAGGGCCGCAAGGAGCTGATCGTCCGCGCCAAGGCGGCCGAAGCCAAGCGCGATATCTCCAGCGCCCGCGACGACAAATACGACATCGTCTCGGGCCTGCTGCAGATCGCGATCGTCGTCTCTTCCGCTGCGATCATCACCGGCGTCGCCCTGCTCGCCTGGACCGGCGTCGGCCTGGGTGCCCTCGGGCTCGCGTTGATGATCATCGCCGAGGTCGCGCCGACCGCGCTGTTCTAGTCAAACGAAGGCGCGACCGCTCAGTAGTGGATCGCGCCCTTCGAGCCGCCGCCGCAAGCGATCGCATCGCCATTGATCGCGACGCTGCGCGGCGAGGCCAGGAAGGCGACGATGTCGGCGACCTCGGCCATGTCGACCAGCCGGCCGATCGTGACATTGGCGGCCATGCGGCGCTCGATCTCTTCGGGTGCCAGCCCTGACGCCGCCACCCGTGCCGCGACCACGCCCGGCGTCTTCTCCGTGCGTGTCGTGCCGGGATGCACCACGGTGACGTTGATGCCCTGCGGACCGAGTTCGTCGGCGAGGTTCTTGGTCAGCGCCGCGACCGCGACATTGCGGATCGAGCCGATGGTCGAGCCGGTCAGGCGCGCCGCCAGCCCGCTGATATTGATGATCCGGCCCCAGCCACCCGCCGCCATCACCGGCGCGGCCTCGCGGGCCATCCTGAGATAGCCCATCACCTTGACGTTGACGTCGTCGAAGAACAGCGCGTCGGTGATCTCGGCGAGCTTGGGCGGCGCCGCCTGCCCGCCGGGCTTGGCCGCAGCATTGACGAGGATGTCGAGCCCGCCCAGCGCCGCAACGGTGCCGGCCACGACCGCCTTCACCGAGGCATCGTCCTGCGTATCGACGGTGAGGCCGACGATCTTGCGACCGGTCTCCAGCGCCAGCTCGGCCGCGGCAGCGTCGAGCTCCGCCTGGTTGCGCGCCGCGATGACGACGTCGACGCCCTCCAGCGCCAACTGCCGCGCAATGGCGCGGCCGATCCCCTTGCTGCCGCCCGTGACCAGAGCGCGCTTGCCGTTCAGCATCAGATCCATGGTGGGTTCCTCGAAGGCAGGATCGCAGGGGCGCCGACAGYGACATTCCCTGCGCTTTCGTAAAGCATCCTGCGCGAGCCATCCGCCCCGGTCCAGCGCACCTGTAACACCCCCGTTCTGCTTTGCTCGCGAGGGCGCTTGACTAACTCATATCTCGCTGGTTATGAATCAACTCATAGCCAACGGGTTATTGATTGAGATGGCAGACGCTCACGACATGCTGTTCAGGACGCTCGCCGACCCGACCCGGCGCGCCATCTTCGAGCGCCTGTGCCGCGACGGCGAGCTGACTGTCGGGGCGCTGACCCCGCAGGCCGGCGTCTCGCAGCCGGCCGTCTCGAAGCATCTCGGCGTACTGAAGCAGGCCGGGCTGGTGCGCGACCGCCAGGCCGGCCGCCAGACCCATTACAGCGCCCAGCTCGGCGCGCTCTCCCCGCTGATCGACTGGACCAGCCAGATGGCCGGCTTCTGGGAGGCGCGGTTCGACGACCTCGAAAATTTGCTCGCAAAGATGGACCAATGACCACCGCCACGCAGACCCGCTCCGTCACCGTCGAGCGCGAGATCGCCCATCCGCCGGAGAAGCTCTGGCGCGCCCTGACTCAGCCGCACCTGATCGCGGAATGGCTGATGAAGAACGACTTCGCGCCGGTCGTCGGCCATCGCTTCAACCTGCGCGGCGAGTGGGGCGGCGTGCTCGATTGCGAGGTCCTCGACATCGAGCCGAACCGGACGCTGTCCTACAGCTGGGACTTCGCCCATGACGATCCGGCCTTCAACCTGAAGAGCACGGTGACCTTCACCCTGACCCCGACGCCCAAGGGCACGCTGCTGCGCATGGAGCAGGCCGGCTTCCGGCCGGAGCAGAAGCAGGCTTTCGGCGGCGCCCGGGCCGGCTGGCAGGAATTCCTCGGCAAGCTGGAAGAGCTGCTCGCACGCGAAGCGTGAATGCTCGCCCTGGCCCTCATATCGAGAAGGAGGTCTCGTTGACCTGGAACGACGCTATCCGGCAGGGCCATCGCTGGCTCGCCATCATCTTCACGGCAACCGTCATCGCCAATTTCATCGCCATGGCACTGGGGCAGCCACCAGCCTGGATCGTCTACTCCCCGCTGCCGCCGCTGTTCCTGCTGATGTTCTCGGGCCTCTACATGTTCGCCCTGCCCTATGCCGCCGGCTGGCGACAAGGGCGGCGGGCGGAAGGCTAGGAACGGAGCCATGGCCGGCAAGACCTCGAAGGCGGCAGCGAAGCCGAGAGCAGGAGACGGACTGCCCGTCCTGCTCTCGGGCGGCAATCCGCAGATCGCCAAGGGCTATGGCGAAGAGCCGGTGCAGGCCTATATCGCCGCGATGCCGGGCTGGAAGAGCGCGCTCGGCTCCCGCCTCGATGCGTTGATCACCAGCGCCGTCCCCGGCGTCAGGAAGGCGGTGAAGTGGAACTCGCCGCTCTATGGCGTCGAGGACGGCCACTGGTTCCTCGGCCTCCATGTCTTCGCAAAATACGTGAAGGTCGCCTTCTTCCGCGGCGCCTCGCTCGATCCCGTCCCGCCCGGCACCTCCAAGCAGAAGGAGGTGCGCTATCTCGACATCCGCGAAGATGACGAACTCGACGAAGCCCGCTTCACCGCCTGGGTGAAGCAGGCTGCCGCCTTGCCGGGCGAGAAGATGTGACGACGATTACGAGGATATCCCGCCCCATGAAGCAGACAAACGACAAGACCGGCGATGCAGCCTCGGCCTCCGAGCAGATCGATGCCCGGATCGCGGAACTGACCGACTGGCGCGGGGCGGCACTCGCAAAGGTCCGCGCCATCATCAGGCAAGCCGACCCCGAGGTCGAGGAAACCTGGAAATGGCGCGGCGTGCCGGTCTGGGAGCATGCCGGCATCATCTGCACCGGCGAGACCTATAAGGGCGCGGTCAAGCTGACCTTCACCAGGGGCGCTTCGCTGCCCGACCCCACCGGCCTGTTCAATTCCAGCCTCGACGGCAATGCGAGGCGCGCCATCGACATCCATGAGGGCGCCGCGATCGACGAGACGGCGCTGGCGGCGCTCATTCGCGCTGCGGTAGCGCTGAACACCGCTGGAAAGAAACCGAAGAAGGCCTGATCAACCCGCGTGCCGGGGAGCGCGCGGCCATTCCGGCCCCTGCCCGCGCAGACGCTCCCAGGCCCGCGCCATCTGCAGCACGCCGAGATCGTCGAAGCGTTTGCCGGTGATCTGCAGGCCGATCGGCAGGCCGGACGCGGTCATGCCGGCATGGACCGAGATCGCCGGCTGGTCCGACATGTTGGCCGCGACCGTGAAGACGATGTGCTCGAAGGGCCGCTCGGGATCGTGGATCGGCGAGGCCAGCTCGGCGGCAAAGCTCGGCACCGGCGAGACCGGCGACAGCACATAGTCGAAGGGCGCGATCGCCTTCAGCGCCGCATGGCGGATCGCCAGCATCTGGCTCATGCCGCGATGCACCTGCGCCCCGGTCAGCGAACGGCCGCGCTCGGCCCAGGCGTAGATATAGGGCAGCACCTTATCCTGCCGCTCGCGTGGCAGAGCGCCGATCTCGGCCCAGGCGCGCTGGCGCCAGAAATCGTCGAGCCCGTCGAGCATGTCCTGCGTCAGGAAGGGCGGCGCCAATTCGACGATCGCTCCCACTCTCCGAAAGGCATCGGCCGCCCTGGCGATCGCCGCCCTCACCTCCGGCTCGACCGGCAGGCCGATGCCGGCTTCGAGCTGAAATCCGATCCTGAGCCCGCGCGGCTCGCGCTCCAGCTCGTCCCAGGCAATGTCCTGCGGCGGTAGGCTCATCGGATCGCGCTCATCCGGCTTTGAGAGTTCGCGCATCATCAGCGCCGCGTCGGCGACGGTGCGGGTCATCGGCCCGGCGACGCGACCGTAATAGGTCGGGTCGATCGGCACCCGGCCGAAGCTCGGCTTGAGGCCGGCCAAGCCGCACCAGCCGGCCGGCAGCCGGATCGAGCCGCCGATATCGGTGCCGACATGAAGTGGCCCGTAGCCCGCTGCGCCCGCTGCGCCCGCCCCAGCCGAGGAGCCGCCCGGGTTCTTCGAGAGATCGAACGGGTTGCGCGCCAGTTCGTGGAAGCTCGACAGGCCGGAGGAGAGCATGCCGTAATCGGGCATGGTCGTCTTGGCGAGGATGACGCACCCGGCCTCGCGCAGGCGCTGCGCCGGCGGGGCGTCGGCCGCGGCGGGGCTAAGTTCCATGGCCGCCGTGCCGAGCGGCACCGGCACGCCCTTGGTCGCGATGTTCTCCTTGATCGTGCAAGGCACGCCGTCGAGCGGCAGCGCCTCGCCCCGGCGCCAGCGGCCCTCGCTCGCCTTCGCCGCGGCGCGGGCGCCCTCGGGATCATAGGCGTAGAGCGCCTTCAGCGACGGCTCCCAGAGCTCGATACGCTGGATCACCGCCTGCGTGACCTCGACCGGCGAGAGCTCGCGCGAGCGGAAGGCCCGGAGCATGTCGACGGCGCTGAGATCGGCGAACTCGATCATGACTGGAACTCCGCAAGCATCTTAGGATCAATCACGAGAGCGGCGCAGCCGCGGATCGACCGCGTCGCGCAAACCATCGCCCAGCAAATTGAAGGCCAGCACCGAAAGCGCGATCGCAGCACCCGGGAAGATCGCGAGCCAGGGCTGCGCCGCCATGAAGGTCTGCGCCTCGTTCAGCATCCGGCCCCAGGACGGCGCCGGCGGCTGTGTGCCGAGGCCGAGATAGGACAGGCCGGCTTCGGCGAGGATAGCGAGCGCGAACTGGATCGTCGCCTGCACCACGAGCACGCCGGCGATGTTGGGCAGGACGTGATGGCGCGTGATCGCCAGCTCGGTCAGACCCGCCGCGCGCGCCGCCAGCACATAGTCGAGCGCCCAGCATTGCAGCGACGCACCGCGCGCCAGCCGGGCGAAATAGGGCAGGCTGAACAGCGCGATCGCGATCACGGCATTCATCATGCCGGGCCCCCAGACCGCGCTGATCATGATCGCCGAGAGCACCGCCGGAAAAGCGTGGCTGAAATCGGCCATGCGCATGATCAGATTGTCGAGCCAGCCGTCGCGCCGGATCGCGGCGATCAACCCGAGCGCGCTGCCGACCGTCAGGCCAAGGCCGACCGCGCCAAGTCCCACCGCCAACGAATTGCGGGCGCCGACCATGATCATCGAGAACACGTCGCGGCCGAACTGGTCGGTGCCGAACCAATGCTCGCCCGAGGGCGGCCGCAAGCGCTTCAGGATCGCCATCTGGGTCGGCTCATAGGGCGTCCAGAGATAGGAGATCAGCGCCATCGCGACGATGAGCCCGCCCAGCAGCAGGCCGGCCAGGAAGGACGGCGAGGCCCACCAGCGCCGCGGACGCGAACGGGGCGCGACAGCGCTCATGACCATCTCCCCGAAGTGTGGTCTTGTGCAGCGGCATCAAGATGTGTATTTATACACATCAACTGCCTGGATATGTCATGGGACTGAGCGACCACAGCACGAAGCGCAAGGACATCGAACGACGTCTGCGCGACGATGGCTGGATCATTGATCGCTATGGCCCCGGTGACCACGTGCAGTACCGGCATCCGCACAAGCGGGGCCGTGTGACCATCGACACCGGCGTCCGCGAGATTCCACGCGGCACCTTGCGCAGCATCTATCGCCAAGCCGGTTGGGACTGGTGATTTGAAGGCCAGCGAAAGAAAGTTGAGACCATGACTCACGTCATCGCCTTGATCCATGAAGAAGCCGGATCGTTCGGCATCTCCTTCCCGGATTTCCCGGGCTGCATCAGCACGGCCGATACCCTCGATGAAGCCGTTCAGCGCGGCGCGCAGGCACTCGCCTTTCACCTTGAGGGCATGATCGACGATGGCGAAGCAATCCCCCAACTGCGCTCGCTCGCAGTCCTGAAAGCGGATCCTGGCTTTGCCGAGGATTTTGCCGATGCGGTCGTCGCGGCCGTACCGATCGAACTGCCGGGCAAGGCCGTGCGCGTGAACATCACCATGGACGAACATCTGCTGCAGGCCGTCGACCGGGCGGCAGCGGCGACGGGCGCGACGCGGTCCGGCTATCTGGCCGAGGCGGCGCGCGTGAAGCTCGGGGTGCGCTGACGCAACCGCGCTCATGACGCTTGCCGCAGGCGCGGATCGATCAGCCCGTAGAGCAATTCGATCGCGAAGTTGATGAAGACGACCAGGGCGGAGAACAGCATGACGAGGTCCTTGACCACGATCAGGTCATGCTGCGCGATCGACTGGAAGACGAGCCGACCGAGCCCCGGCAGGGCGAAGACGTTCTCGATGATGATCGCTCCCGCAAAGAGCACGGAAAACTGCAGGCCCAGCACGGTGATGACCGGGATCAGCGCATTGCGCAGCACATGGCGCATCATGGTGCGCCGCCGGCTGACGCCCTTGGCACGGGCGGTGCGGACATAGTCCTCCTGCATCGTCTCCAGCATGGCGGAGCGGGTGACGCGGGCGAGGATCGCCGCTTGCGGCAGGGCAAGCGCGACGGCCGGCAGCAACAACGACTTGAGCGCCGGCCAGAAGCCGGCCTGCCAGCCCGGAAAGCCGCCGGCCGGCAGCCAGCCGGCGCCAACCGCGAAGACCAGCACCAGCAGCAGGCCGAACCAGAAATTCGGGATGGCAAGCCCGGCCTGGGCAAAGACCATCACCGCCGCATCGCCAGCACGGTTGTGGTTGGCCGCGGCGAGCGCGCCGAGCGGAATGCCGATGGCGGAGGCGAGCAGGATCGCCATCGACGCCAGCGGCAGCGTCACCACCATGCGCTCACCGATCAATTGCGTGACGGGCACGCGATAGGTGTAGCTGAGGCCGAGGTCGCCGGTGACGAGACCGCCGATCCACGAGAAGAAGCGCAGCAGCGCCGGCTGGTCGAGCCCCATCTCGGCCCGCAGCGCGGCCAGCGCTTCGGGCGCTGCATTGAGGCCGAGCGTCACCGCCGCGGGATCACCCGGCAGGATCTCCAGCCCGAGGAAGATGACGACCGCCGCGCCGAGCAATGTCGCGGCGAACGACAGCAATCGGCGCAGGAGATAGCCCGTCATTGCGGAAGCCTCAGCGCCAGCGTACCTCCGCCAGCGGCGTCAGCGGCAGCGGCCAGTCGGTCCACATGCCCTCCAGATCGGCCCTGGTCACCGTGATCTTCGGCAGGATGAACAGGAAGCCGTTGACCGCATCGCGCGCCAGCATGCGCTGGGCGTCGCCATAGAGCTTGTTGCGCTCGGCCTCGTCGACGGTGCGGTCGATCGTTTCGATCAGCGCCTTGAACTCGGGGTTCCTGTACTGGAAATAGTAGTCGTCACGGGCATAGTTGGCGATGTCGAGCGGCTCGGTGTGCGAGATGATGGTGAGGTCGAAATCCCGCGCCTTGAACACCCGCTCCAGCCATTGCGGGAATTCCAGCGGCTCGATCTTGGCGGTGATCCCGATCTGGGCCAGCAGCGCCGCGACGATCTCGCCGCCGCGCCTGGCATAGGCCGGTGGCGGCAGCCGCAGCGTGCATTCGAAGCCCTTGGGGAAGCCGGCTGCCGCGAGCAGGCTCTTCGCCTTGACGAGATCGACCGGATAGGTCCCCGTCAGATCGACATAGGCCGGGTGCAGCGGCGAGAAATGGCTGCCGATATAGTCGAGGTCGAAGCCGTAGATGCCGAGCGCGATCGTCTTGCGGTCGAGCACATGCGAGATCGCCTGGCGCACCCGGACATCGCTGAACGGGGCCTTGGCGTTGTTGATGGCGAGGATGGTCTCGCCCTCGGTCTTGCCGAGCGTGACCTTGAGCTTCGGATCGGCCTTGAGCTGCGGGATCGCCTCCGGCGCCGAGAGATTGGTGAAGACGTCGATATCGCCGGCGCGCAGCGCCGCGACCTGCGCCTGCGGGTCGGAGATGAAGCGGAAGACCGCCTTCGCCAGCGAAGGCTTGGCGCCCCAGTACTCGTCGTTGCGCGCCAGTTCGAGCCGGTCGCCGCGGTTCCAGCGCGCGAACTTGAACGGGCCGGTGCCGACCGGATCGGTCTTGTTGTTGGCGGCAGTTGCCGGCGAGACGATGACCGCATCGCCCCAGGAGAGCCCGTAGACGAAATTCGCCGTCGGCTGCTTCAGCTTGATGATCAGCCTGACCGGATCGGGCGCCTCGATGCTCTCGATGGGCGTGAAGATCCAGCGCTGGGCATTGGTCGAATCGGGCGCCACTGCGCGCTCGAAGGAGAACTTCACGTCCCGCGAGGAGAATGGCGTGCCGTCGTGGAAGCGCGCATTCGGCCGGAGCTTGAAGGTGTAAGTGAGGTTGTCCGCCGCGAGCGTCCAGCTCTCGGCCAGCGCCGGTACGAGCTTGCCGGTGCGGTCCATCGCCACCAGCCCCTCGAAGATGTTCTGCAACGTGACTTCGCGGATCGCCTGGGCCGCACCTGAGGTCGGATCAAGCGTCGGTGGCTCCAGCGTCATGCCGATGGTGACGCTGTCCTTCGCCTGCGCGAGCGCGGCGAGCGGAAGCTGGGTAGCGAGCGCGGCGAGGCCCGCTCCCGCCAGAAGATCGCGCCGCGTCGTCATCGTCCCGCCTCCCTGATGTGGCGGCGCAAGATGGCGCGGGAACGAAGCGGGAGGCAAGTCGGGTCATGCGCGGGAGCCCTCCCCCCTTGTGGGGGAGGGTTGGGAGGGGGGTGACCGGGTGAGAGTTGGATCGCTCACGATCAGCCTCACAGCTGTCTACCCCCCTCTCCAGCTCTCCCCCACAAGGGGGGAGAGAGCAGGTCGCGCCACACCGTCGGCTCCAGCAAAAACTCAGACGAAATAATCCGGATAGCTCGCCTTGAGATGCACCAGGTCGGGTAGCAGCGTACCGAGATGCTGGCGCATCGCGACGACCGCGGCCGAGGCGTCGTGCCGCCTGATCTGGTCGACGATGGCGAGGTGCTCGCGGATGACCATCGCCATCCGCCCCGGCACCGGCAGCGTCATCCGCCGGCAGCGATCGATCTGGCTCTTCGCCGCCTGGGCGAGTTTCCAGACGCCGGGATAGCCGGCGATGTCGGCGAGCGCCTCGTGGAAATCCTCGTCGGCGAGGTGGAAGCGCTCCTGGTCACCAGCCTCATGCGACTCGTGGAGCACGGCGATCGTCGCATCGAGCCGGGCGATGTCGTCGACGCTCGCCATCCGTGCCAGCACCTCGACCGTGGCGCATTCCAGTGCCTGACGAATGAAGACCGCCTCGGGGATCGCTCCCGCCGGGATGCGAGCGACGAAGGTGCCGGCCTGTGGAAAGATCTCGACGAGCCCCTCTTCCTTCAGCCGAATCAGCGCCTCGCGCACCGGCGTGCGGCTCATGCCGAAGCGGGCGGTGAGGTCCTTCTCGGACAGCGCCACACCGGGCCGGAGCACCATGTCGAGGATCTCGCGGCGAAGCTCGTCCTGCACGACGGAGGCGGCCGTGGCGCGGCCTGCCGACGCTCCGGCCAGGCGCTGTGGCTTGCGCTCGCGGCGCAAGGCTCCAACTTCTCCTCCCCCTAGCGCCTCCGACATCGTCCTATCCCGGCCATGATCACTCCCTTATTGGACCACGATGCGCGCTCCCGGCCAATCAGGGCGTACCACGGCCGGACAACGCATACTAGTATATTAGTATATTGACATCACCAGCGCCGGCCCTATGGTCCGGCCCACAGAGGAAACGCCAGCAATGCTGCAGCACGACGATCGTCTTTTGCCTGCCGAGCCGGTGACGCGCGGCATTGCGCGCCGCCTCTATGCCGGCGTTCGCGACCTGCCGATCATCTCTCCGCATGGCCACACCGATCCGCGCTGGTTCGCCGAGAACAAGCCCTTTCCCGATCCGGCGACCCTGCTCGTCAAGCCGGACCACTACATCTTCCGCATGCTCTATTCGCAGGGCGTCAAGCTCGAGCAGCTCGGCATCGCCCGTAAGGACGGTGGCGAGGTCGAGAGCGACCCGCGCAAGATCTGGCAGCTCTTCGCCAGCAACTGGCACCTGTTCAGGGGCACGCCGACAAGGCTCTGGTTCGAGCATGCCGCCTTCTCGATCTTCGGCATCACCGAGCGCCTCTCGGCCGAGAGCGCCGACCGCATCTATGATCGCATCGCCGAGCAGCTGGAGCAGGACGGGATGCGTCCGCGCGCGCTGTTCGAGCGCTTCAAGATCGAGGCGATCGCCACGACCGAAGGCGCGCTCGATCCGCTGAGGTGGCACGACATGATCAGGGAGTCCGGCTGGGGCGGCAAGGTCGTCACCGCCTATCGTCCCGACAGCGTGGTCGATCCTGAATTCGAAGGCTTCAAGGATAATCTCGAGCAGTTCGGCGAACTGACCGGCGAGGATGTCACGAGCTGGAACGGCTATCTCGAAGCCCATCGCAAGCGCCGCGGCTATTTCATCGAGCGCGGCGCGACCTCCTCCGACCACGGCCACGCCACGGCCCGCACCGCCAACCTGACCCCGGCCGAGTGCGAAAAACTCTTCGGCAAGATCCTGAAGGGCAAGTTCTCGGCCGAGGACGCAGACGTCTTCCGCGGCCAGATGCTGACCGAGATGGCCAAGATGAGCCTCGATGACGGGCTCGTGCTGCAGATCCACCCCGGCTCCTATCGCAACCACAACCCGCATCTGTTCGAGCAGTTCGGCCGCGACATGGGCTCCGATATCCCGCGCGGCATGGACTATGTCTCGGCGCTGAAGCCGTTGCTCGACGCGGTCGGCAACGAGCCGGGCCTTACCGTCATCGCCTTCACCCTCGACGAGACCAGCTATTCGCGCGAGCTCGCCCCGCTCGCCGGACATTATCCGGCGCTGAAGCTCGGACCGGGCTGGTGGTTCCTCGATGCGCCCGAGGCGATGCTGCGCTTCCGCGAGCTCACCACCGAGACCGCCGGCTTCTACAACACCGTCGGCTTCAACGACGATACGCGCGCCTATCTCTCGATCCCCGCGCGCCATGACGTCGCCCGCCGGATGGACTGCCACTACCTCGCCAAGCTCGTCGCCGAGCACCGTCTCGACGAAGACGAGGCCGCGGACGTCGCCCACGATCTCGCCTATCGCCTGGCCAAGGAGGCCTACCGGCTGTGACCAGCGCCACCAAAACCATCGACGAACGCCAATGCGCCCATCCGCGCGACGTGCGCGGCTACGATACCGAGACGCTGCGCCAGGACTTCCTGATCGAGCGCATCTTCGTGCCCGGCGAGGTCGCGCTGACCTACAGCCACTACGACCGCATGATCGTCGGCGGCGCGACGCCGGCCGCCAAGCCGCTGACGCTCGACCCGTTCCTGCCAACCGGCACGCCCTTCTTCCTGGCGCGCCGCGAACTCGGCGTGATCAATCTCGGCGGCACCGGTTCGGTCACCGTCGATGGCGAGCGCTTCGAATTGCCCAGTCTCGATGCGCTCTATGTCGGGCTCGGCGCGAAGGACGTGTCCTTCGCCAGCGCCGATCCCGCCAACCCGGCCAAGTTCTATCTGACCAGCGCTCCGGCGCACCGCGAGGCGAAGCACCAGCTCGTCCGCAAGGACGACGCCAACACCATCCATCTCGGCTCGGCCGAGACCTCGAACAAGCGCACCATCCGGCAATACATCATGCCGAACAGCACCGGCACCAACCAGCTGGTGATGGGCATGACGGCGCTGGAACCCGGCTCGGTCTGGAACTCCATGCCCTGCCACACCCATACGCGGCGGATGGAGGCCTACCTCTACTTCAACCTCGACCCGGCCCACCGCGTCTTCCACTTCATGGGCGAGCCGCAGCAGACCCGCCACCTCCTCGTCGCCAACGAGCAGGCGGTGATCTCGCCGAACTGGTCGATCCATTGCGGCTGCGGCACCTCGAACTACGCGTTCGTCTGGGCCATGGCCGGCGACAATGTCGAGTTCACCGACATGGACGCCGCCCCGGTGGAGACGCTGCGCTGATGATCACGGCCTCGCCCTTTTCGCTGGACGGCCGCACGGCGCTGGTCACCGGCGCCAATACCGGCATCGGCCAGGGCATTGCACTGGCCCTCGCCGAGGCCGGCGCGAAGGTCGTCGCGGCCGGGCGCTCGAGCATGGCCGAGACGGAGAAGCTGATCGCGGAGGCCGGCGGCACCTGCTTCGCGCTCCAGGCCGATCTCCAGCAGGAGGGCATCGCCGCACGCGTGATCGAGCAGGCTCAGGCGCTCGCCGGCCCGCTCGACATCCTCGTCAACAATGCCGGCATCATCCGCCGGGCCGATGCGCTCCATTTCAGCGAGAGCGACTGGGACGAGGTGATGAACCTCAACCTCAAGGCCAATTTCTTCCTGGCCCAGGCCTTCGCCAAGGCGGCGCTCAGCGCAGGCCGCGGTGGGCGCATCGTCAACATCGCCTCGCTGCTCTCTTTCCAGGGCGGCATCCGCGTCGCCTCCTACACGGCGAGCAAGAGCGGGCTCGCCGGCCTGACGCGGCTGCTCGCCTGCGAATGGGCGGCCAGGGGCATCAACGTCAACGCGATCGCTCCCGGCTATGTCGAGAGCAACAACACCGAAGCGCTGCGCGCCGATCCCGACCGCAACGCCGCGATCCTCGCCCGCATCCCGGCCGGACGCTGGGGCAAGCCTTCGGATATCGGCGGCGCAGCGGTGTTCCTGGCGAGCGACGCGGCCGCCTACATCCACGGCGCGATCCTTCCCGTCGACGGAGGCTGGTTGGCGCGATGAGCGAACGTCTCAACTCCTTTTTCCAGCACGACGCTGACATCGCCTGGGAGCCGACCGAGCCCGGTGTGAAGCGCAAGATCATGGCCTATGGGCCTGATCTGATGGTGGTGCGCGTCGTCTTCGAGACCGGCGCGATCGGCAAGGCGCACCAGCACCCCCACCGCCAGGCTTCTTACGTCGAGAGCGGTGTTTTCGACGTCACCATCGACGGCAAGACCAGCCGGCTTGCCGCCGGCGACACCTTCTTCGTGCCGGAGAACCTCGTCCACGGCGTCGTCAATATCGAGGCCGGGCAATTGATCGATTCCTTCACGCCGATGCGGACGGAATTTTTGTGAAAGACCGCTGTGCCGGCCGTGCCGGCGCGGCTCCCGTCAGGGGACAAGAACGACCGGAAAAAGCCGGCGACTTTATTGGGGAGAGGACAACATCATGCTCAATCGACGGAGTTTCTCCGCGCTCGCCGGCGTCGTCTTCGCCGCGATGCTCGCGGCCTCGGCGCAGGCACAGAACGTCACCCTGCGCTCGACCGACATTCATCCGGACGGCTACCCGACCATCGAAGCCGTCAAGTACATGGGCCAGCTGCTCGAGCAGCGCACCAGCGGCAAGGTCAAGATCAACGTCTTCCACTCGGCCCAGCTCGGCCAGGAGAAGGACACGATCGAGCAGACGCGTTTCGGTGTCATCGACCTGAACCGCATCAACATGGCGCCGTTCAACAACCTGATCCCCGCGACCAACGTCCCGTCGCTGCCCTTCATCTTCCGCTCGGTCGATCATATGCGGAAGGTCATGGACGGCCCGATCGGCGACAACCTCCTGAAGGAGTTCGAGAAGCACGATTTGATCGGCCTTGCCTTCTACGATTCCGGCTCGCGCTCGTTCTACAACGGCAAGCGGGCGATCAATACGCCGGCCGACATGAAGGGCATGAAGATCCGCGTGCAGCAGTCCGACATGTTCGTCGCGCTGGTGCAGGCGCTCGGCGGCAACGCCACGCCGATGCCGTTCGGCGAGGTCTATTCCGGCCTGCAGACCGGCGTCATCGACGGCGCCGAGAACAACTGGCCGTCCTATGAGTCGACCCGGCACTTCGAGGTCTCGAAGTTCTACTCGCTGACCGAGCACTCGCTGTCGCCGGAGGTGCTGGTGATGTCGAAGCGCTCCTTCGACAAGTTCAGCGCAGCCGACCAGGCCCTGATCAAGACCGCGGCGAAGGAATCCGTCGCCAAGATGCGCGAGCTCTGGGACGCGCGCGAAAAGGCTTCGGAAGCCAAGGTCAAGGCCGGCGGCGCACAGGTCAACGCCGTCGAGAAGCAGGCCTTCATCGATGCGATGAAGCCGGTCTACGACAAGTTCGTCACCGACGCGAAGCTCAAGGACATGGTCGCCGCCATCCAGGCGGTGAAGTGAATTGACCGGCGGGGCGGCTTTCGAGCCGCCCCGTTTCCCCATCAGCCCTCATCCTGAGGAGCGATCGTAAGATCGTGTCTCGAAGGATGATCCAGCGTGCTCCGGAAGCATCCGTCGAGACGCCGCTTCGCGGCTCCTCAGGATGAGGGCTGAGTACGATCAACCGGCTCTCGCCCCGGACACCCCATGCACGCTTTCACCAAGACCTTTTCGCGGCTGTCCGCACGCCTGACCCTGGCGGTCCTCGTCATCGCCGGCTCCGGCATCATGCTGATGACCGCGATGATCGCCTGGGGCGTCTTCGGCCGCTTCATCCTCAACGACACCCCGACCTGGGTCGAGGCCGGCTCGCTCCTGCTGATGGCCTGGTTCATCTTTTTGGGCGCCGCAGTCGGCGTGCGCGAGAGCGATCACATGGGCTTCGAGAGTCTGCTCGCCTACGTCCCCGCGCGCGTCGCGGCAGGCCTTGGCCTGTTCACCCAGGTCCTGATCCTGCTCTTCGGCATCGCCATGGTGTTCTATGGCCTGCAACTGGTCGAGAAGGCCTGGGTCGACCGCATCCCGCTGATCGGCATCGCCAAATCCTGGGACTACATGCCGCTGGTCGCCGGCGGCGCCCTCGTCGCGCTGTTCAGCATCGAGCGCATCCTCCTGATGCTGACCGGGTTGGAGCGCTCGCCGCTCCTCGTGCAGGCCGAACGCGCCGGCGGCGGGGAGCTCTAAGCCATGGAGATCTGGATCCTGTTCGGCGTCTTCGCGACGCTGCTCATCATCGGCGCGCCCGTCGCCTTCTGCCTCGGCCTCTCCTCGCTCGCGACCGTGCTCTACATGGGCATACCGCCGGTCGTCGTCTTCCAGCAGATCAACTCGCAGATCAGCGTCTTCTCGCTGATGGCGATCCCGTTCTTCATCTTCTCGGGCGACCTGATGATCCGCGGCGGCATCGCCGAGCGCATCATTGCCTTCGCCGCCTCGATGGTCGGCCATCTGCGCGGCGGTCTCGGCCAGGTCAACGTCGTCGCCTGCACGCTGTTCGGCGGCATCTCCGGCTCGGCAGTGGCCGACGCCTCGGCGATCGGGGGCATCATGATCCCGCAGATGGTGAAGCGCGGCTACGCCGCCGACTACGCCGTCAACGTCACCGCGAATGCGGCGATCATCGCGCTGATGTTGCCGCCCTCGCATAACATGATCCTGTATTCGCTGGCAGCCGGCAGCGGCATCTCGATCGCCGACCTGTTCACCGCCGGCATCATCCCCGGCCTGCTGCTCGCCGCCTCGCTGATGGTCACCGCCTGGTTCGTCGCGGCGCGCCGCGGCTATCCGGCCGGCATCTTCCCGGGCTTTTCCGCGATCGGGCGCCATTTCGTCGTCGCCATCCCCGGGCTGATGCTGATCGTCATCATCTTCGGCGGCGTCCGCTCCGGCATCTTCACCGCGACGGAATCCTCCTGCATCGCCGTCTGCTACGCGCTCTTCATCACCGCGCTGGTCTATCGCCATCTCGACTGGACCAATTTCGTCCATGCCTTGCTCGGCGCCGTCCGCACCACCTCGATGGTGCTGCTGATCATCGGCACCGCCGGTGCCTTCGGCTGGCTGATGGCCTTCCTGCAGGTGCCGGCTGCGACCATCAACGCAATGAAGGCGATCTCCAGCGATCCGCTCGTCATCCTGCTGATGATCAACATCGTCCTGCTGATCCTCGGCACCTTCATGGACATGGCGCCGATGATCATCATCTGCACGCCGATGTTCCTGCCGGTGGTCAAGGCGATCGGCATGGACCCGATCCATTTCGGCGTGGTGCTGATCCTCAATGCCGGCATCGGCCTCAACACCCCGCCGGTCGGCTCGGTGCAGTTCGTCGCCTGCGCCGTCGGCAAGATCACCATCATGGAATCGATGAAATCAATCTGGCCGTTCTACGGCGCGAGCGTAGCCGTGCTGCTGCTGGTGACCTATGTTCCGGCCTTCTCCCTATGGTTGCCGAGGCTGTTCCATTGACCCGTCTGTCCACCGCTACCCTCTCCAACCTTCCGGCCGCCGTCAGGCGGCCGGGCTATGACCGGGGCAAGCTCCAGCCCGGTATCGTCCATCTCGGCCTCGGCGCCTTCACCCGCGCCCATATGTGCGAGTTCACCGACGATGCGCTGGAAAAGGAGTTCGGTCCCTGGGGCATCGTCGGCGCCAGCCTGCAGCGGCCCGACCAGCGCGACAAGCTGAAGCCGCAGGACGGGCTCTACACCTTCCTGAAGCGCGCCCCGGCCGGCCCGGAACTCCGCGTGATCGGCTCGGTGCTCGATGTCCTCGTCGCGCCCGAGAGCCCGCAGGCGCTGGTCGCGAGGCTCGCCGCGCCGGAGACCAGAATCGTCTCGCTCACCGTCACCGAGAAGGGCTATTGCCACGATCCGGCGACCGGCAGGCTCAAGGCGGATCATCCCGACATCGTCCACGACCTCGCCAATCCGGCTGCGCCGCGCTCGGCCGTCGGCCTGATCGTCGCCGGTCTCGCCGCCCGCAAGGCTGCGGGCCTCGGCCCGTTCACGGCGCTCTGCTGCGACAACCTGCCCTCCAACGGCCATGTCCTGGCCGGCCTCGTCCGCGATTTCGCCGCGCTGCGCGACGACAAGCTCGCCGCCTGGATCGAGGCCAACGGTGCCTTCCCCTCGACCATGGTCGACCGGATCGTGCCGGCGACCACCGATGCCGATATCGCCGAGGTCGCGAGCCTGCTCGGCCTCGATGACGCCGCCCCGGTGATCGGCGAGCCCTTCCGGCAATGGGCGGCAGAGGACGTCTTCGCCGCCGGCCGGCCGCGCTGGGATGCGGTCGGCGCGCAGATGGTCTCGGAGGTCGCGCCCTTCGAGTTCATGAAGCTGCGCATGCTCAACGGCGCGCATTCGAGCCTGGCCTATCTCGGCTATCTCGCCGGTCATGAGACGGTCGCCGACGCCAGCCGTGATCCGGTCTTCGCGCGCTTCCTGCAAGGCCTCTGGTCCGAGATCATCCCGGCCGTGCCGGCCCCGCAGGGCGTCGATCTGAAGACCTATGCCGGCGACCTGCTCGCCCGCTTCCAGAACCCGGCGATCAGGCATCGCACCTGGCAGATCGCCATGGACGGCTCGCAAAAGCTGCCGCAGCGCCTGCTCGGCACCATTCGCGAGCGCCTGAAGGCCGGCGCGCCGATCGATCATCTCACCCTCGGCGTCGCCGCCTGGATGTCCTATGTCACCGGCACGGACGAGAAGGGCGCTGAGATCGACGTGCGCGATCCGCTGGCGGGTGAGTTCGCGACCCGCGCCAAGACAGCCGGCCGCAATGCGGCGGCGCTGAGCGAAGCGCTTTTCGGTATCGGCGCGATCTTCGGCGACGACCTGCCGCGCGAGCAACGTTTCACGCAGGCCGTGGCCGGGCATCTCGACGGCCTGTTCCAGAAGGGCGCGAAGGCGACGGCTGCGGCGCTGGGGTGAGCGCTCGACACTGCCGCGCCAAGCGCGGGGAACCCTCTCCTGTAAGGAGAGGGTAGGGTGAGGTGTAGGTGGCCTGACAAGTTGCGTGAGCGCTGACCGCGGCTGCGTTGCGGCGAGCGATCTCCCTCCCGAACACCTCACCCCTACCCCTCTCCTTCCAGGAGAGGGGGTCCCGCGCTTTCCAATGACGAGCCTCGCCCCCCTTGATCCCCGCGCTCCCCTGACGCCAGATACAGGCGATGTTCGCCCGCTTCGCCAACGCCCTGGCCACGAGCGCCCTCGCCGCTCTGCTGCTCCTGCCCTCCGGTGGAGCGACGGCCCAGGCGCAGCCGRCCTCGACCTATGTCGTGCCGAACTACTGGGACCCGAACGTGCGCGTCGAGCGGCCCGATCTCGGCCCGCCGCGGGTGATCCGCTTCCTGACCGACGATGATTTCCCGCCGATGCACTTCGCCACACCTGAAGGCGGCGTCACCGGCTTCTCGGTCGAGCTCGCGCGTGCGGTCTGCGAGAAGCTCGCTCTGAGCTGCACCATCCAGGCGCGCCGCTTCGACACCTTGCTGGATTCCCTCGCCGAGGGGCGCGGCGACGTGCTCGCCGCCGCCATCCCGGTCACGAGCGAACTGCGCAGCCGCTTCGCCGCCAGCCAGATCTACCACCGCTCGCCGGCAAGGCTGCTGACGACGCGGGGCAATGCCCGTGCGGACCTCGAGCTGGGCGCGCTGCGCGGCACCCGCGTCGCCGTAGCAGCGGGCACTGCGCATGAGGCCTTCCTTGAGCGCCTCGCCCCGTTCATCCAGCGCCGAACAGCGCCCGACCTGCAGGCGGCCCTTGCTCTGCTACGCAGCGGCGACGCCGAATATGTCTTCGGAGACGGGGTCTCGCTGGCGCTGAGCATCGCCGGCCGCGGCGGCAGCGAATTCGCCTTCGCCGGCGGCCCCTATCTCGAAGCCCGCTATTTCGGCGAGGGCATCGGTTTCCTGCTGCGCAAGGACGATCTCGCCTTGAAACGGGGGATCGACTACGCGCTACAGGGCCTGTGGGACGACGGCACCTATGCCAGGCTGTTCATCCGGTTCTTCCCGGTCAGCCCGTTCTGATCATCCCTGGCGGGCTGGCTCGGCTTGGCGAGGCGCCCTTCCTCGGCCTTGTAGAAATACTGCGAGGCGACAAGCCAACCCTTGAGCGGCCGCAGCGGCGGGATGCAGGTCAACAGCACCAGCGGCAGGGTCGTGACCAAGTGCACCCAGGTCGGCGGCTGGTAGCTCAGCTCGAGCCAGAGCGGGAAGGCGACAGCCGGCACGCAGACGAACATCATCACGAAGAAGGCCGGGCCATCCGCCGGATCGGCAAAGGAGTAATCGAGCCCGCAGGCCTCGCAACGCGGCTTCAGCGTCAGGAAGCCGTCGAAGAGCTGCCCCTCGCCGCAGCGCGGGCAGCGGCCCCGCAGGCCGGTCTTGAGCGGAGACAGCGCCGGCCAATGCTGATGTGCCATGTCGTCCTCCTGATGGTGACGCACCATGATTGACTGCATTCACCCGAGATTAATGGCTACATAATATCCAAATTGATTGCAGTCAATACCTGTCGACATGCAACATCGCCGCACCCGATCGGCGGCAGGGTGGACCAAGCACGTCTGCGGACCCTTACCCGGCGCGAACACACGAGATCGGCGCACCGCGCTTGATATAACCGGACAAACAAACGGCTGAATTATAACAAGATCACCCGCAAGAAACGCCGCGCCACGTATTGATTGGCGAACAGATAAGCTCATCATCATGCTCAACCGACGACACTTGCTGCAGATGGCTGCAGGATCGGCCTCGCTGCCGCTTCTGGAACGTATTGACTTGTCAGGAACGGCATCCGCTCAGGAACTCAAAGTGACCAAGACTTCCGACTATCGCGTGCCACTCGAGAGCGATCCGCACGAACGGACTTTCATGCAGTGGCCGGCGCGCAGCCGCATCTATGGCAGCCAGAGCGCGCTCGACGCCGTCCGCACAACGATCGCCTCGGCTGCAAGGACGATCGCCCGCTTCGAGCCGGTCGTCGTTCTGGCGCGCCCGGAGCAGCAGGATATCGCCGCGAAGGCGCTCGGAGCGGCGATCGAGGTCTGGCCGATTCCGACGGAAGATCTCTGGTGCCGCGATTCAGGCCCGACCTTCGCCGTGTCGCGGGCAGCAAGATCGCTTGCCGTCTCCGATCTCGGCTTCAATGGCTGGGGCAACAAGCAGGGCCACGCCGATGACGGGCAGATCGCCAGGCGCGTCGCGGAGCGGCTTGGTCTTTCCGTCCTCGCGAATGGGCTCGTCGGCGAAGCTGGCGGCGTCGAGGTCGACGGCGCAGGCACCGCGATCGCGCATGAAAGCAGCTGGATCAATCGCAATCGCAACAGGGGCGACAAGGCTGAAGTCGAGCGCCTCCTGCTCGACGCCCTCGGCGCCGAGCGGATGATCTGGGCTCCCGGCGTGAAGGGAGCCGACATCACCGATTATCACATCGACGCGCTCGCCCGCTTCGTGAAGCCCGGACAGGTCGTGATCCAGCTCGGCGACACCCTGGACCGCAGCGACCCCTGGTCTGCGGCCGCCTTCCAGACTTATGAGATTCTGAAGACGGCGCGGGATGCGCAGGGCCGCAAGCTCGACATCGTCGTCATTCCCGACCCGATCGACATTCGCTCGCGATCCCGCGACTTCGTCTCGAGCTATGTGAATTACTATGTCTGCAACGGCGCGGTCATCGGCGCAGAATTCGGCGACGACAAAGCCGACGAGAAGGCCAGGACAATCCTGCAGCAGCTCTATCCGAAGCGCGAGATCGTCAGCTTGAACGTCGATCCGCTCGGTGAAGCCGGCGGCGGCATCCATTGCGCGACGCAGCAGCAGCCCAGGGGCACAGCCTGAGACGCAACGCTCGATCGGCTGATCGGGCGAGCTACAGCACGCGGGCGCCGACTTCCGGCGCCTGCTCCAGCGCATGCGCCATAAAGGCGAGCACGTCACCGAGCGCCCTGCGGCCGATCGGGCCGCCCAGGCAGATGCGGGCTGCCTCCGGCGCCGGTCCTTTGGCCGCGAAGGCGTCGCTGGCGACGATGCCGATCCCGGTCGCCTGCATCTGTCCGACGAAGGCGGCACGGGTCCAGGGTTGCGGCAGCTCCAGCCAGAGATTGAAGCTGAGCGGATCGGCACGCCCCAATCCTGCCGGCAGGATCTCGGCTGCCAGCCGCTGCCGTGCCGTCGTCTCCGCCCTGACGAAGGCTAGCAGCGCATCGGCGCTGCCATCCTCGATCCAATGCGTTGCCAGCGCCGCGGTCAGCGGCGAGGCCATGATGCTGCTGGCCCGCAGCGCAGCGGCGAAAGGCCAGCCGGAGCGGAGATCCGGCACCACAACATAGGCGAGCCGCAAGCCGGCTCCGAGGCATTTCGACAGGCCGGCAATGTGCCAGGTCAACTCAGGCGCAAGCACGGCGAAGGGAGCGGGCGCATCCGGAAGGACGAAACCATAGGCGTCGTCCTCGATGATCGCCACACCATGCCGCTGGGCGACCGCGACGATCTCCGCGCGCCGCCGCGCCGGCATCGTGGCTGTCGTCGGGTTCTGCAGGACGGGGTTGAGATAGAGCGCCTTCGGCTTCAAGCGCATGCAGGCTTCGGCGAAAGCCTCGGGATCGAGGCCGTCGCCATCCATCGCGAGGCCGGTCAGGGGCAGGCCGAGCTGCGCGCAGATCGAGCGGATGCCGGGATAGGTCAGCGCCTCGCAGAGCACCGCGTCGCCCGGCTTGGCGAGACTGCTCAGGATCGCCAGCAGCGCCGCATTCGCACCTGGCACGACGAACAGGCGCTCGAACGCCGGCGCCAGCCCGCGCCGGCCGAGCCAGAGCGCAGCTGCCGCCTTGTCAGCGGGCGCGCCACCGAGCGGCTGATAGCGCAGCAGGCTGACCAGTCGCTCGCTGACCTCGACCATGCCCTGCCGCAGCCGGGCGATCAGCACGGGATCGTCGGGCTCCGGCGGCAAGGTCATGGAGAGATCGACCAGTTCCGGCACGGACGCCATTGGCGCCGCGACCTTGGCCGGCGCGGCCTTGACGAAGGTGCCCTGCCCGACCCGCGACTCGACCAGGCCGCGCCGCTGCGCCTCGACATAGCCGCGCGCCACGGTGGTGAAGTCGACGGCGAGCGCCTCGGCCAGCCGGCGCTGCGGCGGCAGCCTGTCACCGGCCATGAGCGCTCCCGCCGCGATATCGGCGGCGATGCGGTCCGCGATGGCGAGATAGCGCGGCTTGTCGCTCTGGGTCAGGTCTGGAAGCCAATCCATCGATGCGGTCCGTCACAAGGCGAAGCACTGAATGGATTGACTGTATATTGTTGCGCAGCCGCTCTGTCACTAGCGGCTGCGCATCGCCTCAGCCGACGATCTCGCCGCGGAAGGCCCAGCGCGTCATCCGGCGCTCGACCAGGGCGCAGGCGGCGTACATCAGCACGCCCATGATCGCGATGGCGAAGAGGCCGGCGAAGGTCGTGGCGGAATCGTTGCGCGCCCCGGCCGAGAGCATCAGGAAGCCGATGCCGCGATTACCACCGACCGTCTCGGAGATCACCGAGCCGATGAAGGCAAGCGTCACCGCGACCTTCAGGCTGGCGAAGAGATAGGGCATGGCGCGCGGCACGCCGACCTTGGTCAGGATCTCCCACTGGCTGGCGCCGAGCGAGCGCATGACGTCGCGCATTTCCGGCTCGATCGTGGCAAGGCCGGTCGCGACATTCACGACGATCGGGAAGAAGGAGATGACGAAGGCGGTGATGATCGCCGGCAAGGCGCCGACGCCGAGCCAGATCATCAGGATCGGCACGATCGCGACCTTGGGCACCGCGTTGAAGGCGATCAGCAGCGGGTAGAGACCGGAATAGACGAACGGCGAGGCACCAACGGCCAGGCCGAGCAGCACGCCGAAGCCGATCGCCAGCACGAAGCCGATCGCCGTCGTCCACAAGGTCTCCAGGCAGTATCGCAGCAGGATGTCCCAGCGCTGGACCATCACCTCGAAGATGCGCGTCGGCCGCGGCGCCAGGATCTCCGGCACGTCGAAGACGATGCAGGCGAGCTCCCAGAGCAGCAACAGGCCCGCCATGGCGAGCCAGGGCATAGCGACGAGCAGGACCTGTCTCTGGCGGTCAGTCATGATCTTGGTCCTGCCGGGGCCGCATCACGCATGCTCCATATGGATGCGCTCGCGCAGGTCGTGGACGATGTCGACGAACTCGGCGGTGAAGGTCGTCTCCAGCGTGCGCGGGCGCGGCAGCTCGATCTTGCTGATCTTGACGATCCGTCCGGGCCGGCGGCTCATCACATAGACGGTGTCGGCGAGATAGACCGCCTCGCGCAAATCGTGCGTCACCAGCACGGCGGTGAAGCGCTTTTCCAGCCAGAGCGCCTGCATCACGCCCCAGAGCTCCTCGCGGGTAAAGGCGTCGAGCGCCCCGAAGGGCTCGTCGAGCATCAGGATCTCGGGCTCGTGCACCAGCGCCCGGCACAGGCTCGAGCGCTGCTGCATGCCGCCCGAGAGCTGCCAGGGGAACTTGTCGCCGAAGCCGCCGAGGCCGACCGAGGCGAGCAGTGTCTCGACCCGCTCGATATACTCCGCCTTGTTCTTGCGGAAGCGGCGCTTGTGCGGCTCGACCACTTCGAGCGGCAGCAGGATATTGTCGCGCGTCGTGCGCCAGGGCATCAGCGTCGGCGCCTGGAAGGCCATGCCGACGCCGCGGATCGGGCCCTTGACCGGCTGGCCATGGACGCGGACCTCGCCGCCGCTCGGCGGCAGCAGCCCGGTGACCAGCTTCATCAGCGTGGACTTGCCGCAACCGGAGGGGCCGACCACGGCGATGAACTCACCCTTGGCGATGTCGAGCGTCGCATCCTCCAGCGCCAGCATGCGCGAGGGGCCGCTGCCATAGGCGAGGCTGACCTTGCGCAATTCGACGAGGGGGGTGTCGGAGGAAGCCGGCATGAAGGGCGTCATTCTCGGGCTTGCGCCAAGGCTGTCGGATGGGTGCGCAGGACCCCGCCGCTCCCTTCTCCCCTTGCGGGAGAAGGTGGCCCGAAGGGCCGGATGAGGGGTCGCTCTGGCCTAAGAAATCTCGGGAAACGCAGCGTCGAACTAACGATCGGCGTCGTGAGACCCCTCACCCCAACCCTCTCCCGCAAGGGGAGAGGGGGCAGGTCGCGGTCACGCCTCACGGCGCGACCATGCGCTCCGCCTTGGGCGGCAGGTACTTGTTCGTGAACACCTTGTCCGGCGCCGGCGCCGCGGGCAGACCGAAAGCCTCCGCGACATCGACGACCGAACGGGCGAAGCGGGCCGGGTCGACATCGCCCATGCCGTTCTCTTTCACATAGGGCGTCAGCACGTTCATCTTGAGCGACAGGTCGAGGCGCTCGGTCTCGAGCTTCTCGTCGATCAGCGGATCGCGCTTCTTCACCGCGGCGAGACCGACGGCCGGATTGGCGGCGACCTCCTTCCAGGCCTTGGCCGTGGCGCGCAGGAAGCCCTTCACCACCTCCGGCTTCTCGGCGAAGGCTGGCGAGACGATGATGCCGTTGCCGTACACGTCCATCTTGTAGTCGGAGTAGTTGAAGGAGACGATGTCCTCCTGCTTCACGCCGCGCGCCTTGAGGTCGAGCACCGACGAGAAGAAGTGCCCGCTGATGAAGTCGACCGTGCCCTGCACCATCGACTGCTCGCGCAATTGCGGCGTCAGGTTGACGTGATTGACGGTCTTGGCATCGATGCCGACCTTCTTGGCGAAGGCGGGAAAGAGCCGGAACGAGGCGTCGAACACCGGCGCGCCGAGCTTCTTGCCGGCGAGATCGGCCGGCTTGGTGATCCCGGTCTTCTTCAGCGTGTGCACGCCGAAAGGCGGGAAGTCATAGGCCATGAAGACGCAGAGGATCTCCTTGCCGGCGTTCTTGGCGTTGTACTCGATCAGCGAGTTCACGTCGGCGAAGCCGATGTCGTAGGCGCCGGTGGCGACGCGCTGGACCGCGCCGGCCGAGCCCTGGCCGGGATCCATGGTCACGTCGAGCCCCTCGGCCTTGTAGTAACCCTTCTCCAGCGCCACCAGGAAGGGCGAGGTCGGCCCCTGGAACACCCAGTCGAGCGTGAACTTGACCGCTGTCTGCGCTTGCGCCGGGGACATCGCCCCCAGAGCCAGCGCCGCGGCGCCAGCCAATGCGATACGGCGGGTGAATGCCCACGCCAAACCTTCGCCGGCCCGCTGCGAGCCGGACTGCCCCCACTTCACCTCACGAACCATCGAAGCCGACCCCTGCTTATGTTGTACGACGACGCTAGCGAGGCCTTATCGGGAGTCAATCGAGCGACCGGGGTTGTCTGCCGCTTTTTAAGGCAGGCGTTTTCCATCTTGCTGGCAGAAGGCCCGCGGATGTTGCGCCGCACCCGCATATCTGCGAAACCGCGCCCTTCCCTGCCCTATCCAGCGAGACCTGAAGCCAAAATGCCCGCTTTCGACCCCGCGCTGATCGAAGCCGCCCGCGTCTCGGCCGCCTGGCCGTTCGAGGAAGCCAAGAAGCTCGTCGCGCGGCTGCAGAAATCGGGCAAGCAGGAGGCGGTGTTCGAGACCGGCTACGGCCCGTCCGGCCTGCCGCATATCGGCACCTTCGGCGAGGTCGCCCGTACCTCGATGGTGCGCCATGCCTTTCAGGTACTGACCGATGGCGCCATCCCGACGCGGCTGATCGCCTTCTCGGACGACCTGGACGGCCTGCGCAAGGTCCCGGACAACGTCCCGAACAAGGAGCTGCTGGCGCAGCATCTCGGCAAGCCGCTGACCGAAGTGCCGGACCCCTTCGGCACCCATGACTCGTTCGGCCGGCACAACAATGCCCGGCTCTGCGCCTTCCTCGACCAGTTCGGCTTCGACTACGAGTTCAAGTCCTCGACCGACGCCTATCGCGCCGGCGAGTTCGATGCGACCCTGCTCAGGATGCTGGCCCGCTTCGACAAGATCATGTCGATCATGCTGGCGACCCTGCGCGAGGAGCGCGCCGCGACCTATTCGCCCTTCCTGCCGATCCATCCCAAGACCCGGATCGTCATGCAGGTGCCGATCGAGGCGCGCGATGTCGAGGCCGGCACCATCACCTGGACCGATCCAGCGAGCGGCGAGCGCTTCACCACCCCGGTGACCAGCGGCCACGCCAAGCTACAATGGAAGCCTGATTGGGCGATGCGCTGGGTCGCGCTCGGCGTCGACTACGAGATGGCCGGCAAGGACCTGATCGACTCGGTCAAGGTCTCCTCGCAGATTGCCCGCGCCATCGACGGCACGCCGCCGGAAGGCTTCAACTACGAACTCTTCTTGGACGAACAGGGCCAGAAGATCTCGAAGTCGAAGGGCAATGGCCTCACCATCGAGGACTGGCTGAGCTATGGCCCGCCGGAGTCCCTGGCGCTGTTCATGTACTCGCGGCCGCGCGAGGCCAAGAAGCTGCATTTCGACGTGATCCCGCGCGCCGTCGACGACTACCTGCAGTTCCTCGGCGGCTATGACCGGCAGGACTGGAAGAACCGCCTCGGCAACCCGGTCTGGCACATCCATGCCGGCACGCCGCCGCAGCCGGAGGTGATCGCCACCGGCGCGGGCGACAATGCGGTGCGCACGCAGATCTCGTTCTCGCTGCTGATGAACCTCGTCGCCGTCGCGAATTCCGAGGACAAGGCCGTGCTATGGGGCTTCCTGCAGCGCTATGCGCCCGGCATCTCGCCGCAGACGCATCCGCGGCTCGATGCGCTGGTCGGCTATGCGCTCGCCTATTTCCGCGACTTCGTGAAGCCGGCCAAGCACTATCGCCCGGCCGACGAGACCGAGCGCGCAGCCTTCATCGCGCTCGACGCCGCGCTCGCCGCGCTGCCGGCGGGTGCGAGTGCCGAAGAGGTTCAGGACGCTGCACTCGACGTCGCCCGCGCTATCCCGCGCTATCAGAACCTCACGGCCAAGAATGCGACGCCGGAGCGGCCCGGCGTCTCCGGCGACTGGTGGAAGGCGATCTACCAGGTGATGTTCGGCGAGGACCAGGGCCCGCGCTTCGGCTCCTTCGCCGCGATCTACGGCCTCGACAACACCCGTAAGCTGATCGCCAGGGCGCTCGATGGCGGGCTGATCCGCGAGCACGAGGCTTTCCTCGCGGCGCGCCAGCCACTCAGCGCATGAGCGCAGCGGCGGCTGAGGCGGTCGAGAAGGCCATCGCCAGCCGCCGCGCCGTGCGTGCCTTCCTGCCCGATCCTGTCGACCCGGCGCTGGTGCGCCGCCTGATCGAACTGGCGGCGCAGGCCCCGAGCGGCACCAACATGCAGCCCTGGCGGCTGCGCGTGCTCGGCCCCAGGACCCGCGCAAAGCTGGAGACGGCGCTGGTCGCCGCGCTCGACGATCCCTCCCCGCGCGAGGAGGAGTATCGCTACTATCCGGTGACCTTCCGCGAGCCCTATCTCTCGCGCCGCCGCAAGGTCGGCTGGGACCTTTACGGCCTGCTCGGCGTCGCCAAGGGCGACCATGCCGGCATGCGCCGCCAGACCGAAGCGAACCTGCGCTTCTTCGGCGCGCCGGTGGCGCTGATGCTGACCGTCGACCGCGATCTCGAGATCGGCTCCTGGCTCGATCTCGGCGCCTTCGTCCAGACCCTGCTGATAGCTGCGCAGGGCCACGACCTCGAATCCTGCCCGCAGGCGATCTTCGCCAGCTTCCACGGGATCATCAGGCGCGAGCTCGCCATCCCCGAAAGCGAGGTCGTGGTCTGCGGCATCGCGCTCGGCAAGGCCGATCCGGATGCACCGGCAAACCGGCTCGTGCCGGAGCGCGAGCCGGTCGAGGGCTTCACCAGCTGGCTGGATTAGCCCGAGGCTGTTCCGCTCAAAGCAAGAAGTCGGAAGCCGTCAGGTTGATCTCTCCGACGAGCTCGATCTCGAAATCAGCGACCCTGTCGCCATTCATATCGGCTGTGACGAAGGTGCCGCCGTCGCCAATATCGTAACGCACCTCGCCGGCGCCGCCGCTGAAGCCGTCCGTGCCGATGAAGACGAAATCCTGGAAGTCCGGTGTTTCGGTATCGGCATCCACCGGCAGGCTGATGTCGTCCGCGCCTTGCGTGAAATTGTAGATGACGTCGCGCGCGGCAGCTCCCGGAGCGCTCTCACTTTCGGTCCAGTAGACGAAGACGTCCCGGCCCACGCCGCCATGGAGGAAATCCTTGCCGGCGTCGCCCCAGAGCTCGTCCGTGTAGTCAAAATTGGCGGTGTCGTCGCCACCGCCATAGATCGTGTCCGTGCCGTTGCCGCCGCGGAGGAAATCGGCGCCGTCACCGCCTTGGATCGTATCGTTGCCGTCGCCCCCAATGAGGATGTCGCGTTCCTCGCTGCCGGAGAGCATGTCGTTTCCGGCCTCGCCATAGGCGATGCCGCCGCCGATCACCACGTCGTTGCCGTTGCCGGCACAGATCAGGTCGTACTGGCCACCGCCGTCGATGAGGTCGTTGCCATCGCCGCCATAGAGCTGGTCGACGCCTTCACCGCCATAGATCCGGTCATTTCCGCCACCGCCGCGAATGACGTCGAAACCGTCACCGCCGGACAGCACGTCGGCGAGCGCGCCGCCCGTCATGTGGTCGTCACCACCTTTGCCATAGGCGGTCCAACCGGTGGTGCTGGTCTCGGCGACCCAGGTATCGTTACCGTCGGTGCCATCCCAACGGCTCTGCAGAACGTTCAGGCTCATGCCTCAAGTCTCCTTGACAGCTGGCTCACCCGTTTTGATCTCCCCGCCGGCAGGGTCGGCGCGGGTTGCGACATCATGATGGCAAAAGAGCGCGGCCGGGGAACTCCCGACCGCGCTCGCACATCTCGCCGGCGATAGCTCTGATTGCCTGCTTCAGCCCGCCACGGCGGTGTACTCGGTCTCGACCGAGGAATCGTGGAGATGGTGGTCGTAGCCGTAGATGTGGATCGAGATCGCATCGCCCACGCCGCGGTTCTGCATGCGGTGGATGTTCGGCCCGGTCGGCAACATGCAGGCGACATAGCCGGCCTGCCGCTCATACTCCTGCGTCGCCACCGCGCGGCTGGCGTCGATGGCGCGATACCAGGTTTCCGTCAGGGCGCCGGTGACCATGCCGAAGCAGCAGGAGCAGTGATGATCGTGGATGCAGGTCGTGGAGCCTTCGCCCCAGACCATCGCCCAGACGCTGACGGTGTCGTTGCCGGCGAGCAGGTTGCGGGCATAGCCGCCTTGCTTGCGCTGCAGCGGCAGAGCCTGGATCAGATCGGGGATAGCGACGAGCTCGTTGAGGACGGCGCGGGCCGCGGCGAGATAGTCGCGCGAGCAGGTACCCTCATGGGTCCGCAGGGCATTCAGCACCGCGCCGCTCCGCTCCTCGCCGAGAAAGCCCTGCATGTCCCTGATCTCCCGTCCCATCGAATGACAAAAGAATGATAGGCCGGGCCCGGTGGGAACGGTTTGCGATCCGCCGCTCAAAACGCGACAAACTTAGAAACTGATACCAATATCGATCTCAATATGAGAAATAAATTTCTGCTTGCATATGGCGAGTGATATTCTGTTCCGAGGAGATCCAACGCCGTGGCCAGGCTCGATGCCTTCGATCTGCGCATTCTCGCCCTGCTGCAGCAGGATGCGAGCAAGCCGCTGGCGGAGATCGCGGAGGCGGTCGGACTGTCGCCGACGCCGTGCTGGCGACGCATCCAGAAGTTGGAAGAGGCAGGTCATATCAGGCGGCGCGTCGCGCTGCTCGACCGCACCAAGCTGAAGGCCGGCGTCACCGTCTTCATCGCGGTCAAGACGGCGCATCATTCGATGGACTGGCTGGAGCGTTTCCACGCCGCCGTGCAGGACCTGCCCGAGATCGTCGACTTCTACCGGATGAGCGGCGAGATCGATTATCTGCTCAAGGCGTACGTCTCAGACATCACCGCCTATGACGCGCTCTACAAGAAGCTGATCTCGCGGATCGAGCTCAATGACGTCACCTCCATGTTCGCCATGGAGGAGCTCAAATCGACCACGGCGATCCCCCTCGGCTTCGCTGCCGAGGGGTAAAAGCGCATTTTCGAGCGAAGTGGATACCGGTTCGCGTGAAGAAAATGCGCCAAACCAATGCTCTAGCGTTCCTCAACCGAAGCCCTTGCCCTCGGCCGCGAGCTTGCGCAGCAGCGGCGCCGGTTCGAGCGAGGCATCGCCACTTTCCTTTGCCTGCTGCTCCAGCCGCTTGACGATGGTGCCCAGTCCGACACCCTCGGCCCAATGCATCGGCCCGCCGCGCCAGGCCGGCCAGTTGTAGCCGTTGAGCCAGACCGTATCGATGTCGCCAGCGCGCGTGGCTATGCCCTCGTCGAGAATGCGCGCACCCTCGTTGACCATCGGATCGAGCAGCCGCGCCAAAATCTCGTCACCTGTGAAGCTGCGCCGCGTCACGCCTTTGCTGGCCGAGACCTCGGCGATCAGCGCCTCGACGTCCGGATCGCGCTCGCCGGCACGGGCGCCCTCCGGATAGCGGTAATAGCCGCGACCGGTCTTCTGGCCGAACCAGCCGCGCTCGCAGATCGCATCCGCCACCGCCGCGCTCTTGCCGCGCGCCTTGCGGCTGCGCCAGCTGATGTCGTTGCCGGCGAGGTCGGACATGGCGAACGGCCCCATCTTGAAGCCGAAGCCGGTCAGCGCCGCATCGACCTCATGCGGCAAGGCACCGGCGACCAGCAGGCGCTCGGCAGCGCGGGTGCGCGCTTCCAGCAGGCGGTTGCCGACGAAGCCGAAGCAGTTGCCGACCACGACCGGCACCTTGCCGAGCTTGCGCCCCAGGCCGATCGCGGTGGCGACCACATCGTTGGCGACGCCGGCGGGCCGGACGATCTCGAGCAGCTTCATCACATTGGCTGGGCTGAAGAAGTGCAGGCCGAGCACGTCGGCCGGCCGACTCGTCACGGCGGCGATCTCGGCGAGGTCGAGATAGGAGGTGTTGCTGGCGAGGATCGCGCCCGGCTTGGCAATCGTATCGAGCGCGCCAAAAATCTCGCGCTTGACGCCCATCTCCTCGAAGGCGGCCTCGATCACGATGTCGGCTTCAGCCGCGGCCGCGAGCCCGACCGCCGGCGTGATCAGCGCCATGCGCTGCTCACGCACCGCCTCGGTCATCGAGCCGCGCTTGACCGAGAAGCCATAGGTGTCGCGCACCCGGGCATGGCCCTTGTCGATCTGCTCCTGCGTGGTCTCGATCAGCGTCACCGGGATGCCGGCATTGGCGAAGCACATGGCGATGCCGCCGCCCATGGTGCCGGCGCCGACCACCGCGGCGCGCGCGATCGGGCGCGGCTTCACGCTCTCGTCGATGCCCGGCACCTTTGCCGCCTCGCGCTCGGCGAAGAAGACATAGCGCAACGCCTTGGAACGCTCGTCGCCGAGGAGCTTCACGAATAGCGCGCGTTCGGTCGCGAAGCCTTCCGCCAGCGGCAGCGTCAACGCTGCGCGCACCGCCTCGACCAACGCCGCGACGTTCGGCATCTCGCCTGATTTCGCCAGGGCATCCTTGGCCAGCGCCTCGAAGGTCTCGCGCTCGGTGGCCGTCAGCTTGTCGGTGCGCGCGCTCGTCTTCAACGGCGCGCCCTTGCCCGCCAGCTCCTGCGCCAGCGCGATCGCAGCGCCGACGGCATCATTGTCGACGAGCTTGTCGACCAGCCCGAGTGCCAGCGCCTTCTGGGCCGGGATCGGCTCGCCGGAGAGCATCATCGGGAAGGCAGCAGCGGCGCCGATCAGGCGCGGCAGGCGCTGCGTGCCGCCGGCACCGGGAATCAGGCCGAGCTTGATCTCCGGCAGGCCGAGCTTCGCGGCGGGGCTGGCGACGCGGCCATGGCAGGCGAGCGCGACCTCGAGCCCGCCGCCCAATGCGACGCCCTCGATCGCCGCGACGACCGGCTTGCCCGCATTCTCGATCGCGGCCAGCAGATCCGGCAGGATCGGCGGTACCGGCGGCTTGCCGAATTCGCTGATATCGGCGCCGGCGATGAAGGCGCGACCCTTGGCGGCGATGACCAGCGCCGTCACGGTCGGATCGGCCATTGCTTGCGCGAGCGCGTCATTGAGATCGGCCCGGAGCGCGGCCGAAAGCGCATTCACCGGCGGGTTGTCGAGCATCGCGACGGCGATCCCGCCCTGGCGGGTCAATGTGACGGTAGGCATGCGATCTCCACCCTGTCTTGCCGGCGACGCGCTCGCGCCACTGAATTAGTTGAAGCTTAAAATAATGACGGAAGCCCCGCAACGCCCTGAGCCTAAGGGCTTCCTTGACCGGCGCAAGCGCCTCCCCCATCGTCTGCCGCCCGCTTCCAGCGGAGAGAGATTTGAGAAGGTTTGCATGACCGAGACCGTTCTGAGCGAGACCCCGGCCGAGGGCGTCAGGCAGATCACCATGAACCGGCCCGACCGGCGCAATGCGCTCGACCGCGCCACCTATCGGGGGCTGATCGATGCGCTCGCCGCCGCGGATGCCGACGCCTCGGTGCGCGCAGTCGTGCTCACCGGCGCCGGCGGCTGCTTCACCAGCGGCAACGACATCAAGGATTTCGCCGCTGCGGCCGCGACTGGCGTCGGCGCCGAGATCGCTATCGACTTCCTGACCGCGATCTCGACGGCGAAGAAGCCGCTCGTCGCCGCGGCCGAAGGCTTCGCCGTCGGCATCGGCACCACCATGCTGCTGCATTGCGACCTCGCCTTCGCCGGACGCGGCGCCAGCTTCCGCATGCCCTTCGTTAGCCTCGGCCTCTGCCCGGAAGGCGGCTCGAGCTATCTTCTGCCGCTGATCGCCGGCAGCAAGCGCGCCGCTGAATTGCTGATGCTGGGCGAGCCCTTCGGACCTGAGATCGCGCAGGACGCAGGGCTGATCAACGCCGTCACCGAAGACGGCGGCGCGCTCACAGCAGCACTGGAGAAAGCCAAGGCGCTGGCGGCCCTGCCGCCGCAATCGGTCGCGCTGACCAAGGCGCTCCTAAAGCGCGGCAGCGCCGTCGCGGTGGCCGAGACGATCGCGACCGAGGCACGACATTTCGGCGAGCGGCTGAAATCGGCCGAGGCCCAGGCCGCCTTCATGGCCTTCCTGACCAAGCGCTGACGGCGCCCATCCGTCGCGCCGTTGTCGCGGGAATCGCGGAACTTCCTGCTCCTCGTCACGTTGACGCGCGTCGGCGATCGCAAGGAGCAGGATGTGAAGCTGAAGGTCGTCGCCACCCTGATCTACCGCTTCGACCATGAAACGCCGGTGATCGTCGCGATCGAGCCGGCGCGGTCTTCGGATCAGACTATCCTATCCGATCGCCTGCTGGTGGATCAGTCCGTCAATCTGATCCGCGACCTCGACGCCGAAACCGGCGCGCGCCGCTTCCGCGCCGTGCTCTCGGGTCAGGTCTCGATCCAGTATCAGGGTACGGTCGACAACGGCACGCGCCGCCTCCTGCATGCCGATGCGCGCCAGCACGCCTGGGCCGAACTGCCGTCCGAGGTCCTGCCCTATCTGCTGCCGAGCCGCTTTTGCCCCTCCGACAATCTGATGCGCTTCGCCCAGCGCGAGTTCAGCGACATCGAGGCCGGCGGCGCCAAGGTTCTCGCCGTCGTCGATTGGCTGCAGGAGCATGTCGACTACGTCCACGGCGTCAGCAATGCGCAGACTACGGCCGAGCAGACCTTCATCGACCGGGCGGGCGTCTGCCGCGACTTCAGCCATCTCGCCATCGCGCTTTGCCGTGCGCTCAATCTGCCGGCCCGCGCCGTCAGCGTCTATGCAGCCGATCTCGATCCGCCGGACTTCCACGCCGTCTTCGAGGTCTATCTCGACGGACAATGGTGGCTGGTCGATCCGACGCGGCTGGCACCGGTCGACGGCATGGTCCGCATCGCGGCAGGACGCGACGCGGCCGATATCGCCTTCCTGACCAGCGGCAATTTCTGCCAATGCCAGAACCAGTGGGTCGAGGTCAGCCGCATCGAAGACAGCGAGCCGGCGCAGGCGGCCTGAGCCGATGCGCGCTCACGGCGATCAATCATCGTCGTCATCATGGTCGCGCCGGCGCCGACGCCGCCAGCGATAGTAATCATCATCGTGCCAGCGCCGCCGGTAGCCATCATCGTAATAGCGGCGGCGATACCAGCGGCGGCGCCGGCGATCATCGTCATCGTCATCATCGTCGGCCCTTACGGTCGTCGCGGTGAGCGTCGCGCCGGCTATCGCCATGGGTAGGGCAAAGAGAGCCAGCCGCAGCAGCTTCCGCCGTCCTTCGTCGGTATCGCTCGTCATCGTCTCCTCCATATCGGCCATGCCCCATCGCAGCGGGACAACTGGGCGGATTTGGGAAGAACGCGTGGCGAACAGCCCTATTCCCGAGGAGGCTTGCTTGTCTCCAGCGCGATTCAGGCCGGGCGCACCGTGGCCAGTCTCCGCGACTTGAGGAGGCTGCGCGTCAGCGCCGCCAGGAAAAGCACCGCCTGCACCACGACGATGCACGGTCCTGTCGCAACATCGAGATGGAAGCTCAGGATCGTGCCGAAGATGCTCGACGTCACCGCCGCCGCGATCGCTGTCAGGAGCATCAGGTCGAAGCGGCGCGTGGTCAGGAAACCGATCGCGCCGGGCGCTACCAGCATCGCGACAACCAGGATGATGCCGACCGCCTTCAGCGCGGCGACGATGGTTAGCGCCAGCATGGCGAGCAGGCCGAAATGCAGCGCCTTGACCGGTAGCCCAATCGCGCGCGCATGTGCCGGATCGAAGGCGTGCAGCAGGAAGTCACGCCGTTTGACCAGCATGAAGCCGGCGACCGGCAAGGCGATCAGCGCCGTCTCGGCGATGTCGCCCCAGGTCACGCCGAGCATGTTGCCGAACAGGATGTGCAGCAGGTGCTGGTCGCTGTCGACCTTGACGAAGAGCACGAGGCCCAGCGCGAACATGCCGGAGAAGACGATACCCATCACCGTGTCTTCCTTCACCCGGCTGTTCTCCTTGAGATAGCCGATGCCGAAGGCGCAGGTCAGGCCGGCGGCGAAGGCGCCGATGGCGAGCGGCAGGCTTGCGATATGGGCCAGCACGATGCCGGGCAGCACCGCATGCGAGACCGCATCGCCCATCAGCGACCAGCCCTTCAGCACGAGGAAGCAGGATAGGACAGCGCAGACGAGGCCGACCATCACCGCGACGGCGAGGCCACGCAGCATGAACTCGTGCGCGAAGGGGGCGAGCAGCCAGGTTTGGATCAAGCTCATGCCGCCGCTCCCGTGCTGGCGGCGCGGCGCGCGCCGAGGCGGCCATGCTTGGGCGCGAACAGGAAGGCGGCGAGGAACAACAGTGTCTGGAACACGACGATCAGACCACCGGTCGAGCCGTCGAGGAAGTAGCTGGCATAGGCTCCGAGAGCCGACGTAACGACCCCCATCGTCACCGCGATCGCGATCAGGCGACCGAAGCGGTCGGTCAGGAGATAGGCGGTCGCGCCAGGGGTCACCACCATGGCGATGACGAGGCAGGCGCCGACCGTCTGCAGCGCCGCGACGGTGCAGGCCGAGAGGAGCACGAAGAACAGGACCTTCAACCGCGTCGGTGACAGGCCGACGGCGCGCGCCTGATTCTCGTCGAAGAAGACCAGCATCAGATCCTTCCAGCGCAGCAGCAGGATGGCGAGCGAGACGAAGGCGATGATCGCGACCTGAACGACGTCCTCATCGGAGATGCCGAGGATGTTGCCGAGCACGATCGACTGGACGTTGACCGAGGTCGGGTTGATCGAGACGATCATCAGGCCGACGGCGAAGAACGTCGTGAAGACGATGCCGATCACGGCATCCTCCCGCAATTGCGTACGCACCCGGACCAAGGCCATGGCGAGCGCAGCCAGCAAGCCGGAGAAGAAGGCGCCGGCGGCATAAGGAACCTTCAGCAGATAGGCGAGCGCGACGCCGGGCACGATCGCATGTGCCAGCGCATCGCCCATCAGCGACCAGCCCTTCAGCATCAGATAGCAGGACAGGAAGGCGCAGACGCCGCCTACCAGGGCCGAGACCCAGATCGCCTTGACCATGTACTGGTAGCCGAAGGGTTCGAGCAGGAGCTCCATCACGGCTGCCCGTCCTTCCTGCCGGCGGCAGGCTTCTCATGATCGCGATCACCATAGAAGACGAGCGGGCGCTCATCGTCGGTGATCACGGTGACGCGGCGGTCGTCGGCATCGGCATGCAGGCTCGCGCCTTCGAGGCGGAAATGCCGGAGCGCACCACCGAAGGCCCGCTGCAGATTGTCCTGGGTAAAGGTCGTCTCGGTCGGCCCTGCCGCAAGCACCGTCTTGTTGATGATCACGACCTGGTCGCAGAAATCCGGGATCGAGCCGAGATTGTGGGTCGAGACCAGCATCAGCCGCCCCTCCGCCCTGAGTTCGCGCATCAGCCCGACGATCTGGTCCTCGGTCTTGACGTCGACACCGGTGAAGGGCTCGTCGAGCAGGATCACCTGCCCGCCCTGCGCCAGCGCCCGTGCCAGGAAGACGCGCTTGCGCTGGCCGCCGGAGAGTTCGCCGATCTGGCGGCGGCGGAACTCCAGCATGTTGACGCGTTCGAGCGCCTGCTCGGCCGCCTCGCGGTCCGCCTTCCGCGGCAGGCGCATGAAGCCCATATGGCCATAGCGTCCCATCATCACGACGTCGTCGACCAGCACCGGGAAGGTCCAGTCGACCTCCTCGGCCTGCGGCACATAGGCGACGAGGCCGCGCTTCAGCGCCGCGCGAACCTCCATGCCGGCGATGCTGACCAGCCCCTGCGCTGGCTTGAGGAAGCCCATCAGCGTCTTGAAGATCGTCGACTTGCCGGAGCCGTTGACGCCGACCAGCGCGCAGATCGTGCCGGGGCCGAGCGCGAAGGAGGCATCGTTCACCGCGGTGACGCCATTGGCATAGCGAACGGTGACGCCACTGACCACGATCGAAGGCGTCGGCCCCTGCCCCGTGCGGATCTCGGCACTCTGCAGGTTCACTGGCCGAACCCCTTCGCGATCGTGTCGACGGTGACCTCGAGCAGCTTGAGATAGGTTGGGACCGCGCCGCGCGCGTCGGAGAGCGAGTCGACATAGAGCACGCCACCATATTTGGCGCCGGTCTCGCGCGCGACCTGCTTGGCAGCGCGGTCCGAGATCGTGCTCTCGCTGAACACGGCCGGGAGCTTGTTCTTGCGGACGAGGTCGATCAGGCGGCGCACCTGCTGCGGCGTGCCCTGCTCGTCGGCGTTGATCGGCCAGAGATAGGCTTCGCGCCAGCCATAGTCGCGCGTCAGATAGCTGAAGGCGCCCTCGCTGGAGACGAGCCAGCGCTTCTCGGCCGGCACCTTGTCGAGACGAGCGCGCAGGGGCCCGTCCATCGCCTTGATCTGCGCGGAATAGTCGTTGGCATTCTTTGCATAGGTCGCGGCATTGGCTGGGTCGGCCTCGGCCAGGGCCTTGCGGATGTTCTCGACATAGATCAGCGCGCTTGCCGTCGACATCCAGGCATGCGGGTTGGGCTTGCCCTCATAAGGCCCGTCCTTGATGCCCATCGGCACGATGCCATCGGTCACCACGGCGCTCCTGACGTTCTTCACATTGTCGAAGAACTTCTCGAACCAGCGCTCCAGGTTCATGCCGTTCCAGAGCACGAGATCGGCCGATTGCGCCTTCACCACATCAAGCGGCGTCGGCTGGTAGTCGTGAATCTCGGCGCCCGGCTTGGTGATCGACTCGACGATCGCCGCCGTGCCGGCGACGTTCTGGGCGATGTCCTGGATAACCGTGAAGGTCGTGACGACGCGCAGCGGCTTGCCCGGCGCGGCCTGTGCCAGGCCGCTTCCGGCGGAAGCGGCGAGGCCAAGCGTCAGGGTCGCGGCAGCGGCAAGGCCAAGGAAACGGCGGCGCGAGGACATGGTCTCTCCAACAGCGAAACGGGGATGATGCAACGCTATTGCAAATCACTTGCATCTTGTCAACGCAACTGCAAACGAATTGCGACAAGGTGCTTTTGCAAATGCCTCTCAGGGTTGCTACCTCTCGCGCATGAAGGGAATCGACCAGCGCGTGACGGAGTTCGAGCACCAGCTCCGCAAGGCGGGCCTGCGCATGACCCAGCAGCGCCGGCTGATCCTGCGTGTCCTGGCCGAGGCCGACGATCATCCCGATGCGAAGGGCATCTTCACCCGCGCCTTCGTGCATGACCCGACGCTGTCGCTCTCGACCGTCTATCGCACGATGAAGCTGCTGGAGACGCAGGGCGCGATCGAGCGCCATGCCTTCGAGGACGGCGTCTCGCGCTACGAGCATGCCGACCAGGCCCACCACGACCATCTGATCGATGTCGAGAGCGGCGAGGTGATCGAATTCTCCTCGCCGGAGATCGAAGAGCTGCAGGCGAAGATCGCCGCCAGGCTCGGCTACGAGATCGTCCGCCACAAGCTCGAACTCTATGGCAGGAAGCTCGGCCGGAAGGGTCGCCGCAAGCCCGGCGAAGGCTGAAGCCTCAGCCTTTCACGGTATTGAGTTTACCGAATCTCAAGGCCCGCCTTCGATAGCTCACGCAACGGCAACTCGTCCTTTTGCGAAGCATGGCCCTGTTGAGCGATCGTTCCAAAATAATGGTCACCGCCCGCCCGCGGCGGGGCGCCAGCCTCGATACCAAGCTCGTTCTGGGCTGCATGGTCCTGCTCGCGCTCTCGCTCGCACTGGCGCTCGGCCTGATCACCATTCTCGGCAGCGATTATGTCCGTGCCAGCCGCAATCTCGAGGCGCTGACGCTCTACAGGAAAGTGCTGACCGCGGCGAACCGGCTCTCGGCCGAGCGCGGCCCGATGAACAGCGTGCTCGGCGAGGAGCCGGCGGCGGACAGTCCTGCCGCGCGCAAGCTTGCCGAATTCCGCGCATCGAGCGATCAGGCCCTGGCCGAGATCACGCCCGATGACGGTAATGAGATCACCCGGCATCTCGTCGCCCGCGACAAATTGGGCAACGTCCAAGCCAGCCTCGCCGCGGCAAGACGCGCAGCGGATCGGCTGAGCGCACGGCCACTGGCCCAGCGCGACACCACCGAGATCCGCGGCGTGATCGCTGGCATGTTCGGGGTCGTCGAGACGATGCGGCCGGTGGTGGTCGCCGCAATGGCCGAGCTGACGGAGCACGACAGCTCGCTGGCAGGGCATGCCCTGACCGGGCTGATGCTTGGCGATTTGCGCGAATATGCCGGGCGGCTCGGATCCTTC
Organism: Allobosea sp. P4_H5; assembly: GCF_056400825.1. Classification (NCBI taxonomy): domain Bacteria; kingdom Pseudomonadati; phylum Pseudomonadota; class Alphaproteobacteria; order Hyphomicrobiales; family Alloboseaceae; genus Allobosea; species Allobosea sp. P4_H5. Next base: position 1,451 of record NZ_JBFUKM010000002.1, on the reverse strand, counting down.
CTCGCCCCCTCGATCGCTGCGCGCGAACCGCTCTCCGTAACGGCTTACGACGAACTCATCCTGACCCATGGGCGTATCCTGCAGATCTGGCAATCGCTGGAACACCAGCTTGCCCTGCACACCGACGCGCCCGAACTGGTCGCCGCCGTCGGCGCGGCGAGAACCCGCTACTTCCGCGATGGGCTCGACCTCATCGCGCGGCTGAGTGCCGAGGGAAAGACGGGCTACTATTCGGTCAACACCGAGCAGATGACCTTGCAGTACGTTCCGACGATGGCGCCGCTGGAACGCCTGCGCGAGAGCTTCCTCGACGACATGCTGGCGCACGCGCAGGCAACCCGCGCGAGCAGCGTTCGCTGGCTTCAGCTCGTCGTTGCCTTCACAGGTCTGATCGTCCTCACCAATCTGCTGCTGCTCGTGCTCGCACGCCGGCGCATCTTCCGCCCGCTGCTGCAGGCCCGCAATCACATCGTGGCACTCGCCGAGGAACGCAATCTCGACCGGCCGACGCGTGTCAACAGGCATAGCGGCGAGATTCATGAGCTGTTCGCTGCCCTTGAATCGCTGCGCCTCAAGCTGCGTGAGCGCCTGCGCCTCACCGAGCGCCTGAAGGTGCAGGCCGAAACCGATGCGCTGACCGGCCTGCTGAATCGCCGCACGTTCGATCGTCTCGGTCAGGACGACTCCGGCTTCGCCGACCTGCCCATCGAAACCGGTCTGATCCTGATGGACATCGATCGCTTCAAGCTGATCAACGACACCTATGGCCATATCACCGGGGATCACGTCCTGCGAACCACAGCGGGGCTGGTGGCGGAAATGGTTCGCAAGAACGACCTCGTCATGCGCTATGGCGGCGAGGAGTTCGCCATCGTCCTGCCGAGCACCTCCCTGCGCACGCTGGCGCGGATCGCGGAAACGCTGCGCGCGGCGATCGCCGAGCAGGCGATCATGCTCGACGACGGGACCGAGTTGCTCGTCACTGCCAGCTTCGGCGTAGCGACCGGCCGACGCGATGGCCCTGGCTGGAAGACATTGATCGAAGCAGCCGATCAGGCGCTCTACACGGCCAAGGCCGAGGGCCGGAACCGGGTCGGAATCGCCGGCGAGCATATGCTCGCCGGTAAGGTCGTGGCCGATCGAGTCAGGGCAGCCTGAGGCCGCCTGAGCCTCAGCCGGCCTTGCGCTTGTTCTGTCGGTTCGCGATCAGGTCGTCGACGACAGCGGGATCGGCCAGGGTGGAGGTGTCGCCGAGCGCGCCATACTCGTCCTCGGCGATCTTGCGCAGGATGCGGCGCATGATCTTGCCCGAGCGGGTCTTGGGCAGGCCGGGCGCGAACTGGATCAGGTCCGGCGAGGCGATYGGGCCGATCTCGTTGCGGACGTAGGAAACCAGTTCCTTCTTCAGGTCCGCCGAGGGCTTCTCGCCCGCCATCAGCGTGACATAGGCG